>NZ_JBVVQZ010000098.1:0-204 GCF_055811635.1 Mesorhizobium sp. WSM4806 | reverse complement strand
ATGATGCCTACCTTGGTCGCCAAGCCGCCCCAAGGCGATGACTGGATGCATGAAGCCAAATTCGACGGCTACCGCTCCCAGATCATCATCGACGCCCGGCGGTGCGCGTATCTTCACCCGCCGCGGTCTCGACTGGACCTCCAAATACCGCGATCTGGTCGAGGCAGCCAAAGGTCTCAACGTACAGAACGCCATCATCGACGG
>NZ_JBVVQZ010000097.1:0-213 GCF_055811635.1 Mesorhizobium sp. WSM4806 | reverse complement strand
GCACATGTGAATTCTCGGCGCGGTTGTTCCGGTGCGCCGCACCATAGGAGCGCAGCTTGTCGGTGATCCTCCGCTTCGGAGCGGTGCCCTCAGAAACTGGGTCAGCACTGCCTGGCTGCCTTGGTGTTGCGGCGGTTTTGAACCAGTGTTTCCGGCGATGGTGATGACCACCTCGTCCAGATGCCACACGTCGTCCGGCTGGGCCTCTTGCGG
>NZ_JBVVQZ010000096.1:0-228 GCF_055811635.1 Mesorhizobium sp. WSM4806 | reverse complement strand
GTCAACTTTGCTTCGGCGCCACGCGGTGTTTCCACGACCACCCTGATCCGACCCTTCGATGTAGTCGTAGGCAGTGTCAGATAATTCGCCACGTTTGGTCCTCGCCAGTCCATCCCAATGGCCCTAGACTTCTCTAAGCGGCGGATGGCGGGGTCGTGTCCCACCGCGTGGTGTAGGTCGGCGATAGCGAAGCCGCTCGCGAGCGCCCTCAACAGCGCTGTAGCGAGC
>NZ_JBVVQZ010000095.1:0-229 GCF_055811635.1 Mesorhizobium sp. WSM4806 | reverse complement strand
TTTTTATTTTTATTTTTTGTTTTTGGGTTGTGTGTGTGGTGGCCCCCCCCCCCCCCCCCCCTCTCTCCCCCCCCCCCCCCCCCCCCCGCCCGCGCCCCCCCGCCGCCCCGCCCCCCCCCCCCGCCGCGCCCCCCCCCCCCCCCGCGGGGCGGGGCGGCCCCCCCCCCCCCCCCCCCCCCCCCCCGCCCCCCCCCGGCCCCGCCCCCCCCCCGCCCCCCCCCCCCAGGAC
>NZ_JBVVQZ010000094.1:0-230 GCF_055811635.1 Mesorhizobium sp. WSM4806 | reverse complement strand
ATTATTGCGGCCTACTTAAATCTTCATCCGGGCTATAATTTTCCCCATCACTCCCCCCATCCGGCTGCCCAAATCCACCCAGTTTGGGGGGTTTGGGGGGGGGGGGGGGGCGCCCCCCCCAAACAACCCCGGGGGAGGGGGGCGGGGGAAAAAAAAACACCGCCCACACCAAAATATAAGAAAAAGACAACCCCCCCCCCCCCCACCGGAGATGGAACCCCCCCCCCCCG
>NZ_JBVVQZ010000093.1:0-231 GCF_055811635.1 Mesorhizobium sp. WSM4806 | reverse complement strand
CTTAGCCGGCCGCGCCGCGCCCCCCCCCCCCCCCGCGTGCGGTGTGGGGGGCCGCCGCCGCCCGCCCCCCCCCCCCGGCCCCCCCGGCCGCCCCCCCCCCCCCCCGCGGGGGGGGCGCCCCCCCCCCCCCCCCCCCCCCCCCGCCCACCCCCGCCCCCCCCGCCCCCCCCCGCCCCCCCCGCCCCCCCCCCCCCCCCGGGGGGGCGCTGTCGAGCAGCATGTTGATCAGAT
>NZ_JBVVQZ010000092.1:0-233 GCF_055811635.1 Mesorhizobium sp. WSM4806 | reverse complement strand
ATAATATCCTGCTCCCTTTTTTTATTTCCATGTATCGTCGGGATTTTGAAAATCTGATTTGCGCATTCTAGAGACATATGGATTGCCTTTAACAGTGAAACGTAGTGGTTTATTTGTCCATTCTCCTTTATTAGGAATACCGATACGACCACTTTCTATAATAGTTTTTGGATATTTGCGATGATTGGTATCTATAGATAATTTGCAGTCATTTAAGGTTGAGCCATCAATTG
>NZ_JBVVQZ010000091.1:0-238 GCF_055811635.1 Mesorhizobium sp. WSM4806 | reverse complement strand
AGTGCATGGAGCTGCTTGAACAGTGCCTTGCGTTGCCCGGCGTCGGTCGTGGCCATCGACTTCGTGTAGAGATCGAGGGCCTCCTTGCTGTCCCACTGCGCCATCGGGTCGGTCGCCTTGTCGGCATGTTACTCAGCCCGCTTGAGCGCGGTGAACGTCCGTAGGGGGCGATGCTGACGTCGCGACTTTGCCAAGCTGGAAGACCTCCGTCGCCTCGCCGCGGCCGCGCAGCCGGTGC
>NZ_JBVVQZ010000090.1:0-242 GCF_055811635.1 Mesorhizobium sp. WSM4806 | reverse complement strand
TCCCAGTCGACCCCGATCGCCACCAGCACCGCCTGGCTGGCGATCACGCCGGCTTCGCGCGCCCGCTCATAGCGCGCATCCAGAATGAGGTACGGGTAAGGTTCGGCAAGCCGCCGCTCAAAGAACGCCTTCAGCGCCTCATCCAGCCGCGCCGTCGCCTCGCTTACCGTCGAGGCCGAGAAGGAATGGCCGCACAGTTCCTCGGTGATCGCCTTGACCTTGCGCGTCGACACGCCTTGCAC
>NZ_JBVVQZ010000089.1:0-245 GCF_055811635.1 Mesorhizobium sp. WSM4806 | reverse complement strand
GAACAAGACGTGGATGGCCGGGACAAGCCCGGCCATGACGGATTCCGGTCGACAACAGGATGTGAGGATCAGCCCTTGTGAGGATCAGCCCTGCACCGGCGGCCGGCCGACGCTCTCATAGGTGAAGCCGGCGGCCGCCATGTCTTCGGGACGGTAGATGTTGCGCAGGTCGACGACAACAGGCTGGGCCATAGTCGCCTTGAGCCGGTCGAGGTCGAGCGCACGGAACTGCACCCATTCGGTGA
>NZ_JBVVQZ010000088.1:0-263 GCF_055811635.1 Mesorhizobium sp. WSM4806 | reverse complement strand
TAACAGCGCTGCCAGACTGCCTCGGGCAGGACTTCGCGGATCGCTGCCCTGAGCCCCGGATGGTCGTCGGAGACGACAAACTCGACGCCGGCGAGCCCGCGCTGCTTGAGCCCTGCCACGAACGCGCGTCAGCTCGAATGGCTTTCCCGGTTGGCCAGCTCGACACCGAGCACCTGGCGCCGGCCCTCCCAGTCGACCCCGATCGCCACCAGCACCGCCTGGCTGGCGATCACGCCGGCTTCGCGCGCCCGCTCATAGCGCGC
>NZ_JBVVQZ010000087.1:0-268 GCF_055811635.1 Mesorhizobium sp. WSM4806 | reverse complement strand
ACCAGCGCGAAGCCGAAGCTGACGTGAAGACTGGCGAGGATCCAGCTCATCGCCGACGGGATGATGACGGTGCGGGTGATCTGGTAGGGCGAAGCGCCGAGGATCTGGGCGTTGGCGATCATCGCCCTGTCGGCCTCGCGCACGCCCTGGAAGGCGTTGGCGAAGACGACGAAGAACACCATGACGACCGCCAGCGCCACCTTGGAGGCCATGCCGAGGCCGAGCGCGATGATGAAGACCGAGCCCACGAGACTGCAGCTAATCTCGT
>NZ_JBVVQZ010000086.1:0-270 GCF_055811635.1 Mesorhizobium sp. WSM4806 | reverse complement strand
GAGGAGACGCTGAGCTTCTATCGGCTGCCGCTGCCGCATCACAAGCACATGAAGTCGACGAACATGCTGGAGCGGCTGAACCAGGAGATCAAGTGGCGCACCCTGGTCGTTCGGATCTTCCCCAACCCGCAGAGCTGCTTGCGGCTGGTTCGGGCATTGGCGGTGGAGATCCACGAGAACCTGGCTCAAGGCGACCCGCTACCTCAACATGGATCATCTGCGCGAGCACAAGAAGGAGAACCTGAGGGCACTGGCCGCCTGAGACGCGGC
>NZ_JBVVQZ010000085.1:0-274 GCF_055811635.1 Mesorhizobium sp. WSM4806 | reverse complement strand
CCCCATTGGTGGAGTCGAGGTCCTCAATGGACAAACCAATGTCGTTGCCCTGGGGCCAGACGTTGATACGAGCATGGAGGCGAGAGATACCCGGATCGTTGATGCGGATGTCGGCGTCAGACCCACGGCCAATCGTCAGTCCCGGAGGGGTGAGGGGATGGCGCACCCCGTCGACTTCCAGCACGAGCGGTGCACGCCGATCTGAGACGGCCTTTGCGTGGTTTTCCCCGGTGAGGACGGTGAACTTACCCACTGGAAGGGCGTCGTCTAAGTC
>NZ_JBVVQZ010000084.1:0-294 GCF_055811635.1 Mesorhizobium sp. WSM4806 | reverse complement strand
AGACGCTCTATTCGGGCGTTGCAGTGGTGCAGGATGAAAGCCGTAGCGATCCTTCGCGCCCCCCTCTGTCCTGCCGGACATCTCCCCCACTTGGGGGGAGATTGGCAGCTTCCGCGTCCCGATTGCCTACAACCGTTGGGATTGGCGAAAGCCAATGCGACATCCAATCTCCCCCTCGTGGGGGAGATGTCCGGCAGGACAGAGGGGGCGCTGTCCCGCCGGCATCAAAGAAGCAACCGCTACTTCACCGCGCCTGCGGTCATGCCCATGATCAGGTAGCGCTCCAGCGCGATG
>NZ_JBVVQZ010000083.1:0-298 GCF_055811635.1 Mesorhizobium sp. WSM4806 | reverse complement strand
CGAGCGCGCGTTTGTCGGGTAGAGCCTTGACACAGTTCGGTCGAGCGCCACGACGGTGCTGAACCTTTGACGCCGGCGGGACAGCGCCCCCCTCTGTCCTGCCGGACATCTCCCCCACTTGGGGGGAGATCGGCTGTGATCCCGGCTTTCGCCAATTGTCTAAGTTGCAGGATTGAGCGGAGCGGCCAAGCTGCCGATCTCCCCCCTTGTGGGGGAGATGTCCGGCAGGACAGAGGGGGGCGCCAAGGATCGCTGCAGATCAGCATTTTATCCTGAGCCGCTGCATTCTCCGGCTGGC
>NZ_JBVVQZ010000082.1:0-305 GCF_055811635.1 Mesorhizobium sp. WSM4806 | reverse complement strand
GTGTTGCGGCACAGATGCCCCCTGCCCGCCCGGCAATTGCGGCAATGGCCGCAGACGATGTGGCCTTCGCCCGAAACGCGCTGGCCGATCTTGTATTCGGTGACCGCCGCGCCGAAGTCGGCGACGGTGCCGACGAATTCGTGGCCGGTCACCATCGGCACCGGCACGGTCTTCTGCGCCCACTGGTCCCAATTGTAGATGTGGACGTCGGTACCGCAGATCGCGGTCTTCTTGATCTTGATCAGAACGTCGTTCGGGCCGATTTCCGGCACCGGCACTTCTTCCATCCAGATGCCCGGCTCGGC
>NZ_JBVVQZ010000081.1:0-320 GCF_055811635.1 Mesorhizobium sp. WSM4806 | reverse complement strand
GGCGTCGCCAGCTTCGGCGGCCGCGCCGCCTTCTTCGGCAAGGTCTCGAACGACACGCTCGGCGAAATCTACGCCCACGACATGCATGCGCAGGGTGTCGCCTTCGACACCAGGCCGCTCAACGGCGAACCGCCGACGGCGCGCTCGATGATCTTCGTCACGCCGGACGGCGAGCGCTCGATGAACACCTACCTCGGCGCCTGCGTCGAGCTCGGACCGGAGGACGTCGAGGCAGACAAGGCTTCGGGCGCCGCCGTCACCTATTTCGAGGGCTATCTGTGGGACCCGCCGCGCGCCAAGGAAGCGTTCCGGCAGACGGC
>NZ_JBVVQZ010000080.1:0-336 GCF_055811635.1 Mesorhizobium sp. WSM4806 | reverse complement strand
CTGCAGACATAGATCATTTCACGCAGCACGTGGGGCCGATCGCTCTCCATCAGCATCATCTGCTTCGCGCGGTCATAAACGGTGTCTGGTTGACGAAAAGACACGTGACTTTCCATCCCGATGGCGTCGATGCATTTATCTGGCCCCTTGCCGCCTGTAAGCTCGTTCAGCCTTTCAACAACGCTCTCCTCCAGGAAGTTGATGGTGATCGCGCCGCCCGCTCCGGCCATGGAAAGGCGTTCGGGCAGGCAATCTATCGCCACGACCTGCTTGGCACCGAGAAGAATGGCGCTGCGGATTGCCATCTGCCCCACCGGGCCACAGCCCCAGATCGCG
>NZ_JBVVQZ010000079.1:0-336 GCF_055811635.1 Mesorhizobium sp. WSM4806 | reverse complement strand
CTGCAGACATAGATCATTTCACGCAGCACGTGGGGCCGATCGCTCTCCATCAGCATCATCTGCTTCGCGCGGTCATAGACGGTGTCTGGTTGACGAAAAGACACGTGACTTTCCATCCCGATGGCGTCGATGCATTTATCTGGCCCCTTGCTGCCTGTAAGCTCGTTCAGCCTTTCAACAACGCTCTCCTCCAGGAAGTTGATGGTGACCGCGCCGCCCGCTCCGGCCATGGAAAGGCGTTCGGGCAGGCAATCTATGCCCACGACCTGCTTGGCACCGAGAAGAATGGCGCTGCGGATTGCCATCTGCCCCACCGGGCCACAGCCCCAGATCGCG
>NZ_JBVVQZ010000078.1:0-338 GCF_055811635.1 Mesorhizobium sp. WSM4806 | reverse complement strand
GTCGTCTCCGACGACCATCCGGGGCTCAGGGCAGCGATCCGCGAAGTCCTGCCCGAGGCAGTCTGGCAGCGCTGTTACGTGCACTTCCTCAGAAACGCGCTCGATTATGTGCCGCGCAAGGTCGATGACGACTGCCTGATGGAGCTCAGATGGTTCTATGACCGGCGCGACCTAGCCGAGGTCAAGCGCGACCTGGCGCAGTGGATCGCCAAATGGCAGGCCAAATACCCGAAGCTGGTGGATTGGGTGGAGAACAACATCGAGGAGACGCTGAGCTTCTATCGGCTGCCGCTGCCGCATCACAAGCACATGAAGTCGACGAACATGCTGGAGCGGCT
>NZ_JBVVQZ010000077.1:0-340 GCF_055811635.1 Mesorhizobium sp. WSM4806 | reverse complement strand
GTCGACGATGGCTGGTGCTATGCGACAGGTCGAGCTGCTGATCCGAACGCTTCCTTATATCGCACGGCAGAACCTTCGCACTGAAGGGCGGCACCGCCATCAACCTTGTCGATCGTGACATGCCGCGGGCTGCCTCACGCGGATGCGCATCCAAAATTTCGGTTTACGCGCACTTTCCCCGCAGGGCCTGCAGGAGGGGAGACGGGCAGCTTGTCGTTGAATCGCCCGGCTAGATCAACCCCGCCTGCTCGGCTTCTCTGCGCAAATTCTGCCGCGGCCTTGGCCCGATCTGCTGGATCACCAGCCCGGCCGCCAGCGAGCCGAGATCGCCGCAATGCTT
>NZ_JBVVQZ010000076.1:0-401 GCF_055811635.1 Mesorhizobium sp. WSM4806 | reverse complement strand
AAGGCGATCACCGAGGAACTGTGCGGCCATTCCTTCTCGGCCTCGACGGTGAGCGAGGCGACGGCGCGGCTGGATGAAGCCCTGAAGGCGTTCTTTGAGCAGCGGCTTGCCGAACCTTACCCGTACCTCATCCTGGACGCGCGCTATGAGCGGGCGCGCGAAGCCGGCGTGATCGCCAGCCAGGCGGTCTTGGTGGCGATCGGCGTCGACTGGGAGGGCCGGCGCCAGGTGCTCGGCGTCGAGCTGGCCAACCGGGAGAGCCATTCGAGCTGGCGCGCGTTCGTGACAGGGCTCAAGCAGCGCGGGCTCGCCGGCGTCGAGTTCGTCGTCTCCGACGACCATCCGGGGCTCAGGGCAGCGATCCGCGAAGTCCTGCCCGAGGCAGTCTGGCAGCGCTGTTA
>NZ_JBVVQZ010000075.1:0-419 GCF_055811635.1 Mesorhizobium sp. WSM4806 | reverse complement strand
CCCTGCACCAGCGCGATCATCTTGTACCAGGTCTCGAACATTTCGCGGCCATAGATGCCCTTGAGATGCAGCATCTTGAAGATGACCTTGTTCCAGTCGATCTCGAAGCCGGTCGGCGCGATGCCCAGAATGGCGATCTTACCGCCATTGTTCATGGTGTCGATCATGTCGCGGAAGGCGGGTGCCGCACCCGACATTTCGAGGCCGACGTCAAAACCTTCGGTCATGCCGAGCGCCGGCATGATATCGCGCAGCTTTTCCTTCGACGCGTCGACCACATGCTGGACGCCGAGTTTTTTCGCCAGCGCCAGCCGCACCGGGTTGATGTCGGTGATGACCACCTTTCGCGCGCCGACGCACTGCGCCACCAGCGCACCCATGATGCCGATCGGCCCGGCGCCGGTGACCAGCACGTCCTC
>NZ_JBVVQZ010000074.1:0-431 GCF_055811635.1 Mesorhizobium sp. WSM4806 | reverse complement strand
ACACTCTCGACACTGCGCGAGAAAGGGGCGCATCTTCGAGGCGCCCGCGTCCGCGACTGAGGCGGGCGCTCTTCCATATTTACGAAGGAACACCCCTATGAGGATCAGAATCATCGGCGCTGGAAACATCGGCGCCACATTGGTGCGAATGCTTCGGCGCGTCCTCTCCTTAAAGTCGTCACCGGGCTTGCAATGCGGTGGCGCATTATGACATTGGCTGCATGAGCATGTCCGCACAACCAGTGCGTCTGGTCCGCCCCGAAAAGAAGCGGCGTCGCATCCCCATCGCAGTCATCATGGCGATGAGTTTCGGCAGCCTCGTGTTCCTGTCGGTCGGCGGCGTGCTCGCATTGGCGGTCGGCGCCAACCTTCGCAACACTTTCGACCTGCTCGGCGCCCAGTCGACGCTCCTGATCGATGCGATGGAGGAT
>NZ_JBVVQZ010000073.1:0-480 GCF_055811635.1 Mesorhizobium sp. WSM4806 | reverse complement strand
GTCACCTATTTCGAGGGCTATCTGTGGGACCCGCCGCGCGCCAAGGAAGCGTTCCGGCAGACGGCGAAGCTCGCCCATGCCGCCGGGCTCGAAGTGTCGATGACATTGTCGGATTCGTTCTGCGTCGACCGCTACCGCGACGAGTTTCTGGACCTGATGCGCTCAGGCACCGTCGACATCGTCTTTGCCAACAGCCACGAGATCAAGGCGCTCTACCAGACCGCCTCCTTCGACGAGGCGCTGCAAGATCGCCGCCGTCACCCGCTCCGAAAAGGGCTCGGTCATCGTGCGCGGCGACGAGACCGTCACCATCGATGCGACGAAAATCCGCGAGCTGGTCGACACCACCGGCGCCGGCGACCTCTATGCCGCCGGTTTCCTCTACGGCTACACGCAAGGGCGCAGCCTGAAGCATTGCGGCGATCTCGGCTCGCTGGCGGCCGGGCTGGTGATCCAGCAGATCGGGCCAAGGCCGCGGCA
>NZ_JBVVQZ010000072.1:0-507 GCF_055811635.1 Mesorhizobium sp. WSM4806 | reverse complement strand
CGAGGTGCCACGGTCGCCGACACGCTGGGCGGATCGGCCGATGCCACAAACCAGCAGTCGCGTTCGGGCGAGCGCAAACTGTAGCGCCTTACTTTGCATCTCCCCGCAACTTCGCTTTCGCAAATGATGGTGTTAGATGGCCGTCATCTTTCGAACTGGCCTACCTATGGAGGATGCGGGTTATCCTCCCCACTACGGACGACAAAGCAGGGTTCAAATGCCGCTCCCTCGGTAGCGAACTCCCAGATCATGCAAGTGCCGGTTCGCGGAGCGATTTATGCCGTGAAAAATATGATGGCGAAAGGATTAGGCTGTGGGAACGCTAATGCGCGATGCGTCGGTTGATTGCCGACGACGGTGGCGCTCGTCGCTACCGCGACTTTCGCCGAAGCCGCCGATTATAGGGGCTAGTCGGTTTTCCCCAGCAACAGCTCATATTCCCGCTCCGGCTCGCTGTAGGTGCCATCGGCCAACTGGAACAGACCATCACGATCCCTGATGACGATC
>NZ_JBVVQZ010000071.1:0-527 GCF_055811635.1 Mesorhizobium sp. WSM4806 | reverse complement strand
GGTCGTGTCCCACCGCGTGGTGTAGGTCGGCGATAGCGAAGCCGCTCGCGAGCGCCCTCAACAGCGCTGTAGCGAGCGAGCGGCGCAGCGGCGGTCATCGATGTTCTTCGGTAGGGTTGGGTTGCTGACACAACCTGATTCGAAGGAACCACCGATGACCAACGACATGATGAACCTGCGCACGCTCGTAGAGAAGACCCCCGATGCCGATATCCTGCGCGAGATGATCGGCTTTGCCGCCGAGCGGCTGATGGAGCTGGAGGTGGGCGCCGCCACCGGCGCGGCCCATGGCGAGAAGAACCCACTGCGGCTTGTCCAGCGCAACGGCTACCGCGACAGAGACTGGGAGACGCGGGCCGGCACCGTCGAGCTGCGCATCCCCAAGCTCAGGAAGGGCTCTTACTTCCCGAGCTTCCTTGAGCCGCGGCGCATGGCCGAGAAGGCGCTGATCGCCGTCATCCAGGAGGCCTACGTCCAGGGTATCTCGACGCGCTCGGTCGACGACCTGGTCAAGGCGATGGGCATGA
>NZ_JBVVQZ010000070.1:0-576 GCF_055811635.1 Mesorhizobium sp. WSM4806 | reverse complement strand
ACGCTCCAGGATACTTTGCTGATGGCCGGCTGCGGTGTGATCGCATCTGCCGGAATGACATTGCTTTCCCAGGCTTATCGCCTTGCCCCAGCAGGCAACGTTGCCGTCTTCGAGTACACGGCCATCGTCTGGGTTCCACTTTGGGGGCTGCTGTTTTTCGACGAGGTGCCGAAGATCACCACCGTTCTCGGTGCAGTTTTGATCTGCGGAGCGGGGCTGTTCGCCCTAAGATCCGCGAGGTGAAGCGGCTCTAGTCGGGAACAAAGTCGAATAACCGTGATTTTGTACGTTGCCCAGAGTGGCAGGACCGATAGCTATCCAACGGGTGTTCCATGGATTCTCCAACGTTGCCTCCGCCACCTCCGCATGAACTCAGCCAAGCACTGAAACGCAATATCCAAGCGATTGAGGAGCGCCGGGCGAAGGAAGCAAGCGAGGCAACTTTGGAAGAGAAAATCGCTGAGGCGATTACCTCTTTTACGGGCAGTATGCGTTTCGTTACCTTCACTTGGCCGTGTATGGCGGCTGGATCGTCTCGAACTTGGGCTGGATACCGATCACTCCGCCATTTGATCC
>NZ_JBVVQZ010000069.1:0-597 GCF_055811635.1 Mesorhizobium sp. WSM4806 | reverse complement strand
CGCGGGCGCCTCGAAGATGCGCCCCTTTCTCGCGCAGTGTCGAGAGTGTCAACTCCCGGAAAGGCGCATGCACGACAACCCTACCTCATGCATATGCTCTGACCAGGCGGATCCGGGCGGCCATACCGTCCGACAGTCGGCTCAGGATCGCCGGCAGCCGTAGCGCGAACGTCAGGTTTGGAGGAAGGCTACGAATGACTGGAATTGGCGCAAGATGCTCGTTCGTGCTGGTCAGAACGGGCGACCGCTCACCACCCTCTGGCGACGATGTCGCCGTGCAGCGGCATTGACTGGTTCGGGTCAAGAGCTTGAATATGAGAAATCGCTAACTGTGACGGCGGTGGTCACGGTGGCTCGAGTGTCAGCAGATGTGGTAAGGTTGAGTGTCGGCGAGTAGCAGAGGTCCAGCAACATGACTTTGAGGCGAACCAGAGCTTACGGCGCATCCGGCTTGGTTCTAGCGGTTTGCACTCTGTTTGCTTGGCAGAACGCCACTGCTGCTCACAATTGCCACGCAGCCGCGACGCCTGGCGTCAATTGGCACGAGTGTGACAAGAAGCTTCTCATCCTAGAAGGACAGGACCTGAGCGGGGCGAA
>NZ_JBVVQZ010000068.1:0-641 GCF_055811635.1 Mesorhizobium sp. WSM4806 | reverse complement strand
GTGCAGCATTGCCGCAGTTCGCTTGCCGACAACTATTCCTGCTGGAATTGACAGGGCCAATCTTCAGGCCTCGTCAAGCCAGAAGGCAACTCGGTCCGGGCGTCTCCGCAAGCCATGTTGAGCTGCCACTGGGACAGACCCGCCGAATTGGAAAGGTCGACGCCCTCGATACGGGTCAGAAAGAAAAAGGCGCGGTCAAAGTCTATCGACGCGGTGAACGTCGCTCCTCGGAAGTCCGCCCGTGCGAGATTGGCAAACGAGAAGCGGCTGCCGCTGATATCGGCGTCATGGAACTGCGCACGCCCCAATTCTGCCTTTGTGAAATCAACATTGGTCAGATTGGCGTCCTGGAAATTCGAGCGCTGCATTTCCGCGCTCGCAAACACAGCGCCCTGCGCGTCCATACGGCTGAAGTCGGTCCTGTAGGCCTCGATTCTGTCGAACCGGGCGCCTTTGGCGGTCGAGTCGGCCAGGGAAGCACGCACAAGCGTTGCCTTCTCAAGATTTGCCGCAAGGAGATTGCTGTTCCTGAGGTCGGTCGAAGTGAAATCAACACCGAACAGGTTCGCCCCGCTCAGGTCCTGTCCTTCTAGGATGAGAAGCTTCTTGTCACACTCGTGCCAATTGACGCCAGGCGTCGC
>NZ_JBVVQZ010000067.1:0-670 GCF_055811635.1 Mesorhizobium sp. WSM4806 | reverse complement strand
GATGAAAGGCTGCGCCTCTGGCGGAGAGAGCGGGCCGATCGGGTCGCTGTTCCGAGTTTTATGACACTCGACCGAGATCGCGGTTTCGCCTTCGACGCTCGATGATACGCGCATTTCGACGAGCGACTCTAAGTTCGGCAAGCGTTGGTTGCCACCAGCCTCGGGAATGCTCCATCGGTCCAGCTTCATGACGAGCGGGCCATGTCTTGATGAGTTCCGTCAGCGTCGCCGAGCGCCACGTTCCCCACACGTAGTCGAAGTCTGCCCGCATCGCATGTGGATTGAAGGCGGCCAATACTGGCGGTTCGACGACTTCACCTGACACATCGGTAAAGACGACAACACCGTACTGCTCTGTTGCGACGGGGCGCCCCATCGGAGGCAAGTCTTCAGCTGGCAACGGATAGCGGTGGCGGCGGCGTTCAGCATATCGCAACCGCGTGGTTCTTTGAGCTTCCGAGTCCCTCTCAGCCTCGCGGCGCCGCTTCCTTTCCTCGGGCTCGTTACGTCGGGCAGCCTCTTCGATTGCCGGCCACCGCCGCCGCAGTTCCTCATAGGACCGAAACGGCACGCGCCACGCCCGCAGTTCATCGTCCCAACTTGCCCAGGGAATGCCATGTAGTTCCCGAAGGGCGGTCTTCGAATAGGGCGTCCGAATGCGCAGATCGTC
>NZ_JBVVQZ010000066.1:0-742 GCF_055811635.1 Mesorhizobium sp. WSM4806 | reverse complement strand
CCATGCAGAACAAGTCCCTAGCAGCCACTGGCTTTCTCTGCCTGGGCGTTCTCGTCTTCTCACTGCAGGACGTGATCCTGAAGGGCCTCTCGGACACCTATCCCGTTACGCAAGCGATGACTGTTCGATCAATCGTCGCATTGCCCATTCTGCTGGTGCTGGTAGGCGCGACCGCCAGACTACGGTCTATTTTCTCAAAGCGAGCCGGGCTGCTCGCCATCCGAGCGGTAATCTCGCTTGGAGCATACCTCTTCTATTATCTCTCGATCGCAGCGCTTCCTCTGGCCGATGCTGTCGCACTCTTTTTCGTCGCCCCGCTTATCATTGCAGGTCTCGGGATTCTCTTCCTCGGAGAGCGGCCTCACACCGCAACCCTGATCGCGCTCATTGTTGGTCTGCTCGGCGTCATCATAACGCTGCAACCGGGTCTTGCTGTCTTCGAATGGGCAGCTGCGTTGACCCTCCTGGCTGCTGCTCTGTACTCGTCGGCCCAGGTCTTGGCGAGGAAACTTGGCGACAGCGAGGTCGCCGCGGTTATCACCTTCTATCAGAACCTGGCCTTCCTCACCGGCGCGCCGGCGCTGGCGGCGCTTGTGAGCTCGGGCGGCCTTGAAGACGCCAATCATCCAAGTCTTGCCTTCCTCACGCGCCCATGGGTCTGGCCTACGCTCCAGGATACTTTGCTGATGGCCGGCTGCGGTGTGATCGCATCTGCCGGAATGACATTGCTTTCCCAGGCTTA
>NZ_JBVVQZ010000065.1:0-774 GCF_055811635.1 Mesorhizobium sp. WSM4806 | reverse complement strand
TTTTGCGCCGTCAATAAATCGATGAGTGTCACACCGGCAACGAGCACCAATGCAAGTCCGACGTTGTCACGTTTTGGATTGTCATGCCGGAACGCCCATAGGAGTGTTGCGATGTCGAGCCCATCACCGGCCACACGGCTCCAAAGCCCGGACTGTCTGTCTGCCGACAAGGACAGAATGCCGCTGCTGAGTTCACGCGCTCCATAGGCGCGGATCACGCCTTCCTTACCAGGTATGCCGAGTGCGCGGGCGATGCGCTCGGAGGCTATGAGTTCGACCATGCCCAGTGCAATGCTGAACCATCCGAGTTTGCGCGCTACCATATCGGAGGGCGCGAGCGCCTTCGGGCCAGATTTTACGACCTTTGGGTCGCTTGGCCGTCTGCTGAGATTGCCGAATTTGCTAAGCATGTTCATGACACTGATCCTATGGCTTCAGTACGACTTTGACGCAACTGTCCTGCTTGTCGCGAAAGATCTTGTACATCTCGGGTCCTTGTTCGAGCCCGGCAGTGTGGGTGATGACAAACGACGGGTCGATCTGACCTTCTTCGATGCGGCGCAGTAGGTCGTCGGTCCAGCGGTTCACATGGGTCTGGCCCATCCTGAAGGTCAGGCCCTTGTTCATGGCTTGGCCCATCGGGATCTTGTCGACAACCCCACTGTACACGCCCGCGATCGAGATGACGCCGGCTGGCCTGCAGACATAGATCATTTCACGCAGCACGTGGGGCCGATCGCTCTCCATCAGCATCATCTGCTTCGCGCGGTCATA
>NZ_JBVVQZ010000064.1:0-872 GCF_055811635.1 Mesorhizobium sp. WSM4806 | reverse complement strand
CTTCCTTGACCTTCTTAACGATGTCCGGCAGGGCGGCCACCGCCTTCTCGACGCTCCGACACTGCCAACAGCCCCACCTTTCAAGAGCCTGCCTGAGTTTTTTAACGGAGGCGGGGAACATGGATGCTGCCTCGCGGTTGGACCCCGGAAAGCCAATTCGCAGCCTGAAGGAAAGCGGCCGAGCTCGCTCTCACGACGCCGCGAACCGGGCCTACGGAGATTAAGCATGCGAGCGCTGGTTTGGCATGGAAAAGAAGACATACGTTGCGATGAGGTTACCGATCCCGAAATCGAGGACCCGCGCGACGTCATCGTCAAGGTGACGAGCTGCGCGATCTGCGGCTCGGATCTGCACCTCTATCACAACCTCATTCCGGCAATTCTGCCCGGCGACATTATGGGCCACGAAATGATGGGTGAGGTGGTGGAAGTTGGATCCGGGGTAAACGGCGCGCTTAGGAAGGGAGACCGCATCGTCGTTCCCTTCACCATCATTTGCGGGGAATGTGACCAGTGCAAGCGCCGGAACTTTTCGGTCTGCGAACGTACCAACCGCAACAAGAACATCGCCGACAAGGCGTTCGGTCACACGACGGCTGGGCTGTTTGGGTATACCCATCTGACCGGCGGTTACCCGGGCGGACAAGCCGAGTATGTTCGCGTACCATTTGCCGATGCAACGCACATCAAGGTACCGGTCGGGCTCTCCGATGAGCAGGTCCTCTTCCTTGGCGACATATTGCCAACTGGCTGGCAGGCTGCTGTCCAGTGCGAAATCGAGCCCTCCGATACCGTCGCGATCTGGGGCTGTGGCCCGGTGGGGCAGATGGCAATCCGCAGCGCCATTCTTCTCGGTGCCAAGCAGGTCGTGG
>NZ_JBVVQZ010000063.1:0-970 GCF_055811635.1 Mesorhizobium sp. WSM4806 | reverse complement strand
TCATCCAGGAGGCCTACGTCCAGGGTATCTCGACGCGCTCGGTCGACGACCTGGTCAAGGCGATGGGCATGAGCGGCGTCTCCAAGAGCCAGGTCAGCCGGCTGTGCGAGGAGATCGACGGCAAGGTGAAGGCCTTCCTCGACAGGCCCATCGAGGGCGACTGGCCCTATCTGTGGATCGATGCCACCTACCTGAAGGTGCGCCGCGGCGGACGCATCGTCTCGGTCGCCGTCATCATCGCCGTCGGTGTCAACGCAGACGGCCGGCGCGAAGTGCTGGGCATGGAGGTCGGCACGTCTGAGGCCGAGCCGATCTGGACGGAGTTTTTGCGCAAGCTGACCCGCCGCGGCCTGCGCGGCGTCAAGCTCGTCGTTTCCGATGCCCATGAAGGCATCAAGGCGGCCGTCACCAAGGTGCTGTGCGCGACATGGCAGCGCTGCCGGGTCCATTTCATGAGGAACGTGCTGGCGCATGCCGGCAAGAGCGGCCGCCGCGTCGCCTCGGCCTTCATCGCCACCGCCTTCGCCCAGGAGACGGCCGAGGCCGCCAGCACCCAATGGCGCGCCGTTGCCGACCAGATCCGGCCGAAGGTGCCCAAGCTCGCCACCATCATGGACGACGCCGAGCCCGACGTGCTTGCCTACATGACCTTCCCCAAGGAGCACCGTGCCAAGCTGCATAGCACCAACCCGATCGAGCGCCTCAACGGCGAGATCAAGCGCAGGACCGAGGTCGTCGGCATCTTCCCCAATGACGATGCCATAGTCCGTCTCGTCGGCGCCCTCCTGCTCGAACAGAATGATGAATGGGCCGTGCAGCGGGCGCGCTACATGACCCTTGAGACCATCAGCCAGATGAGCGATGATCCGCTCATCAGCCTGCCGGCAGTGGCGCGCTGATCAGTCCGGCCCTTGCCGGAGAGCACGGCGACCAATGCCGTTACCTACACCACGCCATGGGGCACGATCGA
>NZ_JBVVQZ010000062.1:0-972 GCF_055811635.1 Mesorhizobium sp. WSM4806 | reverse complement strand
ACGCTACCCGCTCACCTTCGGACCCACGCCCGTCGAGAAGCTCGACCGGCTCGGCAAGCATCTGGGCGGCAAGGTGGAAATCTACGCCAAGCGCGAGGACTGCAACTCTGGTCTCGCATTCGGCGGAAACAAGCTGCGCAAGCTTGAATACATCATCCCCGATGCGATCGCGTCAGATGCCGACACGCTCGTCACCGTCGGCGGCGTGCAGTCCAACCACACCCGGATGGTGGCAGCGGTGGCCGCCAAAGTCGGCATGAAATGCCTCCTGGTTCAGGGGAGCTGAGTTCCACATGACAATGCCGTCTACGACCGGGTTGGCAATATTCTCTTGAGCCGCATCATGGGTGCAGAGGTGCGCCTTGTCGACGAGGGCTTTGACATCGGCATCCGCCAGAGTTGGGAAAAAGCGCTCTATGATGTCAAGGCAAGGGGCGGCAGACCTTATGCGATACCAGCCGGGGCTTCTGTCCACAAATACGGCGGTCTCGGCTATGTCGGGTTCGCCGAGGAGGTGCGCGCTCAGGAGAAACAGCTTGGGTTTGCCTTCGACTACATGGTCGTTTGCACGGTCACCGGTTCAACGCATGCCGGCATGCTCGTCGGGTTCGCCGAGGATGGTCGACAGCGCAACGTGATTGGTATCGATGCCTCTGCCACTCCCGCAAAGACCAAGGCGCAGGTGCTTGGCATTGCCCAACATACAGCAAGGCTCGTCGAGCTCGGAACGGAACTCGTCGAGGATGACGTGGTCTTGCTGGAGGACTACGCGTACCCGCGTTATGGCATTCCATCCGAGGAAACGAAGGGGGCAATCCGGCTGTGCGCGCGGCTCGAGGGCATGATTACCGATCCCGTCTATGAGGGCAAATCAATGCATGGAATGATCGACCTCGTGAAGAGAGGCTTCTTTCCAGAGGGGTCTAAGATCCTCTACGCGCATCTCGGCGGCGCGCCTGCGATCAACGGGTA
>NZ_JBVVQZ010000061.1:0-1133 GCF_055811635.1 Mesorhizobium sp. WSM4806 | reverse complement strand
CATGATCGGGTTGGCGGGTGACCCGGGTCATGACCGGATCACCCGCTGCGGCGGAAGCCCGTACACCCCTTGGTATGAGTCCGTGGTTGAGCAAGGAGCTCCGTCGCATCTTCCATAGCCCGAACGGTTGCCAGGGTTCGACCCCGCACCAGCAAGGAAGGGATCAGAGGATGACACAAATTGCGTTTAATGTCGGCATCGATGTGGCCAAGGATCGACTGGACGTGGCCATTCTGGAAACAGGGGAGTTGTTCACAGTCGACAACACCGAAGCCGGTTATGCGGCGTTGGTCGAGCGGCTGTCGGACAACGAGATCGGTGCCATCGGTGTTGAGGCGAGCGGCGGCTATGAACGCGCTGTACTCAAGGCGCTGTGGCAAGCAGGACTTCCGGTGCGTCGCATCAATCCGCACAGGCTGCGCCAGTTCGCGCGTGCAGCCGGCATCAACGCCAAGAACGATCGCATCGATGCCCGTTTGATCGCCCGCTTCCTGGCGACGCTACCGGTGCATCCGGTGGAGCTCGATCCAAGCCTGCAACTGGTGATCGAACTGGTCACGGCACGGCGCCAGCTCCAGGCCGAGCTCAGCCGCGTCAACAATCAGGCCGAGCACGTGCGCGATGCTGCTCTCAAGCGCCTGGCCAAGCGGCGTGCGACCCGGCTCAGTGCCGATATCCTGCTACTCGACAAACGCATTGCCCAAGCAATTGCGGCCGATCCCGCTCTGGCTCAGCGCGACCGCCTGCTGCGTTCCACTCCCAGCGTCGGTCCGGTCCTGAGTGCCACACTGATCGCGCTGCTACCCGAACTGGGTCGCCTGTCCAACCGGCAGATCACCGCCCTGGTCGGGCTCGCCCCCTATGACCATGACAGCGGCAAGCTCAAAGGCAAGCGATGCATTTGGGGTGGCCGCGAGCCTGTCCGCAACGTCCTCTACATGGCCGCGCTCAGTGCCGGAGTTCATAACCCCGTCTTCGCCGCTTTCCGCCAGCGGCTGCGCTCCAACGGCAAGGTAGCAAAGGTCGCCATCGTCGCCGTCATGCGCAAGCTCATCACAACCCTCAACGCTATGGTGCGCACCAACAAACCCTGGAATCCGGCTTCCGTTTGAAGCACGGTTGCTCAACCGTCT
>NZ_JBVVQZ010000060.1:0-1402 GCF_055811635.1 Mesorhizobium sp. WSM4806 | reverse complement strand
TTGCGCTCGCCCGAACGCGACTGCTGGTTTGTGGCATCGGCCGATCCGCCCAGCGTGTCGGCGACCGTGGCACCTCGCGCACCCATCGGCTGCTGCGCACCTGTGGTGGTGTCCTTGGCTGTCTGGTGCTCCATCTCGGCATTCAGCTCCGCCCCCACAATCAGGACAATCACGGAGATCCAGGTCCACATCATCAAGCCGATGACTGCCCCCAGGGCTCCATACGTCGCGTTGTAGTCGGCGAAGTTCTCAAGATAATAGGAAAACCCTATCGAGACCGCGATCCACACTCCAGCCGCGAGGAAGGCGCCCCATGTCGCCCATTGCCACTTTGCCCTTTCGCGGCTGGGGCCGTAGCGGTAGATCAGCGTGATCCCGAGGCCGACCAGGATCAGCATCATCGGCCACCGAAAGATCCGCACAAGGGCTTCGGTCCAACCGCCGAGGTTCAGCAGCGCAAGCATGGCCGGCACGATCCCCACCGAGACGATAAAGCCGATACCGATGAGGATGGCGCCAAGTGTGAAGCCCAAGGCCAGAAGATTCAGATGGATAAAGCCGCGCTTTTCACTCTCCTCGTAGGCGATGTTCATGGCTTCGAATAGCGTCTTGATGCCGTTACTGGCGCTCCACAGTGCGACGGCAAGGCCGAACATGAAGCCGAAGCTGAGCGCGCCGGTGTCCTGAGCGGCCAAGGACGCAAGCTGAGATCTGATAATGTCCAGACCGTCCGAAGGCAGTACGCCGCCAAGGAACGCAATGTGCTCAGCGATGGTCTGAGGATCGGCGACAAAACCGTAGATGGACACGAACGCGGCAAGCGCGGGAAAGAGGGCAAGGAGCAGATAGAATGCGGCCCCGGCCGCGATCAGCATAACACGGTCCTCGTTTACTTCAGCAAAGACCCGCCACAGCACGTCTTTCCAGCCACGGCTGGATCTCTGACGGCCATTCGGCATTGCGTCCGCGGCCCTGCCGTCTGGCCCGCCGCTCAAGCTGCACTTGATCTTCGTAAGCGTCGTCGGTTGTTTTTTTCGACATGGCTGCCGGTCCGGAGCATCTTCTTCGCGGCCAAACGTATGAAAGCGCCAAAGGATGCAGGTGCAGACCTGCGCTCACAAATAAACATCCACCGACTGCAGAACACTGCGCCATCCACATGCGACGAGTTTATTTAATAGCAACACTGCCCTGCCCAGGACCTCAGTGGCTTGTTCGAGCGACCAATGAGAATAACCAGCTTTCTACCATCTCAGCCAATCGTGGTGGTCGGCTGATTGCGTTTTAACTTTGGCGCGGCCGGCCGGCGGGGATTCTGGGCGTGGCGGTCGGGAGCTGGTGCCTCTTGGCGTCCAGCCGCTCCAGCATGCAACCGACGATAGCCTGAAAGCCGGGCTCCATG
>NZ_JBVVQZ010000059.1:0-1454 GCF_055811635.1 Mesorhizobium sp. WSM4806 | reverse complement strand
CCGAGAATGGTCAGGAACTCGCCGCGACGAACGGTCAGCGACAAATTGCTGACCGCGGCGACCGCCCCATACATCTTGGTGACGCTGCGGAACTCAATCTGAGCCGGAACTGGATTTTTCTCCAATGCTTCATCCTCGGCAATTGGCAGGGTGATGTTCTTTAGATGCAAGGTCACGACTGATCCTCAAATACGACTGGGACACGTCTGCCAGACGCACAACTTCCCAATAACAAAGCGTCGGAAGAAGCGGCTTCGTCCAGATTTCAGTCGGGAAGGCGACGGGCTGTTCTTCGCCGCCTTCACCATTCTCGCTTAATCTACGATCACTGCAGTATCCACTCGTTCCAACGCTGGATAAGCCGCTCCACGTTTGTCATGCCGTCTGGTCCCGCCTCAGCGTACCACTTGGGGTTCATTACTATGCTAGACCCCAGGTAATCAGGGTGGCTCGCGAATTTTCGTCCGAGATCTTCTGGTATTAGTTTAAAGGCATTTCGGTTGGTCGGGCCGTAAGGCATGAGCTGCGCAAAAGCAGCCTGCCTGTCAGCCCGGGTGATGAATTCAATGAATTTCTGTGCGTTCTGCAGATTTTTGGCGCCCTTCGGGATGCCCCAGCTTTCCCAGGTCAGCTTTGACTGGCTCCGATTCATCTCAATCGGCACGCCTTGGTCGATCATTAAAACGGCTCGTCCGTCGAAGGATTGCGCCAAGTCGACAACCTTATCGTGCAGCATCTGCCCGAGCTCGGCCCCGGTCGTCCACCACTTGCGGATATGCGGCTTGATCTTGTCCAGGCTGGCGAAAGCTCGGTCTATATCCAAAGGATAGATGGCGTCAGCAGGCACACCGTCCGCCAGTAGAGCTTCCTCCCACGGGCCGTACCCGTACACGCCGGATGTCAACGTCCGAACTCCAGGATACTTGCTGACATCCCAAAAATCTGCCCAAGTAGCCGGCCGCGGTTTGCCAGCTGGGAACTTCTCGGTATTGTAGACCATACAGTACGCGTAGACAATCGAGCCGACACTGTACGGAGTATTGGCGAAGTCTAGCATCGCGTCCAATTCCTCTTTCCTGTAGATTGAGTAATCAATCTTTTCGAGGTAGCCCTTCTCGGGAGCTAGAACGGATGTGGCTGCGGCCACGGGAACCACATCGACCGAAACGCTATTGGTCGAGACCATTAGCTCAAGCTTGGCCCTGGGTACTTCGTCGGTGATCGCGGTCACTTTGATTCCCGTCTCGGCTTCGAATGGTTTTACATAGGCGTCGATACACGCCTTAGCGTATTCGCCACCATTGAGTGCGACTGTCAGTTCTCCCGAGGACTGAGCAGCAGCGCGGGGGGTCCGGTAAGACATCGCACATACCGCAATACCAGATGCCCCTTGGATGAAACGTCTGCGGTCTATTGGCATTTGTTTGTTCCTCCTCAATGCTCCGTCACTGGAC
>NZ_JBVVQZ010000058.1:0-1586 GCF_055811635.1 Mesorhizobium sp. WSM4806 | reverse complement strand
AGGGCACTGGCCGCCTGAGACGCGGCGCCATGTCCGCCGCTCCGCTAAACACGGGGGCTGCGCGGCGGACACGCCAACGTCACCGCTGAATGCCACGTCATTGTTGCAGATGGGGTGGATGCCAGCCTTCTCCGACGGCATCGCAATGTGCCAAGTTGTGGTGTTAGCGCCACGCAAAGGAGAGGCAGGCATCCATGGAAAAGGTTACAATCATTGGGGTCGATCTGGCAAAAAACGTCTTTCAGCTGCACGGAGCGGCAGCTGATGGGTCGGTTGTGTTCCGCAAGAAGCTGTCGCGCCTGCAGTTTTGCAAGTTCATGGCGAGTCAACCGGCATGTGTCGTGGCGATGGAAGCGTGCGGCAGCTCCCACTACTGGGCCCGTCAGATGGCTCGGCTTGGCCATGAGCCAATACTGATTGCCCCGGCCTATGTCAAACCGTTCGTCAAGCGGCAGAAGAACGACGTCGCAGATGCGGAGGCGATCGTCGAAGCAGCGCAACGACCGACAATGCGCTTTGTCGAACCGAAGACCAAGGAACAGCAGTCCAGGGCTATCGTGTTTCGCACCAGAGAGCAGTTCGTGAATCAGCGAACCGAATTGGTGAATGCACTGCGCGCGCACCTCTATGAGTTCGGTTATGTTGCTCCGCAAGGCATCGGCCACCTGCCACGTCTGGCAGAGATCGTCGAGGACGAGAGCGCAGACCTGCCGGATTTGGTCCGCGACATCTGCAGCGCTCTACTTAACCAGATCGATCAGTTGAGCAGCCGGCTCGCGGCATTGAAGAAGACGATCGACACGCTGTCCAAGCAAGCTGCAACATCTCGGCGCTTGCAAACCATGCCCGGTGTCGGCGGCCCTATCGCTGCCCTTGCCATTGAAACCTTTGCGCCGCCGATGGAGGCACTTCAAGTGCGGTCGCGATTTCGCCGCCTGGCTCGGGCTGGTCCCTCGGCAGAAGTCGAGCGGCGGCAAGCAACGGCTAGGGAAGGTATCGAAGATGGGCCAGCGCGATATTCGGCGGTTGCTCATCATCGGCGCCATGGCTGTGGTTCGATGGGCGTCTCGGAGGCGCCCGCCCGACGGTTCCTGGCTTGCCCGCTTGATGTTAAAGAAACCGCGCATGCCGGTGGCAATCGCGCCGGCCAACAAGATGGCGCGTGGCATCTGGGCCATGCTGACGAAACAGGAGGACTACCGGAATCCGGCGACGGTGCCTGCGTAATTTCCAACAACGCGCCGAGACCGGGACGTCGGGGATGTGAGGAAGGCATGAACTGCATGGGCAAATGATCGATCAGATCGGGGTCAGCAAAACCAGAGTCAAGTTGAGAGCCCACGCAAGCTCGCATTGCTGATTGGACCTGATCACCATACCGGCCCGCGGCATATGGAACGGCCGGAAATCAAGGCCTGACACATGACCGAACTCGATCACATGTCCAATGCTTCAGGTTCTTCCTTGCAAAACGGCTGGCATCCACACAAGAACTTGACGCACACAACTGTTCAAGTCCCGCCTCTTGCACCTCATATCCGCCGTACAAGTGCCTCGACCGCCGATCGGGTCGGCGGGCAAGTTTC
>NZ_JBVVQZ010000057.1:0-1755 GCF_055811635.1 Mesorhizobium sp. WSM4806 | reverse complement strand
TGTGTCTGGGGGGTGCGGGCTTGGGGGGGGGGGGGGGCCCGCCCCCCCCCCCCCCCCCCCCCCCCCCCGCCGCCCCCCCCCCCCCCCCCCCCCCCCCCCCCCCCCGGGGGGTGCCTTGGCTCGGCGCTGGCCACTGGAAAGGCGCCAGCGCGTCGTAGTCTTCTCCATCGACCCCGGCATACGCACCGATGTCGAAATCGCGGGCGCCGTCATTCTCGAACGCCGACAGCGCGGCGTGCTCGGCAAAGATATCGGCTGGCGACGGATGCGAAAACGCTTCGTCAAAACCCATCCGCTTGGCGACTTCGGCGACGATCCACCAGTCGGCCCTTGCCTCTCCGGGCGTGGCCAAAAAGGCGCGCTGGCGCGAGATGCGGCGCTCCGAATTGGTGACCGAGCCGTCCTTCTCGCCCCATGCGGCGGCGGGCAGCCGGACGTGGGCGTGGCGGACCGTGTCGGTCTTGGCCAACACGTCCGACACCACGACAAACGGGCAGGCCTTGATCGCCGCCTCGACGGCATCGGCGTCCGGCATCGAGTCGACCGGGTTGGTAGCCATGATCCACAGCGCCTTGATGCGCCCATCGGCTACCGCCTGAAACATCTCGACCGCCTTCAGACCGGGCTTTTCGGCGACGGCCGGCGCACTCCAGAACCGCTGCACGCGGTCGCGGTGCTCGGGGTTTTCGATCTCCATATGGGCGGCCAGCATGTTGGCCAGGCCGCCGACCTCCCGACCGCCCATGGCGTTGGGCTGGCCGGTCACCGAAAACGGTCCGGCGCCGGGCTTGCCGATGCGGCCGGTAGCGAGATGACAGTTGATGATGGCGTTGACCTTGTCGGTGCCCGAGGACGACTGGTTAACGCCCTGGCTGTAGACGGTCACGGTATTCGCCGTCGCGGCGAACAGGCTGTAGAAGCGGACAAGCTCGTCCTCGCCGAGGTCCGTGGCAGCGGCGATGCCGGCAAGGTCGAGCGCGGAAGCGGCAAAAAGGGCTTGCCCGAAGCCGGTTGTGTGCGCCGTGATATAGGTGCGGTCCAGCGCGTTGTGCTGGCCGAGATAGGCGAGCAGCCCTGTGAACAGCGCGACGTCGCCATCGGGCGCGATCGCCAGATGCATGTCGGCAATGTCTGATGTCATCGTGCGGCGCGGGTCGACCAGTACCACCTTCATGTCGGGCCGTTTTTCCCGGGCAGCGGCAATGCGCTGGTAGAGCACCGGATGGCACCAGGCGAGATTGGAGCCGACCAGCACGATCAGATCGGTGAGTTCCAGATCCTCGTAGCTGCCCGGCACCGTGTCAGAGCCGAAGGCGCGGCGGTGGCCGGCAACCGACGAGGCCATGCACAGGCGCGAATTGGTGTCGATATTGGCCGAGCCGATGAAGCCTTTCATCAGCTTGTTGGCGACATAATAATCCTCGGTCAGCAACTGACCGGAGACGTAGAAGGCGACCGCGTCGCGACCGTGCTCGGCGATGGTCCGCGAAAAAGTCGAGGCGACAAGGTCGAGCGCTTCGTCCCAGTCGGTGCGGCGACCGTGGATCTCCGGATAGAGCAGCCGTCCGTCTAGGTCGATCGTCTCGGCCAGCGCCGAGCCCTTGGAACAGAGCCGGCCGAAATTCGCCGGATGGTCAGGGTCGGGGGGGGGCGGGGGGGGGGGCCGGGGGGGGGGCCGAAGCACCCCCCCCCCCCCCCCCCCCCCCCACGCGGCCGGGGGGGGGGGCCCCCCCCGCCGGGGGGGAGTGATTAGTT
>NZ_JBVVQZ010000056.1:0-1776 GCF_055811635.1 Mesorhizobium sp. WSM4806 | reverse complement strand
CGGTCGGCGCCAACCTTCGCAACACTTTCGACCTGCTCGGCGCCCAGTCGACGCTCCTGATCGATGCGATGGAGGATTTGCTGCGCGCCGAGATGGGGCGCGCCGAGAGCGCCGTGGACGGCGTCGCGCAGCTCTACAAGCAGGGCGAGTTCCAGATCGACGACGAGGCGATGTCGGCGGCACTTGCCAGTGCGCTGGCGGCAGCGCCGGGGGTGAACGCAATGTTGATCTGCACACCCGACCTGATTTGCAGGGGGGCGGCGGTGACCGGGGACAACGACGCCAAATATCCTGCCGGAACGATCCGGAAATTCCCCGCCGAGACCGAGAAATCGCCGCAAGTGCGCGCCGTTCTTGAAGAGCGCCAGCAGGTCGACGGACGCAGGTGGGGCGCCTTCGTGGCCAACGAATATGGCTTGTTCGCCAACGTCTCGGCGCCGCTGTCACGCGATGGCGCCACGAAGGCCTGGGTGATCGCCGCGGTGGAACTGCAGAACTTGTCCAAAATCACGCAGGAACTGTCGTCGCGCTTCGGTACGCATGCCTTCATTCTGGATGGCGACGGATCCATTCTGGCGGACCAGCGGCTGGCTTCCCCGGATGCGCTGAAGAACGGCATCCTGCCGCTGACGCCGCTCGCCAATTTCGGCGATCCGGTTCTCGCCGGATATGAGGCGCGCAAACCGGAAGCGGAGTTCAGCACGCAGCGTACCCGCGATATCGAGGTTGCCGAAATCCAGGTTGACGACAAGGACGGTTCGACGTCATGGGACGGAGAGAACACTTACGTCGCTATTACCCGTGAGATCACCGGCTATGGCGACCGGCCCTGGACGCTCGGCGCATATTTCAAGACCAGTCAGATCGGTGACGAAATCGAACGCGTCATGGGATCGGCCATGCTTGGACTTGGCGCGATGGCGGTGGCGGTCATCCTCGCGATTCTTCTCGGCAAGCGCCTGTCGCGCCCGATCCAGGCGATTGCCGGCCAGGCCACGCGCGTCGCCGATTTCGATCTCGACGGCGTGACCCCCCTGCCGCGCAGCAGGGTGCTGGAGTTGGACAACCAGGCTTCGGCCTTCAATGCCATGCTGATCGGTCTGCGTGCATTCTCGACCTATATTCCGCGCTCGCTGGTGGCCAAGCTGGTGCGCACCGGAGAGATCGGCATCGCCGAACCGCGCGAAGCGGTCGTCACCGTCATGTTCACCGACATCGCCGGCTTCACCACCCTGTCGGAGCAGATGGACGCCGCCGCCGCGGCCAGGCTGCTGAACCACCACTTCGCGATCCTGTGCGGCGCGGTCGATGCACATGGCGGTACTGTCGACAAGTTCCTGGGCGACGGCATGCTGGCGTTCTTCGGCGCGCCGGATCGTCTGAAGGGCCATGCCGCCGCGGCCGTCCGCGCAGCCGCGGCGATCCGCGAGGAGCTGGACAAGGACAATCTGGAAGCGGCTGGCGAAGGCCGGCCTCCACTTCATGTCCGCATCGGCATCCACACGGGCTCCGTCATCGTCGGCAATATCGGCGCATCCGACCGCGTCAACTATACGATCGTCGGCGACACCGTGAACGTCAGCCAGCGGCTGCAGGACCTCGGCAAGCAGCTCGAACCGGGCGCCACCGCCGCAATCGCCATTTCCGGCGAGACCGCGTCGCGGCTCGACGAAAGGTTCGAAAGTATCCCGGCGGGCAAGCACCGGCTGCGCGGCCGCGGCGAGGCGACGGAGGTCTTCCAGCTTGGCAAAGTCGCGACGTCAGCATCGCCCCCTA
>NZ_JBVVQZ010000055.1:0-2436 GCF_055811635.1 Mesorhizobium sp. WSM4806 | reverse complement strand
GCATGATGATCTGTTGAGGATAATCCGATGCTATATGCCCTACTAACTGCCCGCGGATTAGGAGCGCATTGAGGTAATAATGCAGGCCACCAAATTGCACGGCCTGCTCATCCCAGCCCGTGTGAAGCGTTAGCGGGTCCTGCTGGAGACCAAGACCTACGCATTTCAGTATAGCCTCTTTCCTGGTCCACAGCTCCAGGAATTTTCTCGCAGACAGTTTGCGCGGAACGTCTTCAAACCTCCTGACTTCTTGGTCAGTCATAATGTGACGGGCCACTTGGCGGCAATTTGCCAATGGGCGCAAACGCTCAATATCTATCCCAATCAAGCCCACGGGTGAAACGGCGACGGCGGACCAATCCTGGCTGTGAGACTGGCTCACTTCGATAGCGCGCGCCAGCAATTGAGGCTTGCCGAACCGCGAAACGGTCATCTGGAGATCTTGCTCCGGAACACCTAGATGCGCAGCAAGGATGGTTCGAAAAGCAAATTTTGCTTGAATATATGAAAGCCGCAGATCTGAGTGACGGATTTTTTCTGCTCGCTCCCGCTCAGTTGGGCTTAGCACTTCACGCATGTATGACGTTGGGATCGTCAGCTGTGAATGCCGGAAAACCCAAACATCGATCGTACCGAACTGCCTCTGTGAATGCATTCGTCACAGCCTATGGCTCGCTCCACCACATGCCCTTGCCTGATCAGCGCGATGGTAAAGTCGTTAATGCCTCCCCCCATTTACACGTCCACAGTGTGGTAATGGGGCGGGCGGGTCGTCACTGACTTGCAGAACTCCTACACTGCCATTGGATCCCCTGGGTGAAATATTTATGAAACAACTTAAATGATTCTTTAAAACTCTTTGAATCTTCTTTTCATAAGCCTTCCACTACATTAGTTGCTATACCGAACTAGTACACTAATGTTACTTATATAATACACCATTGTTATCTAGACGTTATGATCGCGGTGTGATTGGCGGTCCGCCCTTAGTCTTTGCGGCTGTATAGCAAACGGGGTTGCTCGGGGAGTGCCGAGCCTATCCCCAGGCAAAGGAAGGACGGGCCATGACAGATGATACTGTTTTCTACGTCGGTGTCGATGTTTCGAAGGCCAAGCACGCGATTGCGATTGCCGAGCACGGCCGCAATGGCGAGGTCCGCTATTTCGACGAGACCGAGGCCACGCCGGCGGCGGTGGAGCGGTTCGTCCGCAAGCTGGAGAAGAAGATTCTCGCCTCTATTCTGCTATGAATCCGGCCCGACCGGCTACGGGCTCTACCGCCAGTCGGTTGAACTCGGTCACCGCTGCGATGTGGTAGCACCCTCGCTGATTCCCAAGCACCCGGGCGAGCGCGTCAAGACGAACCCACGCGATGCGGTCAGCCTGGCGCGACTGTTTCGGGCGGGCGAATTGAAGGGGATCTGGGTTCCCGACGCGGTGCATGAAGCGGTGCGCGATCTGGTGCGGGTGCGGGCTGCAGCGAGCGAGGATCTGCGCAAGAAGCGCCAGCAGCTTCTATCGTTCTGCTGCGCCATGGCCGGGTCTTTAGCGGAACGCAAGAATTGGAGCCAAGCACATGCCCGCTGGCTGGCGACGCAGAAGTTCGACATCCGGCCCAGCAGATCGTGTTCCAGGACCAGGTCGACGTGATCACCGATGCGGAGGCTCGGCTGGAGCGGCTCGATGCCAAGCTTGCCGAACTCGTGCCGAGCTGGTCGATGGCGCCGGTGGTGGCGGCTTATCAGGCGCTGCGTGGCGTCTCTTTTATCGTTTGCCGTCACCTCCGCAAGCGAAGTCGGCGATGTCCGTCGCTTCGACAGTCCACGGCAATTGATGGCCTTCCTCGGCCTGGTACCGTCTGAGCGGTCGACCGGCGACACGGTCGGGCGCGGCGGCCTGACGCTGGGCGGCAACCGCCGCGCGCGTCCTAATAGACGGTGCCTGGGGCTACCGCCATCCCGCCAGGGTGACGGAGACCATTCGCATCCGCCTCGAGGGCCTGCCGAAGGTCGTGCGCGAGATTGCCTGGAAGGCGCAGACGCGGCTTTGTGCCCGCTACCGCCGCATGACAGCGGCGGGCAAGAAGGCGCCCATCGTGGTTGCGGCGATCGCGCGTGAGATGGCAGCCTTTCTATGGGCTATCGGCCACCAGGTCGAACCGGTGCGCTGACGATGTCCTGCACTTCTGCCTCGAAACGCGGGTTTCTCCCAAACACGTCGCTCGCACGGCGCTGCCGGATCGAAGCGAATGAAGGAGCTTCAATCCGGCGCAAACACCGGGCAGCACGGTGACGGGATGTGGTCACGGTGGGATTCCCGTTCTCCACTCTCATAATTGCTGACAACGGCCTTTGACGTAGAAACTTGCCCGCCGACCCGATCGGCGGTCGAGGCACTTGTACGGCGGATATGAGGTGCAAGAGGCGGGACTTGAAC
>NZ_JBVVQZ010000054.1:0-2533 GCF_055811635.1 Mesorhizobium sp. WSM4806 | reverse complement strand
TCGTGAAGAGTTTCGGGCGCCGGCAGGCGTACGAAAGTCCCCGAGGAAGGAACCCGCGGGCCACAGGCGATGGCTATGGGGATTTCGGATTTCGGCAGATGTCGGCGATGGCGCGACCGCCGTCGGGAAGCTCTGGGTTGAATGCGGACAGACCGCTTCGTTGCGCCTCCGCGCGGTGTTGTCGGGACGGTGGGCGGCTGGGCGCGGCTCTGTCGGAGTCGATAATCACCATAGACGTGCGTCGATCCGTTGCCGAAGGCTGAGTGCCTGCAGCTGAAGGCTGAACCTTTCCATGCCGGGTCATGGCGTGCTGCTCCCGGTCGACGGGGAACCGTGTGGCGGTCCGCGCGGCTGCCTCCATCGTTCGAACACCTCGATCACGATCATGCGGCCGCCACAGCAGGGGCATGGCGGGCGAAAGTTGTCCGGTTCGTCCGTGGTGTCATCGTCTGACGGTGCGGCGGCGTTCAGGAGTTCACGAGCAAGCGCGAGGCTGGCCTTGCGAGCAGAGCCGGCAAGCAGGCCGCAATGCCGGATGCGGTGGAATCCCTTTGGCAACACGTGGAGCAGGAAGCGGCGGATGAACTCGTCGGTCGCGAGCGTCATGAGCTGCTGCCGGTCGGCGCCTTCGCGACGATAGTCCTTGTAGCGGAAGGTGACGCCGCTCTCGTCTAGGCGGATGAGGCGGCTGTTTGAGATCGCGACCCGGTGCGTGTAGCGCGACAGGTAGGCGAGCACCGCTTCCGGGCCGGCGAAGGGCGCCTTGGCGTAGACCACCCAGCGCTTCTTCCGGACCGGCGACAGGTGGCGCAGGAATGCCCGCCGTTCCGCGAGATGAGCAATTGCGCCGAAGAAGGCGAGCCGGCCAGCGTCGTGCAGCGCGATCAGCCGGGTGAGGAACAGGCGGCGGAACAGCTTGCCGAGCACCCTCACCGGGAGGAGGAAGGCCGGGCGCGACGATATCCACCGGCTCCCGTCGAGCGAGACGCCACCGCCCGGAACGATCATGTGGACATGCGGATGGTGCGTTAGCGCCGAGCCCCATGTGTGGAGCACGGCGGTGATGCCGATGCGCGCGCCGAGGTGCCTGCGATCGGCCGCGATCGTCAGCATCGTCTTCGATGCCGCCTTGAACAGCAGATCGTAGACCAGCGCCTTGTTGTGGAACGCGACGTCGGCGACCTCGGCGGGCAGAGTGAACACGACATGGAAGTATCCGACCGGCAGCAGGTCGGCTTCGCGCTCGGCGAGCCATGTCCGCGCCGCCGCGCCCTGGCACTTCGGGCAGTGCCGGTTGCGGCAGGAGTTGTAGGCGATGCGCCAGTGGCCGCAGTCCTCGCAGGCCTCCACGTGACCGCCAAGGGCCGCGGTGCGGCAGAGTTCGATCGCCGACATGACCTTGAGCTGCTGCAGTGTCAGGTGCCCTGCATGGGCGGCCCGGTAGGCGGGCCCCGCGCTGCGGAAGATGTCGGCAACCTCGATCGAGGCGCGCACGCTCAGCCGTCGGGTGAGATCTCTTCCGGCTTGAAGAGGCCAAGCTTGTCGAGCGGGCTCGTGACGGTGCGCACCGTGCGGGTTGCAACCTTGGTGTAGAAGGCGGTGCTATTTAGCTTGGCGTGCCCGAGCAGGACTTGGATGATCCGGATGTCGGTGCCGTCCTCCAGCAGGTGGGTGGCGAAGCTGTGGCGCAGCGTGTGCGGCCCGACCCGCTTGGCGATGTCGGCCGCCTGCGCTGCCTCGACGACCACGCGATAGAGCTGGCGGGTGCTGATCGGCTTCATCGCATGCTGCCCCGGAAACAGCCAGCCGTCGCGATGCATGACGCCCTGCTGCCGTCCGACCCTCCACCATTGCCGCAGAAGAGTAAGCAGGTCTTCGGACAGCATGGCGTTGCGATATCGCCCGCCCTTGCCGCGCTCGACACGTAGCAGCATGCGCTCGCTGTCGACATCGGCGACCTTCAGCATCGACACCTCGGCGACGCGCAAGCCCGCACCATAGGCGACCGAGAGCGCGGCCTGGTGCTTGAGGCAGGTGGTGGCGTTGAGCAGCCGAGCGACTTCGTCGCGGCTGAGCACCACCGGCAGCTTGCGCGGATGCGCCAGCCGAACGAGCTTGCGCGCCAGATCGGGACGATCGACCGTATGCGTGAAGAAGAAGCGCAGCGCCGACACGATGCTGTTCATCGTCGGCACGGGAACACCGTCGCCCTGCTGCTCGATCTGGAACCGGCGCAGGTCGTCGGTGGTCGCTGTGTCTGGTGAACGCCCGAGGAACGTCGCCAGGCGTCCGATGTCGCGGAGATAGTTGCGCTGCGTCTCCCGTGAGAAACGCCGCATGTTCATGTCGTCGATCAGCCGCTGACGAAGTGGACTGATAGGTGCATCAAGAACAGGATAGGGCATGGTCAGGCTCCTTGTTGAAGAAGCCCGTAATGCTCTGCCGCTGCCGAACTACCCTCAATGCGAGCGCGACGTCCGGTTCGTGATCTCTACCTCACCCCACGCGCCCATCCCGCGCAGCGGGTTCGTTC
>NZ_JBVVQZ010000053.1:0-3021 GCF_055811635.1 Mesorhizobium sp. WSM4806 | reverse complement strand
GTTCGTAGCGCCTACTGAGGGAGACATCCGCATTGCTGGGAAGTCGGTCGCGGCGGTGCCGTCTTACCGGCGCGACCAAGGCATCGTCTTCCAGAGCTATGCGCTGTTTCCGCACCTCACGGTGCGCCGGAACCTAGAATTCCCGCTCGAAATGCGCGGCATGAAGGCTGCCGAGAAGGCAGCGCGGGTCGACCGCATGCTTGCGCGCGTGCACCTCACCGACTTTGGCGGCCGGATGCCGTCGCAATTGAGCGGCGGCCAGCAGCAGCGCGTGGCGCTTGCTCGAGCGCTGATCGCCGATCCGCCGTTCCTCTTGCTCGATGAGCCGCTCGGCGCACTTGACCGTAACCTTCGCGAGCAGATGCAGGTCGAGATGAAGAGCCTGCATAAAGAGTTCGGCATCACCACCATCTGTGTCACGCACGACCAGGAGGAGGCGCTCACTCTGTCGGATCGCATTGTCGTCATGCGCGCCGGGCGAATCGAGCAGACCGACACGCCGGAGGCGCTCTATGACAGGCCGGCGACGTGCTTCGTGGCGAATTTTCTAGGCGAAGCCAACATTCTCGAGAATCCTGGTTTCAAGGTCGAATCCGATGCCAAGCCGCCGTCCGGTACCGTGCCCATGATCCGGCCGGAGCGCATCTGCGTCGCTGCTGCCGCGGCTTCGAAGCGCACCGATGCAGACCAGCGCCAGTTCGTCACCGGCATCGTCGAGGATATGATTTATGCCGGCCCGTTGCGGAAATACCATGTACGCGCCGGGAACAGCGGCCTGATTGTGCGCGAGCACGTCGTCGCCGGCCAGCAGATTTTCCAAGCTGGCGATGAGGTGCGTCTCGACTGGCTGCGCTCAGACGTTCGCTTTGTCAGGACGTGAGAAGGAACGCAGATGAAAATGCTTCAGAAATTGGGCCGAATGCCCATCGTGCTCACTGGGCCTGCTCTCGCAGTTTTGCTGGTTGTCTTCGGCATTCCGATTATCCTATTGTTTCTGACCAGCCTCAATGCGCCGACCTTCTCGCTTGCCAGCTATCAGGCCTTTTTCGGCCAATCCGCGAATATCCGCGTGCTCTATCAAACCATCGAGATTAGCGTGGTGGCCACGGCAATCTGCCTCCTCATCGGCTATCCCACGGCCTATCTTATTGTGGCCGCGTCGAAGCGCCTGCGCATCGCGCTCATTGTGCTCGTCCTTGTGCCTTATCTGACCAGTGGATTGGTGCGGACCTATGCATGGATCGTGATACTTGGCGATCGCGGCCTGATCAACAATCTGCTGCTCGACCACGGGCTTATCTCCAGTCCGCTACCGCTCATCTACAACCGCATGGCCGTTTATATCGGCATGGTTCACATTATGCTGCCCATGATGATCCTGCCTCTGGTCAGCGTCATGATGGGTATCGACAAGTCGCTCATGGCGGCTGCGCGCAGCATGGGTGCACGGCCTTTTGCCGCCTTCTGGCGCGTTTTCTTCCCGCTCAGTATGCCGGGCGTACGCGGCGGCTCGCTGTTGGTCTTTGTGATCTGCCTCGGCTTCTACATCACGCCGGCCGCACTCGGCGGGCTAGGAGACGCCATGCTGTCGACCTTCATTGCGTCGCAGGTCCAGACCTCATTTAACATGGCGCGTGTTGCCGCCACGGCCTTTATCCTCCTGGCAGTCGCCATCGTCGTGCTATCCGTCTTCGGGCTTGATCTTTCCGGTGCGCAGGGCCGTAAACCGCAACAAGCGCAGAACTCTTGGCTGGGTCGGCTTCCTTCATTCGGCCCGTTGCTACGCTATCTCGGTGAGTTTCTCGCTCCCCGTCGGGCGAAGCGCTGGGTGGCGCAACTTTTCCAGGCCGGCCATGACAGCCGCTGGTCGAAGGTCGTTGGCGTGCTGTTCCTCGCGCTCGTCATGTTCTACCTGTTGTTTCCCGAAATTCTCGTCGTCATAATGTCATTCAGCGCGGGGAAGTATTTGGAATTCCCGCCCTCGGGCCTTTCACTGCAGTGGTACCGATCTTTCTTCAGCGATCCGTCCTGGTATGCCGCCGCCTGGACCAGTATCCAGATCGGTGTTGTGGTCGCCATACTTTCGACCATCCTCGGCACGCTTGCGGCTTACGGCCTCAGCAGCACTCTTCCGCGGCTGCGTAGCTTTCTAACTATGGTGATCCTCACACCGATCACCTTTCCGGTTATCGTTGTGGGAATCGCGACCTATCTCGGACTGGTCAAACTAGGACTGCTCGGCACCATGACCGGCATCGTCCTGGCGCATACCATTGCCTCCATCGGCTATGTCGTCGTGATCGTATCCGCTACGTTGGCGAATTTCGACCCGCGGCTGGAGCAGGCGGCTATGAGCATGCGCGCGGGACCGTTCCGGACATTTATGCGGGTGACGCTGCCACTGATCCGTCCGGGCATCATCGGCGGCGCTGTGTTCGCGTTCCTCGCCTCGTTTGATGAGGTCGTCATCACCTCACTGGTGGCAGGGCTTTCAATCCGCACCCTGCCGCTAAAGATGTGGGAGGACATTCGCCACCAGGTCGACCCGACAATTGCCGCGGTGGCGACACTGTTGATCCTTTTGCCCCTGTTCATTCTAATGATCCTCTACGTTGCGGGGTGGCGATCGACGCTGAGCCTTCAGCGCGCGCGCCCAGCACCCGCGGCTTAAGACGGCAGCCTTCAGTGTCGGAGTCTACGACGGCGCCATGAACGGCAACGTGTTCCTGGCTTGTGTCGAGCAGGGGTGATATCACGGTAACGGCTTGTGAGGGGTTACCGCGATAGACGCACGTGCATGAACCGCGCCAGTCAGAGCTACAAGCGCCATCGCTTTCCCACCTCAGATCATCGCCCATGCGGTGTGGCTTTATTTTCGGTATCCGCTGAGTCTGCGTCACCGTTGGGCAAAGAAGTTCGGCCCGGACTCTGTGCGTCGCCTTCGCCGCAAGAGGCCCAGCCGGACGACGTGTGGCATCTGGACGAGGTGGTCATCACCATCGCCGGAAACACTGGTTCAAA
>NZ_JBVVQZ010000052.1:0-3058 GCF_055811635.1 Mesorhizobium sp. WSM4806 | reverse complement strand
TCCCAACTTGCCCAGGGAATGCCATGTAGTTCCCGAAGGGCGGTCTTCGAATAGGGCGTCCGAATGCGCAGATCGTCGGCAACCTCCAGATAGGGACTGGAGATCGGGTCGAACGCATAGGTGTCACGTCCCTTGCTGTCGGCGTGGGCCGCCAGCAACTCGGCCTCACGCGCCAGCCAACGGTCGACCTACGGAGACATCCGGTTGGCAGCGTGCCATCGGACAACGGAGAGAAACTTATGTGTCTATCAGGCCAACTGCTCGACATGTTCTCACGAGAGAGCGGCTCAACGAGATCGCAAGAGAGTGACTTACCGAGACTGGAAAGGGCGTCCGTTCAACCCCGCCGACCGCGCCGAATGTGAACTAGATCCCCTTACGTTGGATGCGTGGCGTGGACCTTCCAATCCCTGATAAACGCTAGCGACGCTCATTTATCTTCGCCTGAAGTCGAGCTACTGCGTCGAGAAGCGCGACCGTTGCCTCGCTGTCTAGCGCAATCTCCAAGCGGCCACCTGTAGTGCGAACAGAGAGAATGCCGAAAGGGCCCTTGTCGTCCGCGACCGTGCTTATGTGAAACTCGGTGGGAACGAAAGGCTTTTCCTTTTTCATCGTTCACCTATCACTCCGTCACACAGCTTACGAACTCTATCGGTGCGACAGGAATTATCCTCGTGCATGGTAGCATGGCAGACGGGGAACTGTCAGCAGAGCAGGCAGGAAGGCCGTTCTTCGCGAAATGACTGCATCGCATATCGGCACAGAACGATGTCGGATATGGCCATGCTCGCCGCAGAGGTGCCTGATGCGCAGCTTCACCACCTCTGGCTGTACTCATTGCGTCGCCGGCCCTTTCTTCAACTCTTTGGGCGGTGGACCGGCGTGTTTCTGAAGCCTGGCCGCCGATGATCGCATTCTCGATCTCAAGCTCTCTGGTGGCTTCGCATGAGCCAAGTGTATTTGCGCGTCCAATCCGCACCGGTTTTCGTGAAGACCCGGGTAAGCACGTTGGGAACAAATCGGCCATCCGCTGCTTAGAGAAGCCTAGAGCCATTGGCATGGACTGGCGAGGACCAAACGTGGCGAATTATCTAACACTGCCTACGACTACATCGAAGGGTCGGATCAGGGTGGTCGTGGAAACACCGCGTGGCGCCGAAGCAAAGTTGACTTACAAGCCCAAGAAGAAGCTTTTCGAATATACGCGGCCGCTTCCAGCGGGCCTGGCCTACCCGTACGACTGGGGCTTTCTGCCTTCTACACTGGGCGACGATGGCGACGCCCTCGACGGCCTGGTCATCCATGAGGCCACCAGCGCTCCCGGTGTTGTCATCAAGTGCGATCTGCTGGCGGCCCTTTGTGTCATGCAAACGGAGAACGGCGAGACCGTGAGAAACGATCGCTTTGTATTTTGCCCGCACAAGCAAGACGCCCATAGCGAGTCTCTCCTTGGCGAGAATGTTCCGGATCGTCTGCGATCCGAGATCGAGCAGTTTTTCCTCGCGTCGGTGTCCGGCACCGACAAACAAATCGAATTCGAAGGCTGGCACGATTCCAGCCAAGCTCTCCGGAACATCCATCGGGCCATGAGAACTTTCGAGCGGAAACAGCGAGCCGCCGGTCCCTGAGCGCTCCACAATATGAGAAGAATGTAGCTTGAGAACACAAGGCTGCCTGGACGTCGGTGGCGGCACTTTCACAGGTCAACAACGGCGAAGTGCACCCGCAATAGAGCAGGCAGGAAGGCCGTTCATTTTTTCGCGAAATGACTGCATCGCATATGGCGCAGGGGTTGCGGGCGGGCACTTGAGGCGCGGGCATATTTTGACCCGTCAAGCAGCCCACCAGCTCCTGCGGAGATATCGGCAAGGTGGCTATTTCCCGCTTATAAAAGACTAGGGGATTGCCGCGCGAGAACGTTTCGCACATTCGAGACCTGCCATTGGCCGTTGCGGGCTGTTCGAACGCCTCGATTTGTTCAGAGCGATTGCCAGGCCACGCAGGCTGGTGATGCCCGACTGCTGGATGGAGGCGATGATCGGCAGCACGGTCTGGGCAAATCTGTCAGCCTCCCGGATCGAGATCTTCCGACCTTTCGCCGCAGCTTCAGCTGTGTTGGTCGGATTACCGAGTTTTATGCCAGTGGTCTTGCGAGAGGCGAGGGCGGCCTTGGTTCGTTCCGAGATCAGCCGCCGTTCTTTTTCTGCCAAGGCGGCGTAGAGGTGCAACATGAACGGATCGGCATCGGCGCCAAGTTCGGCGACTATAAAAGGAACGCGCTGGACCATCAGGCCGGCTATGAAGGCGACATCGCGCGACAGGCGGTCGAGCTTGGCCACGACGACCGGGCATTTGAGCTGCCGGGCAAGGGCGAGGGCGGCTGCAAGTTGCGGACGGCGATCCAGGGCGTCCGAGCCCTTGCCGGTTTCGACCTCGGTGAACTCCTGGATGATGGCAATTCCCTCGGCTTCAGCAAAGCGGGCGACCGCGGCACGCTGGGCCTCAATGCCGAGACCTGATCGTCCTTGGCGCTGGGTCGAGACCCGATAGTAGGCGACTGCTCTCGTCATGCTGCTGTTTCCGGGGTGTTCAAACTGCAAACCACCGTTTGCAGTGTGCTCACAAGACACGGTTCAGCAAGTTCTTTCAGGAATTAGCCTTCAGCAGCAACGCGGTTGAGCTGGAGCGCCGCCTATATGACGCAGACTTGTTGGAAGGCACTTCATGAGCAAGCCGAGTTTTCGCATCCAGTGCAGATAACCATCCTTCGTCAGCACGTTGCTTCCTTATCGCGCCCGCCACAGAGGCGCAGCCGCCGCGGATGCAGCTACTTCCAATTCGTATGGGCACGCCCTAAGTCTGCGGCCAGAACGCAATCTCGCGACAAACGTTCACGTCAGTGTGGATTACAGGTGCGGCTGTGCAGGCCCTATCGAGCTCGGCCCTAGCCAAGCTAGCTGCGCCCCTTCACTAGGACGTACCCATGCAGAACAAGTCCCTAGCAGCCACTGGCTTTCTCTGCCTGGGCGTTCTCGTCTTCTCACTGCAGGACGTGATC
>NZ_JBVVQZ010000051.1:0-3138 GCF_055811635.1 Mesorhizobium sp. WSM4806 | reverse complement strand
GAGGAGACGCTGAGCTTCTATCGGCTGCCGCTGCCGCATCACAAGCACATGAAGTCGACGAACATGCTGGAGCGGCTAAACCAGGAGATCAAGCGGCGCACCCTGGTCGTTCGCATCTTCCCCAACCCGCAGAGCTGCTTGCGGCTGGTTCGGGCATTGGCGGTGGAGATCCACGAGAACTGGCTCGAGGCGACCCGCTACCTCAACATGGATCATCTGCGCGAGCACAAGAAGGAGAGCCTGAGAGCACTGGCCGCCTGAGTCGCGGCCCGAATGTCCGCCGCTCCGCTAAACACGGGGGCTGCGCGGCGGACACGCCAACGTCACCGCTGAATGCCACGCCATTGTTGCAGAACTTGACGCACACAACTGTTCTGGAGAGTGAAGCCCGCCGGGCGGCCAAAACTCCCCTGAAGCTGTCGCACAAGTGGGATCGTTTTAGTGGTTTCACCAGGATGAGCTGCAATGGAAGGGAGCTCCGATCATAAAGCTTTGCCCCTGGGAATAACTCTCGATCCTAGTGCGCGAGTGGCCAATCCGACTAACGTCATATGCGTTTAGTTCGCGACCCAGTTCGCGCGCAGAAAGCAGCGGATACTGGGACGATCGCAAAAAGGAGCCGCCTTGACGATGAAAACTGCGAAATCAGTGAGTGACATGAATAAGTTCCATGGCAACGCGAAATCGGCGCTTGAAGGTCTGTTATTCGACGGGATGCTGATTGCCGCGGGCGGATTTGGGCTCTGCGGCATTCCCGAGCTGTTGATCGATGGGATACGGCATGCGGGTACGAAGGACCTGACGATCGCGTCGAACAACTGCGGAGTCGTTGAGATTTCGGCCTCGGTTTGCTGCTCAAGACCAAGCAGATCAGGAAGATGATCTCCTCTTTTGTCGGCGAGAACGCCGAGTTCATGCGCCAGCGCATCACCAGGCGCTTCACCCAGGAGCTCACCAAGCGCGGCCTGATCGGTCCCGGCCTCAACGTGCCGGCTCCGGACGTTGGCACGAGCGAGCGGGAAATGGCCTGGATGGCCGACGAGTTCCGTCGTGCCAATCCCACCGACGTGATCAACGTACGCGCCTGCGTCACAGGAAAGCCGCTCTCCAAAGGCGGGATTGCCGGACGCACAGAGGCGACAGGCCGCGGTGTGCAGTTCGCCATCCAGAGCTATCTCCGGCATGCCCGCCCTCCGGGGATTGTCGGGGGACGGCGCGACCTCCAGGGCGCATCCGTAATCATTCAAGGGTTCGGCAATGTGGGCTACCACCCTGCCAAGTTCCTTTCCGAGAAAGATGGCGCGCGGATCACCGTCATCGCCGAGCGCGACGGATATGTCGCCAATCCGGAAGGTCTTGTGATCGAGGCGCTGAAGCAGCATCAGCTGCGTACCGGCAGCATCGTCGGACTTGACGGAGCAACTTCATTCGCCGGCGACATGACGGCTCTAGAACAGCCCTGCGACATCCTCATCCCGGCGGCAATGGAGAATGCCATTCACGTCGAGAATGCCGCGCGTATCAAGGCAGATCCATCGTCGAAGCCGCCAACGGCCCGGTTACTTTCCAGGCCGATCAAATGCTGCGCTCACGAGGAGTAACCATCCTTCCCGATCTCTACGTCAATGCTGGTGGCGTGGTCGTCAGCTACTTTGAGTGGGTGAAGAATCTGACTCATATTCCGTTCGGCCTGATGGAAAGACGGCGGCGGGAGCGACGTTTAGAGAGGCGTTTTCTCCGGATCCTACAGACGGACGTCGTTCATCCGTGGCTCTAAGTCGCGAAAATTGACGTGTCCGCATCGGCGGCCACCAATATCTGCGTCGTCAATCTCCGCGCCTCCCTGCGGGTGTTTGGCTATCCTGTCGACGGTGGGCGGTTGGACGGCATGATACGAACGGCGGCCGCGAAGATCGGCCGATGGACCGGCAGACGCTGCGGGACTGGATGCATGGTCAACGCTATGCCCGGCAGCTGAAGGACAACCGCCGCCGGGGGCACCCCAGACGGCTGTCGGCCTGCGCAGCAGGCAGAAATGGCCGAGCTCGTGGAAATCGACCCGGCCCCGCCGTCGATAGAGAGGTGCGCTGGCGGCGCATCGATCTTCAACGCGACACAGAGAAGTTGAACTTCCTGTGCACATTGAACTAATGAGAAGCTGGCGCATCTTGTTCAAAGCATTATCAGGGCGGCACTGTAATCTGCTAAGATCACACGAGATTGGACAAATAGATGGATGCGACCCGAAAATTCGCGACAATTGTGACCGACGATCTTATCGACGGATATGGGCACATGAATATGGTGCACTATCTGGCAGCGTTCAGTAAAGCTGCGGATGTACGGCTCGACGCTGCGATACGCCTAAGTCCGGATGGTTCCATGATCTTTGGCGTCGTCACCGCCGAAGCGCGGGTCGCTTACAAGAAAGAAGCGATGCGAGGCGACAATTTGCTCATCACTACTTGGATAGCGGACCTTGACGAAAAGCGAGTCCATGTCGCGCAAACGATGGTGCGTGGAGACGGAACGTTACTGTCGACAGCTGAACAGCTTTTCCTGAATTTCAACCTGCTATCGCGCCGCGTAGAACCATTCCTGCCGGATGTGCTGGCCGAGCTTCGACGCCGTGTTGAGTCGGACAGTGGCAAATTCGATCTGGGCATTGTCAGTCGCCAGATGGGCATACCGAGAATAGTATGAGGTTACCTGATCTTCGTCAGTCTGTGTCGGCGGCATCTTCATGCGGTACGTTAGGCGGCAGATTCGAAGTGTCCACCGGCTCGTAGGCAGGCGTGATGATGCGGGTAAAGAACTCGGATCGTGGCGAAAGCTTCCATACCCACGAGACCGTGAGCGCCCAGGCGATACATCGGTCAGCCTTGACCGACGAGCACCGAGCCCGCATCCGGGTGCCGCTGGGACCGCTGGGACCGCTGGTCGCTGTGGCCAATCCGCTCGATTATCAGCCCTTCATCTGGGGGATAAGACAGAGACGAAGCGCTGAAGGCGTCCCGGTGGAACCGCCGCAACACCAAGGCAGCCAGGCAGTGCTGACCCGGTTTCTGAGGGCACCGCTCCGAAGCGGAGGATCACCGACAAGCTGCGCTCCTATGGTGCGGCGCACCGGAACAACCG
>NZ_JBVVQZ010000050.1:0-3209 GCF_055811635.1 Mesorhizobium sp. WSM4806 | reverse complement strand
CCACCTTGCCGCCCAGATGCTTGCCGAGCCGGTCGAGCTTCTCGACGGGCGTGGGTCCGAAGGTGAGCGGGTAGCGTTTGAATTTTTCCAGCATCTCTCCGGCGATGATCATTCAGGTGAAATAACCACGCAAAACTCGTTCCATAAGCGCTGCTTGGATTGGTCGGCCGCGCTCTTCGACCTCCCATCAGAGCCCTGGGGATTTCCAGCGCTTGCCTTGCGATTGAGACGAAGCGATCCACATGTCGGCATGCTGCGATGAGGCGGCCCCCACGGCTCATCTCTGCTCGCCATCGGCACGCGGCGGCGTACCGCCGCGATAGGTCTATTTTGCCCGCGCTTCCAGTTCTGCCACCATAGGCGTGCCCACGTAGCCCGCGGCTACCGCCGTCACGCAGATGGCGCGGGAAGCCCAATCGCGTGCAAGCGACTTCGTCAACGAGATCAAGCCCGCTTTCGAGGCTGCCTAGGCGTTGCGTTTGGGATTGCCGACCACGCCGGCCACCGAAGCGAGGCTGACGATGACACCACACGGCTGCATCCGCCGCGCCGCCTCGAGGGCCATGACGAACGGCCCAATCAGGTTTGCCGGCAGGCCGCGTCGAAAGCCATCGACACCGGTATCGGCAGTCGCGGCCATGGTGGTCCCACCCCAGCATTATTGATGAGGACGCCGATGTGCGCGAACTGCGCTTCGACCCGGCCGAAAAGCGCGAGGATATCTTCTTTTCGCGAGACATCGCATTCGAGGCCGAGATGTGGATGGCCGAGACCATGGGCCAGTTCACCACACCGCTGCCCGGAAGGTCCACGGCAACAACAGTTGCGCCATCCCCGGCAAAAAGATCGATCAGGGCACGGCCGACCCGCTCACGGCGCCTGTGATGATGACGACGCGACCCGCGTGCTTCATGAAAACTGCTTCGCGACGAGCCGCGATGATCCCTGCCTGTCAACGGTCAAAGGCAGAATGATCCGCCGGGGTAAAGCAGCACGTATTTCTTCACGGACAACGTCGCCGCCGAGCTTATCCTCGGCACCACCTATGCCAACATCACAGGCCAAGGCTCGATCGGCGGGCTGGGGAATATCGGCAAGGTTTAGCTGCTGCCGCCTGCCTGGCGCCAGGGAAGCATTCCTCGACAGCCAGGGCCGCCCTTCGCCCTGCCCCATGCACACACGGTACGGTGTCCGGGCTCCAGCTCGGCAATGATGCGGCCTGTGATCTCCTGGTAGAGCCTGACACCCGAGCGCCCGCCCCTCACCTGTGTCTCCGCTAGCGGTTCGCTTCCGTCTGGCAAGCCTCGTTAAATCTTCGCTCGCCGATCGCGGCTTTCCCCGGAAGCGGGGGTGGGCGGCGGGTTGCGACCGCAAGGGCCGCCGTCCAGGCGGACCTTATCCGAAGGACCGGGAACGAAGAGAAGGACCGAAGCGAGAGCGAGGGGTTGCGGGATGACGCGGCGGCCCTAGGAGGGAGTGCCGCCTACCCTGCGCGGCGGGAAAGGCGAAACAGAGAAGAGCTGGGCGGGTCTGACGACCCGCGCCAAGCTGGAGCCGACATAGATGAAGCCGTCCTGGGTCGCGCCCGACCTAATGGCAGCTTGATCGTCATAGAAGAATGCGCCGTTGCCAGGCGCAAGGAGGACTGCAATTCGGTCACTCGATTCATCCTGACGGAATTAAGTTCGTTCCGCTACTGGCACGCGAGGGCACTAGCCGCACCTGGTACTTAGATCTTCAGCGGCCGCGCAAGGAACGCTACCACTTTGTTGGCGTCGACATGCGCCCCCGTTGCCATGGCCAAGACGATGGAGGTTTCGGGCGCGCGAATTTCAATGGACCCGGCGGACAGCGAATCTATTGAATGCAGGATACCTATGAGATCTCCCTCCTTCACCTCATCCAGCACCGAGCAGCGAGGTTCGAAGATGCCCGGCGCAGGCGATTTCAACTCGTCGGAGGGACGCGTTTCGAGTGTTTGGCCGGAACTCTGACGTCGGAAGCTTGGATAGTCGGCTTTGCCCTCGACCAGCCCGAGCGCGACGAGCGCGTTGCGCACTGCAGCCTCGTAGATCGCGAGATTGTCTGCGCCGACCGTACCACCACCGAATTCAGCGCAAACAAATACCTTGCCCTGGTTTTGGGCCGTGATATCAAACATACCAGCCGTGTCGCTGTGTTGCCAGACCAATGTCAAGGGCAATTTGAACGCTTCCGCCATTCGCACCGTCCTGGCCATGAGATCGGGATCGGCAATGGGGTGCGTCGTGGCCGCCGGTGGAAAATCCCACGTTGGTCCGAAGCTGTGCAGATCAAATACTGTGTCGGCCATTGGCAACAATACGCGCGAAACCGCATCCGCGATTCGTTCGGTCACCGACCCGTCGGCGCGGCCCGGAAAGACGCGATTGAGATTCAACCCGTCGAGCGGAGTATTGCGGCTCCAGGCCTGCACGGCCAAGGGATTGAGCACCGGTAGGACGGTGACCTTTCCACAGGTTTGCGCTTCTGGAAGCCAGTCAATAAGCCGTCGCGCAACAATCGACCCCTCCAATTCATTGCCATGATTTCCGCCGGTGACAAGAAGGCGCGGTCCCTCCCCTTTATTGAGACTGAAGACCGGGAGCGAAAGCTCTCCGCGATCGGCACCTCCTGGCACAACAAGATGCCCCCTGCTCACGCCGGGCGTATCAAGATCAAACGTAAGATGTGGTGCTTCGCTCATTGTTCAACCTATTGCGAGTATTCAGGCGACTTGGCGCCGGGTTTACGACAGCTGTCGCGCGGTTGCATCCTGCTCTGGAAGTATGCGCCACGCGGTGTTCAATTCGCTAATATAATGTTCCGGACGGTGCCATCGCGTTTTCAGATAGTGGTCCATGGCGGTATCACCTTAACTTGCGTCCGGGACGCCGGAGGCGTTCTGCCTTGCGGATTGATTTCAGGCCATGGCTCCCGCCACAGCTTTCCACTCCGCGATCGCTTGGATGCGGTGAACGCGGCTTTGGAATGCGGAGCGTTGTGAACGGGGTGGAAGGACGAGATTTCGGATGGCGGAGAAGACAGAGACGAAGCGCTGAAGGCGTCCCGGTGATCGAAAGCCCTGCATCGTTCGCTCCCGCTTTCGCAGCGGCACATGTGAATTCTCGGCGCGGTTGTTCCGGTGCGCCGCACCATAGGAGCGCAGCTTGTCGGTGATCCTCCGCTTC
>NZ_JBVVQZ010000049.1:0-4189 GCF_055811635.1 Mesorhizobium sp. WSM4806 | reverse complement strand
CCAAAACGTGACAACGTCGGACTTGCATTGGTGCTCGTTGCCGGTGTGACACTCATCGATTTATTGACGGCGCAAAAGGTAAGCGCCCGGCACGCTCGAGGCCGCCGGCAACCGCAGGATTTTAGTAACCGCAGCGGCTTCCCACGGGGTCTTGAAGCTGTGCGGGGCCTTGCACGAAAAGACATGTCGTCACCTGCCAGCCAGAATTGAGCGGTGACTAACTGGCGCGAACCTGATCTTCCTTCTCTCGTGATTGCCGCCGATACACACGGCGCCGATTGGCGCTGCTCCAGGCGACCAAGGCATTTGCCGCATGCCCGAGCCTGCCGCGGGTGCACCGTTCCCGATGGCAAGTTCCGGCTAAGGCTGCAGATAGGCAAGGTGACGCGTGATGCTGTGTGCCGCGTCGCCACATCCTGCGTTACGGTCAGCCGCCAGCAGTCTATTCTGGTCGACCAAGTCCTTTCTTTGTAGCGAGTTTTTGCTTTTCTTTCAGCAGCCGAACGATCGCGTCGACGGGCGGCGCAAGGGCTGCTGGCGACTTGCTGTTCGAGCGCCACAAGTATTCAAAGAAGGTTCTCAGTATGCGCATTGTCGTTACCTCCTGGACCACCAAACTTGGCTTGGGCGTTGTTGTTCCTGAACGGCAGGGTAAGCGCCGCTGTCCGAAGGCAAACTCATCCGTGGCAAGCAGGCACGGCTGGAGTCTGGACGGGATAGAAATCCTGGAACTCGTCCTCCAGAACTCAGCCGTGATCGCTCTCGGTTACAGACGCTCATCCGTTCTTCCGACCTGGCATTCGGGGAGACGGTAGGCGGCTTGGCTGAAATCGAGCGAGGGCGGGTTCTGGCGGTGGGCTTGTATTCCGTGCGGGAACCTGGCCGAGCCAATGCGTTCGTGTCGTGCAGCACTTGCCCTAGTGCTGCTCGGACTGCACCCTCTGATCAGGCCGCGTCCTTCCCATCCCCTCGGGCGCCGGTTTCATATTTCGTTTGGTGGCCAGTGGAGCGAGGCGGCTGAAGGCGCGGCGGGCCTTTCTTGTTTCCGTGTGGAACTTCGGCGCGGACTGAAAGTTTCATTTGTGCAGCTGCGACATGGATGACTCCCGATGGGCCCGCGTCCTTTTTTCCCGAAGGGCGCGGGCTTTCTTTCGTGCACGGAACACCGGGGCGGGTTGCACGTTTCGCCGGCATCCAGCGAAATGGCCGCTTGCGCTGCCTCAATCCCTCGCATTCCAGGCCCGTGTAGGCGTGAGGCACGTCGATGACGTCCAGGCACAGAGGATTTGCCGATCGGGCCAAAGGAACAAACAGCACCCACTTTGGTTAAAGCTGCGCGTGCCACCAGACACGCGTTTCTCACATTCGGAGACGACGATGGCTATGAAAAATGAATCTCAGAGCAAGGCCAAGGGCCTCGAAGATCTTTTCCACGACGGACTGAAGGACGTCTACTACGCTGAGCGCAAAATCCTGGCTGCGCTGAAGAAGATGGCCAAGGGTGCCGAATCTGACCAACTGACCGCCGCATTCGAAAAGCACCGCGACGAGACGGAGGCTCAGATCGAACGGCTGCAGCAGGTCTTCGAGATTTTCGGCAAACGGGCACAAGGAAAGACATGTCCCGCGATCGACGGCATCATTGAGGAAGGACAGGAGGTACTGGAGGAATTCAAGGAAGCTCCAGCTCTGGACGCTGGGCTTGTGGCGGCGGCGCAAGCGGTCGAACACTATGAGATCGCCCGCTATGGCACCTTGATTACCTGGGCCGGACTGCTCGGCCTAAAGGATGCCGTGCCACTGCTCGAGGAGACGCTCGAAGAGGAAAAGGCGACTGACGAAGCGCTGACGCAGCTTGGAGAGGCTAGCGTCAACGAGAGAGCGATGCAGGAAGCTGCCTAGCTAAACGGCGCTTCGAAAGCAGGATCAATGAGCACGTCATGAACAATAGAGAGAACGCGCCTCCGGACGACGGCGGCGCGCCCTTGTCATTAGGCTGCACCCAGCTGGTGATTGGTCTTCACATGATGAAGCACCTGGCCCACGCCGCGCTTGTCGAAGTCCTGCCCGCACACTGGACAATCCTCGAAATGATCCGCCGCGGCTGGACCGGCTGGGCGTGGTCTTCGCCCGTCCAACCTGCGGCTTCGTTGGTTGTTGCCATTGTGATTTGGACTGGGGCGCCGATCGGGGCACCAACTGGCTTACTTACAAGACGATAAGGCTCGGCGAACGTTACGAGCCGTGTGACAAGAGGGTGCCGCGCTGAGGTCACCCTCCCGCCGCCTCGATGCTCCGCGCGGCTTCCTCGATGGCCGCGCGATCATTGCCAAGCCTATCGATCAATTCTTGGGCCTGGTCACCGCTTATGCCCGTTCGCATTGCCAGGGCCTCAACGGTCATAGCGTCCGAGCTGGCGATCTCGCGAGTTTCCGGAAGAGCATCGTCTGCGGTAAGGGCAGTGCGGCCTCTCGATCAATTTCGGTTTAAGCCTGGTGCCAGTGTCGCTCGTGATCGCCGTGTCTACTGCCTTCAGGTTTCCAAATTGGTATGCGCGGTGTTGGTTTTTTTCGTGCCGTTCTTCGCCCATCTTGAGTCCTCCGTGCAAATTTGTCGTCAATGCGGGGCGCGACGGATGATCCGGCGCCAAACCCAGATTCGGACAAAGCAGATCTTCGCCGGGTTCAACGCATGACGATGCTGATCGACGCGGACGCATCATCGGGCTTTTTGGTGTGCGGACCAAAAAGCGCGGAGGGAAAGCGGGGATCGCGCAAGTGCTTTGCGAAATGCCAGGTGAAACAAAGCAATGAGCGCGCGAAACAGTGAAGTTTGTTGACCGCTGGCGCGCGCGCCATCCGACCTGCTCTCTTGCTGAATTCCTACGCACCTGACCGGCTGCGAGGTCCGGCGTCCACCTCAGCATAGGAATCAATGTACGGGAATTACCAAGCCGTAGCCGCCTTGGAACGAATAATCCCGCTCGAACTTACTTTAGCGATCCAGGTCCCTCACTCGGATCACCGGTCACTCGATCGGATTGGCCCGCCCTCGTACAGGGGCGGGCCATTGTTTCCGGGCGACCTGACTGACAGGAGTGAACAACAATGTTTGCAGATGAGATTGCGGCAAGGCGTCTGAAAACCCTAGTCGACCACTATATGGAGACCAGGAAAAGGCGGCACGATGTGGTTTCAACATCGAGAGCTGAAACCGCCATACGGGAAGTCCTCCCCAATTGCCCTGTGTCCGGGAAAGCCCTTGACGACATGATCGCCGCCTGTGCCGTCGAGCATGGTCTCGGCGTGCTGTTCGACAGGTCAGAAATCACCGACAGCGTCAGCTGACCCGCTGGCCTTGCGCCAGCGCTCAGACACGTCGAATGTCCGGTTCATACATATCCCCGGTTGGTACGTTTCCGACACTATCCATGAGCCTCCATGCATCTAGATAGTCCATGGAGGTGGACTGGCATGCCAAGATATTTTTTCCATATCCGGAGCGAGGAGGGGCACCTCATGGAAGACCTCGAGGGGCAGGAATTTGCGGATTTGGCGCAGGCTGAGGAGAACGCGATGGCCTCCGCCAAGGAGATCCTGGCGGAAGGACTGCTCAGCGGGAAGCCAATGCTGACAGGCGCGATCTTTGAGATATGCGACGAAAAACACGCATTGGTGTTGCGATTTCCCTTCTCGGATGCCGCCAGAATGCCCGGTACACGCTTTTAATGCTTAAAGTGATTGGCTTCGGGACTTTAGCACCCCACATGTAGTCTTATCGTTCGCACGTTGTCACGGGCGCGAACGGCTGGGAGGTCAGAAAGCTCTTGCCCTACAGAGGGTGGAGTTATGTTTAACCAGCCCAATATTCCCTATCAAAATGCTTTATTGCGGCGACTTTCCCCTGGCGATCTGGCATCGATCGAACCCAACATGGAACGGGTAGCGCTGCCGATGCGGACCCAGCTTGAGTCGACGAAGTCCGTTATCGAACACGTGTATTTCCTGGAAGACGGCATCGCGTCGGTAGTCGCCAAACTACCTAAGGGCCGGGATACCGAGGTCGGCCTGATCGGCATGGAAGGCATGACCGGAGCCTTAGTGGCCCTAGGCGGCGATCGCGCCGCACATGACACCTATATGCAACTGGCGGGAAGCGGCTTGCGAGTTCCAGCCCCGGCACTGTCGTC
>NZ_JBVVQZ010000048.1:2500-6434 GCF_055811635.1 Mesorhizobium sp. WSM4806 | reverse complement strand
CAGGCTGCAAACGCAAAACGGCCCGCGTGATGCGGGCCGTTTTTGTTTGGTTGCGGGGACAGGATTTGAACCTGTGACCTTCAGGTTATGAGCCTGACGAGCTACCGGGCTGCTCCACCCCGCGTCAACTAGACGGCGAATGCCGGCCGGGCAGCCCGGACTTTTTGTTTTGTCCGTCCTCGAGGCCTTCGGCCTTTGCGGGCGGACGGGGTGCTGCTCCACCCCGCGTCAACTTCAGAAGTAAGCCTTGGCTCACTGGAATCAAGCTTGCGCCAATTGAAAGGGCCGCTTGCGCGGCCCGAGTTCCCGATTGGCGGGCCTGTTTTGTAAGGAGAAGACTGGATTTTTGCAACGTGCGTTTTGCAGACCTGGCAGCGACCTACTCTCCCGCGTCTTGAGACGAAGTACCATCAGCGCTGGAGCGTTTCACGGCCGAGTTCGGAATGGGATCGGGTGCAGCCGCTCCGCCATAACCACCAGGTCGGCAAAGCGCACGTTGCTCGAGAAGCTTTTTGAGCGAATAGCGATGAGAGAGTAGCGAATAGGGAACCCTATTTTCTGCTCTCTCTGAGCTGTTCGCTGGTCTTATGTGTGCCTTTACCGTTCTTTTGGTCTTGGCGCCTTTCGAAGCGAAGCTTCGCAAGGTCGACCGACCGTCGGCGCCGATGCGCCGCACCCACGTAGCGCCGCCCGCAGGGCGGAACAAGCGTGAGTGAGAACAGACCATCTCGGCGCAATCCGAAGGATTGTCGCCCAAAATGGGCATAGGGAATGAGAACGATCAAGCCGATCGAACTATTAGTACCGGTAAGCTTCAAGCGTTGCCGCTCTTCCACACCCGGCCTATCAACGTGGTCGTCTTCCACGGTTCTCAGGGAATACTCGTTTTAAGGTGGGTTTCCCGCTTAGATGCCTTCAGCGGTTATCCCGTCCGGATATAGCTACCCTGCTATGCGGCTGGCGCCACAACAGGTCCACCAGAGATCCGTCCATCCCGGTCCTCTCGTACTAGGGACAGATCCTTTCAATATTCCTACACCCACGGCAGATAGGGACCGAACTGTCTCACGACGTTCTGAACCCAACTCACGTACCGCTTTAAATGGCGAACAGCCATACCCTTGGGACCTGCTCCAGCCCCAGGATGCGATGAGTCGACATCGAGGTGCCAAACAACCCCGTCGATATGGACTCTTGGGGGTCATCAGCCTGTTATCCCCGGCGTACCTTTTATCCGTTGAGCGATGGCCCTTCCACGCGGGACCACCGGATCACTATGACCGACTTTCGTCTCTGCTCGACTTGTCAGTCTCGCAGTCAGGCAGGCTTATGCCATTGCACTCAGCGAACGATTTCCGACCGTTCTGAGCCCACCATCGCGCGCCTCCGTTACTCTTTAGGAGGCGACCGCCCCAGTCAAACTACCCACCATACATTGTCCCGGACCCGGATGACGGGCCGCGGTTAGACATCCATAGTGATAAGGGTGGTATTTCAAGGGTGGCTCCACCTGAGCTGGCGCCCAGGTTTCAAAGCCTACCACCTATCCTACACATGCCACTACGAATGCCAATGTAAAGCTATAGTAAAGGTGCACGGGGTCTTTCCGTCTAACCGCAGGAACCCCGCATCTTCACGGGGAATTCAATTTCACTGAGTCTATGCTGGAGACAGCGGGGAAGTCGTTACGCCATTCGTGCAGGTCGGAACTTACCCGACAAGGAATTTCGCTACCTTAGGACCGTTATAGTTACGGCCGCCGTTTACTGGGGCTTCGATTCAGAGCTTGCACCCCTCCTCTTAACCTTCCAGCACCGGGCAGGCGTCAGACCCTATACGTCGTCTTGCGACTTCGCAGAGCCCTGTGTTTTTGATAAACAGTCGCTACCCCCTGGTCTGTGCCACCCTCCTCCACTTGCGTGGAAAAGGGTCACGCTTCTTCCGAAGTTACGCGTGCAATTTGCCGAGTTCCTTCAGCATAGTTCTCTCAAGCGCCTTGGTATACTCTACCAGTCCACCAGTGTCGGTTTCGGGTACGGTCTATAAGGAGGAGCTATTTCCTGGAACCACGCAGCAGCCCGTTCAATCCGATAAGATTGGACTACCTCAATGATCCGTCACTTCCTCCAGGCCCACGAATATTAACGTGGTTCCCATCGTCTACGCATTTCTGCCTCGACTTAGGGGCCGGCTAACCCTGCTCAGATTAGCTTTAAGCAGGAACCCTTGGACTTTCGGCGGGGGAGTCTCTCACTCCCCTTACGTTACTCATGTCAGCATTCGCACTTCTGATACCTCCACCACCCCTCACGGGTATGGCTTCATCAGCTTACAGAACGCTCCGCTACCGCTCGTGATTGCTCACGAACCCTAAGCTTCGGTGTATGGCTTGAGCCCCGTTACATTTTCGGCGCAAAGACCCTTATTTAGACCAGTGAGCTGTTACGCTTTCTTTAAATGATGGCTGCTTCTAAGCCAACATCCTGGTTGTTTTGGGATCCTCACATCCTTTCCCACTTAGCCATAACTTGGGGACCTTAGCTGTAGGTCAGGGTTGTTTCCCTTTTCACGACGGACGTTAGCACCCGCCGTGTGTCTGCCGACTAGTACTCCCAGGTATTCGGAGTTTGGTTAGGTTTGGTAATCCGGTGAGGACCCCTAGCCCATCCAGTGCTCTACCCCCTGGGGTATTCGGTCGACGCTCTACCTAAATAGATTTCGCGGAGAACCAGCTATTTCCGAGTTTGATTGGCCTTTCACCCCTAGCCACAAGTCATCCCGAACTATTGCAACAGTTATGGGTTCGGTCCTCCAGTAAGTGTTACCTTACCTTCAACCTGCTCATGGCTAGATCACTCGGTTTCGGGTCTAATGCGACGAACTGAACGCCCTGTTCAGACTCGCTTTCGCTGCGCCTACACCTAGCGGTTTAAGCTTGCTCGTCACACTAAGTCGCTGACCCATTATACAAAAGGTACGTGGTCACCCAGGACGAACCTTGGACTCCCACTGTTTGTAGGCAATCGGTTTCAGGTACTCTTTCACTCCCCTTGTCGGGGTGCTTTTCACCTTTCCCTCACGGTACTAGTTCGCTATCGGTCATGCACGAGTACTTAGGCTTGGAGGGTGGTCCCCCCAATTTCAGACAGGATTTCACGTGTCCCGCCTTACTCGAGGACGATGATTTGCATTACGCGTACGGGGCTGTCACCCACTATGGCCCTACTTTCCAGAAGGTTCCGCTTGTCTCATCATCGCCACTGGCCTGGTCCGGGTTCGCTCGCCACTACTGCCGGAGTCTCGGTTGATGTCCTTTCCTACGGGTACTTAGATGTTTCAGTTCCCCGCGTTCGCCACTTTATCCCTATGTATTCAGGATAAGTTACCTATAACAGATACTTGGAAACCACAGCAGCAAGTCTGCGCGATCTCAAAGAGATCGTCGCTTAACGCTCAATCCTTTTGGGATCTCGCGCCAATTACCTGCTGCTCTGATTTTCCAAGCACCTTAGGTGGGTTTCCCCATTCGGAAATCTACGGATCAAAGGGTATTCGCACCTCCCCGTAGCTTATCGCAGCGTATCACGTCCTTCATCGCCTGTGCATGCCAAGGCATCCACCAATTGCCCTTAAGACACTTGATCGTTCTCATTGCCAATACCCACCGCGCGATCCCGAAGGGATCGTCGCTTCAGCCACAAACCAAAGGATTGTCGCCTCAGCGCGATCTCGAAGAGATCGTCGCTCGAACCAGATCCTGTGCAGGATCTAGCTTCAATGTCATTGGCACAAAAAGACCAGCTTCTCGAGATCGGTTCGAGGGTGCGGTTAGGCAAACCCATCATATGCGGGAGATTGAGCGTCTCCCGCGACAAATCACATCCCTTGCGGGCTATGAAGTTCGAACAAATCTTCTCTTTACGATGTCAAACAG
>NZ_JBVVQZ010000047.1:0-6553 GCF_055811635.1 Mesorhizobium sp. WSM4806 | reverse complement strand
TGCCATGGCCGCCTCTCGCCTCAGAGCAAGGGCTGTTCTCTCTCCAAAGCTTTTTGCAGAACCTTCAGGACACTATCATTCGCAGCACGCAAGAAGGCGATCTGGTCTTTGGCGTTGTTAGCCGCACTCCTGGAGATCCTGCCGTGCAGATCCCCGAGGAATTGAAGGGGCGCGTTGCCAGCGTTTGGCAGATAAGCCATCGCGCGGCCGACACGGCCGAATTCGATATCGAGCCGACAAATGCCTGGGACAAGCTGGAGGACGGCAGCTATCGGTGGCCGTACGCCCTGCAGCCCATCCGCACATGGGTGGCGATTCGCATGCAGCAGTTTCGTCAGAAGCACCCGTTCGCGCTTAATGGTTACACCGTCGAACCGAACACCGAGGCTACCTACAGCATCTACATTGCCACCCTTGGCAAAAGCAATCGTGTCTTGAAAATTGGTCACGCCCAAGATGCAAAGCAGCGGGTGGGCGAGTTCAACAAGTTTCGCTTGTCCAATGAGCTACAATGGTTATTGCATACCGACCAGCCCATCGGATCCGTTCAGGATGCCATCGAGGTGGAGAAGTTTCTCGGCGACACATTTGCAAAGCACCGTACAGAGCCGAACAATAACGAGGTTTACGTCGGGCTTGATCCAATGGCGGTTCTAACAAAGTTAGCCACGGTTCGACGCGGATAAACGGCCAACATTCTCAACTGCCCCAAGCAGGCCTTCCGATCAGGGCTGGCATATCGCCGATCAGCCTCGGCATAGCGCCTTGGCCCAGTTCCTCGATCATCTCCAAGCAGCCCGTCGCGTTTCCCATGCTGAACAGCATTGTCGAGCGAGCAGCGTCCACTACGACGGTAAGTCCAGAGCCGAATTGCGCTGTGACTTGTCCGGGATACCTACACCTTTGATTTCCGCCAGCCTGCCCACCACGCTTCCCATTGAGAGCAGAACCAGCGCTCGCCTTTGGCGGGGTTGACGACCGTCTTGTCGTAATAGCGCTGTCCAGGCATGTGATAGATGCGCTCGCCCGTCTCGACGCTGATATTGCCCTTGATGTTGCAGCCGTCCGGCGCGCTGGAGCCGCCTAATCCCGGCGACCGCGAAGCCCCGATCACGTCCGCGACATCCTCGAGCGCCTGCGAATGGTAAGGGAAATCGGCATTCCGGCGAAACTGATCGCCACCGTGCATCCGACCGATATCGACAGTTCGTGCGCGAGGGTCGCGCGTCTCCTGCCTATCTGCTCGAGCGCTACTCAGCATCACGCCGGCGCGCGACGCTGGTCTCTTGCCTAATCGATCTGGAAGAAGGTCTGACGGACTCCGCCAGTGGCTTGGCCGACAAGCTGATCGGCAATGCCTTCAGACGTGCCCAGAACCCGGCGCTACGCCGCCACCGCCAAGGATGTCGGCCGTTGATGCTGTTGTTTCACGGCATGATCGACGCTCTTTCCACCGCTCTCAACAACGACTCTGACCCGATCGAGGCGATCGACGAGACCGTCGGCTGGGCGAACTTGCTCAAGGCAAGACCCGAAGTCGCAGCACTCGCCGAAACGGCGGACGTTGATCCGCTCATGGTGGCGGTGGACCGCTATGTGACGCTGAGAAAGTTCGCGCCGGCGCTGATCGACGCGCTCGACTTCAAGGCCGGACGGGGAAGCGCCCGGGCGGTCGCCGGCATTCATTTGCTTCGCGATCTCAGCAGAGCGGGCAAACGAGATGTGTCGCCCGATCCGCCAATGCCCTTCAAGAAGGAGTGGCGCAATCTCGTGATCGGGCCGGACGGCAGGATCAATCGCCGGCTCGACGAGACCGCGATGCTCGCTCACCTGCGTAACAAGCTGCGTTCGAGCGACGTCTGGGTCGAGCGATCTTCCGCCTATCGGCGTTTCGACAGCTATCTCCTGCCGAAGCGAGCCGCCGCGCCGATCGTCGCCGAACTCGGGCTGCCAACCGCCGCCGACGAATGGCTCCAACAACGTGGCCGCGCGCTCGACTGGCGGCTGAAGACGTTTGCGCAGCGCCTCAAACGGGAGCAGCTCGAAGGCGTGCGCTTTGTCGAGGATCGGCTGCAGATCTTGCCGGTCAAAACGGCGGTCCCCTGCGAAGCGGAAGCGCTCGCCGATCGGCTCGATCCAATACTGCCCCGCATTGGCGCAGGCCATCTACACGTTCCGACAGGGGCGGCGTCATCGACCGCAGTCATAAGGCCCAGCAATACCGGGCGTCGGGCTTGAACCTCGTCACCGCGGCGATCGTCTATTGGAACTCGATCTATATTGCCGACGCCGTGGCGCACCTGCGGGCACAAGGCGAAATTCGTCCCGGACGAGCTCTTGACCCATACCTCACCGGTCCGAGCGCTCGTGCTCGATCTGATTCCCAACTAACGGGATGCGCTCCAATTCGCCTACTGCCGGCTGTCGAAAGCAGCACCCGAGTTGAAGATTATGGTCGCTACCTATTTCGGATCGCTGGGAGACAATCTCGAGACCGCAATTTCTCTGCCCGTGGCGGGACTGCACGTCGATCTCATGCGCGCTCCAGAGCAGTTGGAGACCGTCGGCCGGCTCGCGCAGAAGGAACTGTGCTCTCGCTCGGCCTGATCGACGGGCGCAACGTCTGGCGCGCGAACCTGCCTGCCATACTTGACCGCGTCAAGCCGATCGTCGCAGGCTGGCCGCTGGACCACGTGGAGATCGCCCCGTCCTGCTCGATGCTGCACGTGCCGATCGACCTGGACACGGAGACGGCACTCGATGCGGATGTGAAGTCGTGGCTCGCCTTCGCGGCGCAAAAGACCGGCGAGCTGGTCGTGCTCGCCCGTGCCCTGGCCGAAGGCCGGGACCCGGTCGCCGGCGAACTGGAGGCGTCGGCTGAGGCTGCCGCCGTTCGCGCGACATCCGCGAAGGTGCATGATCCGCTCGTCGAAGGCCGGTCGCCAGCATCAAGGTCGTCATGACGCGCCGGAAGCGCGCATTCGCCGTGCGCTCCAAGCTTTCAGGCCGACACGTTTGGCTTGCCTTCCTTCCCCCACCACGACGATCGGTTCCTTCCCGCAAACAGCCGAGGTTCGCAAGGCGCGGGCAGCTCATGCCAAAGCCGAGCTGAGTTACGTCGACTATGAGGCGTTCCTGAAGAAAGAGATAGAAGCCGCCGTTCGCTGGCAAGAAGAGATCGGACTCGACGTGCTGGTCCACGGCGAATTCGAGCGCAACGATATGGTGCAGTATTTCGCCGAGCAGCTCTGCGGCTGCCCAGTCGCTGACGCCGAAGCCGGTGAAGGGTATGCTTACCGGCCCGGTGACGATCCTCAACTGGTCCTTCGTCCGAGACGACCTTCCGCGCTCAGCCGTCTGTCGCCAGGTCGCGCTCGCAATTCGCGATGAAGTGAGCGACCTCGAAAAGGCCGGCGCCAAGATGATATCGCCACTAGTGTAGTGTCATCGGATTTTGTCTGGACACATCTCCAATGATGATCGGGGGTCGCACAAAGCGGGAGCGAGCCATAGCTCTGCACCCACCCGTGTGGCGTGAAGGCAAAGATCCAGATCGAAGCCGCTGCGCGAGGGCTTGCCGCTGCGCGAGGCCGACTGGCAGGCCTATCTCGATTGGGCCGTCGAATGCTTCCGGCTGGCTTCAACGGCCGTCGGCGATGCGACCCAGATCCACACCCATATGTGCTACTCCGAGTTCGGCGATATCGTAGAAGCGCCTCGGCACCTTGGCCTGGCTGAGGCCCTTGTTATGGCGCGTCGAAGTCAGCTGTTCCAGAGGCCGGCGTTGGCGGGCGATCGAGGGAGGCTTCGGTCTCAAATGAGCCGGCCAGAAACGAGACGGCTCACCGCCAGCCAGCTCGGATTATTCCGTATTGGGATTATCCAGTATCACTATCATCTCCCGAACTTGATCGCCGAAACCCCGCTCCCGACCATCGGGAGAAGCATCGGCGATCACGCGCCGCCGGTCTGCGGAGCGTGTTCCGGGAGACCGGATGCAGGGCTAAGCTGGGGGAAGGTTCAAACGGCACTTCTGGAGACTAGAGGCGGCATCTACGCTCTGCCATCTGCAGCGGGCCAAACTCCCGCTCGATGGCTCAGTCTGCCTCTCCAATCACGATCGCCGCGAAGGCGAAGCCGAGCGGCCACAGCTGGCTGGCGGACCCCTTGTGTTTTGATGGTGGAGATCCGGCGCCGGACCAGGAAAGCCTCGCGGAAAGAGCGGGGTGGCTTGCTCCTGGCGGATGCCGGCAGAGGTATTCGGACCGCGCTCAATTGCGATACGCAGATGGCCGAAATTCATGAGCGGCGTCCTGAATCTTAATCGCTGCGCAGAATGCGTGCTTCGAGCGCGGCTGCCACGAATGCTCGTCGAGCGGCTGGTGGATGGGTCTTACCTCGTAACACCTGCAGACAGATGTCCATCGCTATTCTGCGTTTATTGGTCTCATGATGTAGATCCCGGAGCAAGATAGCGGCTGCGTCGTTGACGTCCAACAGGATTCGCTCCGAGCTGCGGCGGCTAACCTGAACAACGACTGGCCTCTCAAATCTGATCAAGCCCGTCATCTCTCCCCTCCTCCACAGCCACTATGCGGCAAACAGCCCCGGGTCCCATTTATTTACTCAGCCGAACGCGACCGTTGCATCTGCACCGGCGAACCTGGCCATTGGCGACCAAGCGATCGCCATGAGCTGCGTCTGGCCATGGTCAGGTTGCGTGCGATTTGCGGTTTTGTAGTCGGTGGTGAGGAACTGCTTCTCATTCGCGCGGTCTAGCTGTGAAACCTGGACATACTGCACTCTTTGACGCGTCTCGCGCCAGTCTCAAACACGTCGTCGAAGTCTACACCTGCACTTTTCCACGGCCCGAACTGCAGGCGGCGATCCACTGCATCGCGGAGGTTGGATCTTCCAATATGGCGACCCGCTTCGCAAAGCCGAAAAAGGCATTGCGCGCCGTGCTTACCGGCTTGCGCCCATCGTATGCATCGTAGCATGCCCTCAGGGCGGCTTCGTGGATCAGGTCTCTACGACCTTCCGGCCATTCATTCAGAAAATCGATTGCATCCGCAAGGCTGGCAATCTCTTGGATGATGTGCGTAGCGCGCTTCACGAAAAGGGGACTGCTGAAAGCCTCAGCGTTCATTCGTTCCTCCAATTTTCCAAATAGCCCGATTTGCGGGAAGAGGCGCATTGACGCGGCAACCTTGGCACAGTGTGTTGTCAGGGCGATGACGGTTCAAGAGGAAGATCCGCGACTGCGGTAGGGTGTGTAGCGATCCGCCAACAGATCGTGCAATGGCTTGGTTGCTATCAAACGCGGTCGTCACTTTAAGCTATGAATTGATTCTCCACCGCCTAATCTAAGCCCGCAGGAGCGTTTTCATGACCGAAGAAACTGAGACGAAAGCTGACAACCTCATCGAACTCACCGCCCATGTCGTCTCAGCCTATGTTTCGAATAATCCGGTTCCCGTCGGTGAACTGCCTGGGCTTATCGGCCAGATCCACATCGCATTGAAAGGCACTACTTGTGGTGCCGCACCAGAAAAGTCGGAAGCTCTCAAGCCTGCCGTACCGATCAGAAAATCGGTTACACCCGATTACATTCTCAGCCTTGAGGACGGTAAGAAGTTCAAGTCGCTCAAGCGTCACCTGGCTACCCACTATGGCCTTACGCCCGACGAATATCGCGCGAAATGGGGGCTGCCGGCGGACTATCCCATGATGGCGCCGAACTACGCTGCGGCGCGCTCGGCATTGGCCAAGACCATGGGTCTGGGCCGCAAGCCGAAGGAACCGGGAGCGCCGGCACCTGCCAAGCGTGCCCGCAAGAAAGCCGCAGTCTGACCGCACCTTTTCAGGATCGATTAAGCGGATCCAGCATCATTTCGCACCTGCGATATAAAATTTGTGCATTGCAATATCCGCGGCTATCGGTATGATCATGTTGTCGGCCATCTACTCCTCCCAGATGTGATGCCGACGCTGAATGGGGCGCACCTCCTCCCGCGTCTCATTCGAAATAGAGCCCGCTGCCACCTCCTCCCGGCAGCGGGCTTTTTCTTTGTCTGAGGCGCGATTTCGCTCCCAAGGCCAACGCATTTGGCTCTAAGCGAGGCGAATTCCCCGAACTTCCAGGCCTTTCTTGCCCTGCCCGCATTGAACAAACACCTTCTGACCCTCCATCAGCATGCTGAGTCCTGAGCGGGTCAGCGCGGGGCATGAACGAAGATGTCGCTCTCACCGTTTTCAGGAGCAATGAAGCCGAAGCCCTTTTGGGGGATTGTACCACTTAACGGTGCCCTCGCTCTCCGACTGGGCACCCGTCCCGGCGGTGGACTTTCCAGCGCAACGCGTAGTTGAGTTCTCGCGGTTTGATCGCCGACCTACAGCACTCCCGAGACCTGGTGACCTCTTGGGACTTTCTTCCGGCGTGACCTTGAGACGCGTTCCCTCGGAAACGCCGCTGCTCCCGGCCGCCTCAAGTACCCGGATGTGCAGATAGGCCTCGATGCCCTCCGGCAATTTGACAAAGCCAAAACCCTTG
>NZ_JBVVQZ010000046.1:0-7053 GCF_055811635.1 Mesorhizobium sp. WSM4806 | reverse complement strand
TTACCTCAATGCGCTCCTAATCCGCGGGCAGTTAGTAGGGCATATAGCATCGGATTATCCTCAACAGATCATCATGCGCACTCTGCCATCGCAATTGGATGACCAACTTGGACAGCCAGATACCAAAAAAATTACAGAACCTTTATGATCGAAGTCGCGGACAATGGCATGTTCACAGCAAGGTCTGAGGTCAGGCACGGCCAAAAAGCTTGTGCCGAATTTCGCTCGGACGCTGCACAAGTACGCAATGCAGGGCGGACGCAATGAGGGTCAACAGCGCTACTACAATGAAGCCGTTAGAAACAATCGCTGTATTCCTGAGCGCCTCGATGACCATGGGTGCCAGTACGTCCATGCTGCGAATGGCGGCCTCCGCTGATCGTTTCCCGCGCCCTCGAGCGGCGCGCGGTTCTGGACGGCATGAGACGGTCGGCGGCCGCGAAGATCGGCGGATGGGCCCGCAGACGCTTTAGGATTGGGTGCAGCGCTTCAACGCCATGGCGCTGCGCCTGAAGGCTATCCGCCGCCGGGCAATCCCACACGGCTCTCGGCTTGCCCAGCAGGCAGAGCTGGCCGAAACCGTGGAAATCGACCCGGCCCCGCCGTCGATGGCGAGGTGCGCTGGCGGCACATCGATCCTCGGCCCACGATTCAGTCAGCCTGATTGGCCGCTACTGCGTATCGCCTGGGCGCTCACGGTCTCGTCCGTATGGAAGTTTTCGCCGCGATCCGAACTCTCCACTCGCATCATCACGCCTGCCTACGGAGCCGGTGGACACCTCGAACCCGCCCGACGGACACGCATAAAGGTGCCTCCGACACAGACTAACGATGACCAGGTAATTCATACCCATTCGGCGACTGACAATGGTTCAGCTGCAACTCGCGTCGCAAAGGGTCAACCGCATACATTTCAAGGGATGACCGCATCTAGTCCTGCATCATCAGCTTAAAAGGAATACGCCACCATCCCTATTACAACCTGGGCGGTTATGTAGGACGCGCCTGCCGCGAGATAAGTGATGAGTTCCGCATACTCTTCAGGCTGACCATACGCTGAAGCGGAACAGCGGTTCGCACCCACTCCTCGTTGTCCACCCTCTCATGAGCATTCCCAAGGAAAACGTACCGCTCCGGGTGAAATTCCGTTAACCCTCACCCGAGGTGCCAAAGCCTTGGCGCGTAAGTCATTTATCCTGACACTAGCGCCAGATCTTGCTGGTTTTGGCGCTGTGGCAAGACCGATACCGGAAGCCGCTCCTGTTACAACAGCCTTTTTATTTCGCAAATCAAAGTTTATCATGCCTCCCTCCTAGACTTGGTTCGTGTCACACTTCATCGAGATCGGCCGCCAAGGCGCTCGATACATGACCACGCGAACCAAAACAAACACGCCCTTGCGCCCACCTTTGCGGGAAGCTGCCGCCGTGCGTCCCCTTTGATTGCTGGATGCCCAGCGAGCTGAGAAAAGGACGCGCGATTTAGTGCGTTCTGTCCAAATATTATGCTTCAGTTAAGGATAGGAGCTAATATAATGTCCAGAATAGCCCCATCTCTTTTTGGAATAGGTTCTGGAGCGTTTCATGTCTTGAGAGAATCGTAGATTGAAGGAAGCCGCTAACGCGGCAGATGGTGGGTCGGTTTGCAGATGAAGCTTCTGTTTTGAAGGATTGCGGCTGTTGAAGCGCAATCTTGAGAACAGAGCAATGAGACGACCGAGTTGAGCCCGCTTCGCCGGCGCATCGAGGACATGACGATCCGCAATCTGTCGCCGGCCACGCAACGATCCTACGTGCACGCGATGGCGAAGTTCTCCCGCTACTGTCGCCGATCCCGGACCGCTTGACTTGGAGGACGTTCGCGCCCTCCAGGTGCATCTGCTCTCTACCGGAATCTCGTGGCCGGCCCTGAACCAGACGGTGTGCGCACTGCGGTTCTTTTACGGCGTGACGCCGGGTCATGCCGAGAGCGGATCGCCTATGCCCGCGCGCCACGGACGCTGCCGGTGGTTCTCAACGCTGACGAGGTTGTCCGCAATCTCGAGGCGGTGCCGAGCCTGAATACGCGCACCGCCCTGACGACGTCCTATGCCGGGCCTTCGCGCTTCGGAGACTGTCGGACTGAAGGTCGGCGACATCGACAGCGGACGCGGCGTGATCCGGGTCGAGCACGGCAAGGGCAGCAAGGACCGAACGGTAATGCTGTCGGCGCAGCTTCTGCGCATCCTGCGGGTCTACTGGCGCTGGCGAAGCCGCAGGGCTGGCTGTTTCCGGGCCGGGATGCAAATCGACCCATCGACGTTCAGGTATTGTACTCGGTTTGTCGTTCGGCGCGGGCCGCCGCCGGCATCGACAAGCGCGTGACGGTCCACACGCTCAGGCACAGCTTCGTCACACATTTGCTGGAGAACGGCACCGACATCCGCATCATCCAGGTGCTGCTCAAAACAACGACATACTGCCCGCCAACAGCCGGAAGAAGGGCGGATTTACTATCTATTTCATCCGCGCTGCGGTTAGACGGTGCTCATTCTGAAGCGCTATGCGTACCGTGGTACCGACTTGGTGGCCATTGCGCAGCCTGACGGCTCCTTTGCCTGCATACCGGCTTGGATGACGCGCGAGGCGGCGACGCACAGCTGTCGGCGCAGCCGCAGTTTTCCCTTAGGACCTTGCAATCTCTGCGCGCTGAGATCGATCCGCTTTTAGGATTTCTCCAGTCCGACTCAACGATGGAGAAAGATCGCAATGAAGCGCCAATTCGAAAGTCCCCAGCCAAGCCTGTTCGAAGAAGGCGAGCCAAGCGTTGTGCTGACACGGGCACAGGAGATCGAGCTGACGATGCTGGTGGAGACGCTGCTGCGCGAGATCGCGATGGCTCTGGCAAACGGGGGGAATCGCAGATTAACAAGATCACAGCTGAGCATCTTGCGCGCAGTGCGTTCGTCTATATCCGTCAGTCGACGGCCGATCAGCTTACGCACAATCAGTCAAGCGCCGGCAAATACGGACTCGCCGATCGCGCTCGCCAGCTCGGCTGGGCGAAGATCGAGGCACCGAGCGGTGCATCTCGTTTGGCGGCTTGCGCGCCGATGAGGCTGTCGGCGCCGCGGTTCTTGGTGCCTTGAAGCCGCTCGGCATCGACGCCGCAACCATGCGCTCGAGGTTCACGCGAGCGAGGACGTCAGCCGCACAAAGGCAGCTCGAGCTGGCACTGCAGCGGGCGCGTTACGAGGCTACCCATGCGCGTCGGCAATACGATGCCGTCAACTCGGCCAATCGTCTGGTCGCTGGCGAGCTGGAGCTCCGCTGGGACAACGCGCTTGAGGCCGTGCACGAGATCGAAGGCGAGATTGCCGCGCTCGAGGCGCGAAGACCATCTCTGCTGGGAGAGAAGGAACGGGATCAGCTGATGCGGCTCGGCGCCGATCTGGACCTCGCCTGGTCGCACCCGGCAGCAACATCTGCGACGCGCAAGAGGATCGTTCGCGCAGCCTTGCGCGAGATCGTCGTCCGTATCGAAGGTGGCGTCACCGAGATGGTCCTGCATTGGCAGGGAGGGAACCATTGGAGCTCAAGATGAACGCCGCCGGTAAGTATCGCTGGACAGTCCCCGAGGATACTTTGTCGCTGGTCCGCGAGCTGGCGCGTCTGATGCCCGACCGCCAGATTGCGCGGCTCCTCAATCGAGCCGGTAAGCCGACAGGGCGAGGCAACGGCTGGACCCAGGCGCGGATCTGTTCGTTCCGCAGCCATCACGGCATTGCCGTCCACCGCGCCAGCGAATGGGCTGAGCGAGGCGAGATTACGCTTGAAGCTGCCGCGCAAATCATGGATGTGAGCGTGATGACGGCGCTGCGCATGGCCCGGCTCGGCATCATCAAAGGGCGGCAGGTGTGTTACGGCGGATATCGCCGCCTATCGCACGCGGAATGCGACAGCCGATCCCGCTCAACAGCGCTTTGATTTTCAATGACATAGAGAGTGAGCATTATGACGCGTGGCTGCTTGGTCATAACAATTTGTCCTCGACGGCGCGCTACATCAAGGTCTCGAACGGCCTCATCCGGCGCACGACAAGCCCGCTCGACCGGTTGAACATCGAAGTCGTGCCGTCGGGCTGATCGGTTCCGCCCGTGTCGGCGAGACTGGAGGTGTCGGATATCTTTCGCCGCCATGGCGAGGCATATCGGCAGGCTCATGACGGTCATCTCGGACGCGTCGAGCGTCGCACGATGAGCGCCATCGAACTGTGCCGGACCGCCAAACTGGGCGGCCATGTCGAGGGCTGCCGGTCCTGCGGGGCGATCCGCGTGGCCTACAATTCCTGTCGCAACCGGCATTGCCCCAAGATCCTATGGGCTGGTGGATAGCGACCTGCCGTCAGGCAGAATGGCGTTGCTAACCCACCTATTCTGCAGACGACAATGCAACAGGTTGCAAATCGGCCGGAACAGGCCGCTATCCGCATCGATCTTGGCGCGATCTTTGTTTCGAGGGAACTGTCTCGATCAATGTGGGCTGATCACTTCAATGTCGCCGGGTGGCGGGGAGAAGATGTCCAAGCATTCTCTGTGAGGCGGGGACGTTGCGGGACTCCCGGAGCTGTTTGCGACACTCCAGGAAAAGGCTCGGGCACGAACCGGCGAGCGCTTCCGGATTATTGTCATCCAACGGGCCGGACTAGACGGCCGGGTGCTTCAGGGCGAAGCGATCGAGAGCCACGTGCTCGACGCCGCCTCGATCCTGGTGTCTCGGCGACGCCGGCGGGCGAAGACCGATAAGATCGACGCAACACCCTGGTACGGATCCTGCTGACTTACAAGCGCGGCGAGCCGCGGGCCTGCTCCATGGTCAAGCCGCCGAGCCCCCAGGAAGAGGATGCCGCCGAATCTGCCGGGAGCGCAAGACGCTGATCGCCGAGCGGGTGGAGCACGTCAACCGGATCTAGGGCCTCCTGTTCGCCCAGGGTGTCCGTGATTATGAGCCGCTGCGTCGCGACCGGCGCGCCAGGCTCGAGGGTCTGCAAACGGGTGATGGTCGCGCCTTACCTTTCCGCCTGAAGGCACAGGTTGTGCGTGAGCTCGACCGGCTTGAGCTGATCCTGGAGCAGTTGCAAAAGGTCGAGGCGGCGCGCGACGATCTGCTGTTGGATCGGGCCAAGGCGAACGACCCGGCGCCGGTGGTGCGACTGCTGAGCAGCTGAAGGGTCTGGGCGCTGAGTTCACCAAAGGGGATAAGGGTGCAGCCGCCGCGAGGCGGCGACCGTATGTGAGTTTCAACCGAGCCAGAAATGCTTGAATTGGAAACAGGCTCAACCTCGGATCCCTAACAACACGAGGAGATAATCCATGAAGCCGTAAGCCGTACACAATCCGGTTGACCCGAGTTCGCCCATGTGACTGCCAGGGAAAGGCCTGCCGGGAATGCCTAGCTGCGCGGCAGGACGAGCTTCTGCCGGTTCCCTACTTCCACGTAGTGTTCACGCTGCCGGCCGAGGTCGCCGCAATCGCCTTCCAGAACAAGGCGGCGATGTACACGATCCTGTTTAAGGCGGCCGCCGAGACGCTGCGCACGATCGCCGCAGATCCCAGACAGCTCGGCGCCCGGGATCGGTCTTATAGCGGTGCTGCACAGCTGGGGCCAGAACCTCACCTACATCCATTGCATCGTCCCGGGCGGCGGCATCTCCTCGATGGAGGGCCGGCCGGGGTTCTTCCTGCCCGTGCGCGTGCTGTCGCGCCAGTTCCGCCGTCTCTTTCTGGAGGAACTCCGAGCGGCTTATGATGCGGGCGGGCTGGGCTTCTTCGGCGATCTCGCCTACCTAGCAAAGCCTGATGCCCTCGTCTGCTTCTCGCCGAGGCTCATCGTCGTCAATGGGTCGTCTCCGCCAAGCCGACCTTCGGGCCGAGCAGGTGCTGGCCTATCTCGGCTGCTATACCCATTGCGTCGCCATCGCCAATTCCCGACTGATTAGCACCGCCGACGAGCGGGTCGCGTTCCGCTGGCGGAGCGCGGCAAAACCAAGGTCTTGAAGCTCGACGCGCACAAGTTCATCCGTCGCTTTCTCCTGCTCACGCTGCCTGACGGTTTCCATCGCATCCGCCACTACGGCTTCCTCGCCAACGGTAATCCTGCCGCCAAGCTCAACCTATGCCGCAGGCTGCTGGCCGGATCGCAGCAGAACGATCTAGAACCGGATGCCGAAAGCGCCGCTGTCGCCGCCGAGCGCCTTGCGGTGGCGCATCGCTGCCCCTGCTGCGGAGAGCAATGGTTCACGCTTGTCATCTGGCGGTGCGGGCAAGCGCCGCCGAGCCCCTTCTGGAACGACCTTCATGATCACGCCGGGTGTGTCCACATCACCCGGGCGGTATCCGCCGCTATGCGCGCCGGCACCCCGACCCTTGTCCTGCCGCACAAAGCCGCAAGCAGCCCGCCCGGCGATAGAAGGCACTGCACAGCCTATCCGACGGCTCGAGGCCATCACGGTTCCGCATTCCACCGTGCCATCCTTCGCTGTGGCAGCATCGTGGACGCTTTCATCAGCCCGGCACTGACGACCGCGACCGCTTCTCCATCGTGGAGGATAGAAGCGGCGCACGGACGACACAAAGGAGGAACGACTATAATAACGGCTGCGTGGCAGCACTCTCATCCTCTCGCGCCACTCTTTGCTACGTGGTCGTCCGTGCCGGGCAAATATAAGAATGTGCCGGCACGACCGCCGCCTCGGTCCGCTCCAGACTGGCGCCGTGCTCGACGCCGTCAAGGCGTGGCCTGGAAACCTCGCAGCCGGCCGTGCCGCCATCGCACCGGCCAGCTTTGACTGCGTCTCGACACGCTCGCGGGAAATCCTGTGGGCCGGGACGAGGAAACAGGCTCACCTGAGCCGAACAAAGAAACGCAACAGGGATCGAAAAGCCGAAATCAGGCTTGTAGATGTCATCCGTGGTGTAGATGAGCCGACGCACCTCGTTAAGATGTATGGGGCGGTCGCCGCGGTCAGCAATTTGTCGCTGACCGTTCGTCGCGGCGAGTTCCTGACCATTCTCGG
>NZ_JBVVQZ010000045.1:0-8925 GCF_055811635.1 Mesorhizobium sp. WSM4806 | reverse complement strand
TCATCCAGCCGCGCCGTCGCCTCGCTCACCGTCGAGGCCGAGAAGGAATGGCCGCACAGTTCCTCGGTGATCGCCTTCACCTTGCGCGTCGACACGCCTTGCACGTACATCTCGACCAGCGCCGATACCAGTGCCTTCTCCGAACGCTGATAACGCTCGAACAACTCCGTTGAGAACCGGCCGGCCCGATCTTGCGGAAGCCTCCGTCATCTCGGCTTCCAAAGCCTCCTGCACGACAGTCTGCAAAACTCTGCGAAAGCCGTCCTCGTCCGACAACAGCAACGCTTTCAACTCGCCTCTGCTCAGTCTAACGTGTCGCTTGGTCATGGCACTTACCCTTCTACGGGAATCGGTAATCGCAACGTCACCAGCGGTGCCATGGCCGCCCCTCGCCTCAGAGTAAGGGCTGTTCTCTCTCCAGAGCTTTTTGCAGAACCTTCAGGACACTATCGTCCAATTGTCTGCCCGGGACCATCTCGCTGCTAGATGACCACAATACAAAGACTGCATTTGACGCATCCGACCAGTAATTGGATCGTGTCCCCGCCAAGTGGTTTAGCTCGGCGGAACACGATCGGTCGGAGCAATGAGCAGAGCCGCGGGCGCAGATACAGATATAGATCCGCCAGGGACATTTGCGCCGCTCAGGAACTCGACGTTTCGGTCGATCTGGCTGGCCTCTCAAGTCTCCTCCCTCGGCTGGCTGATGCAGACTGTTGCCATAAGTTGGCTGATGGCAACAGTCTCGACTTCCGATTTGATGGTCGCGCTGGTACAGGCTTCGTCGAGCCTGCCAGCGTTAATCTTGGCCGTCTTCGCCGGGGCTCTGGCCGACAATTTCAGCCGTCGCAGGGTCATGTTCGCCGGCCGCTGCCTGATGGTAGTCGCATCTGCGATGCTGACGGCTTTTGTGGCGCTCGGCTTTGTCGACCCGTGGATCATCCTCGGCTTCAGCTTCTTGATCGCATGCGGCGGCGCTCTCAACGATCCCGCCTGGCAGGCCTCGGTTGGCGAAATGGTGGACCGACGCGATGTTCCCGCTGCCGTCACCCTTCTCTCCGTTGGCTTCAACACTGTCCGGACCATGGGCCCGGCGCTCGGCGGTATCGTGGTTGCCTCGTTCGGACTTATGGCGGCTTTCGCCGTAACCACCCTCACCTATCTGGTCCCTTTGGTCACCCTATTGCGCTGCAAATGGAAGGTTCGCTCTTCGCCTCTCCCGCGTGAGCCGATGAGGACGGCGATCTATGACGGGCTGCGCTTCACGGCGATGTCGTGGGAAATTAAGACGGCGACCGCCCGTGGGACCCTTTTTGGCCTGGCGGGCATCGCCATACTCGCACTGTTGCCCCTGGTTGTCCTCGATCAGTTGGGAGGCGGACCGCTCGCCTATGGCACGCTCATGACCGGCTTCGGGACAGGCGCTATCTTCGCCGGCGTCTCCAACAGCCTGTTCAGACGGAGCTTGTCTCAAGAACGACTGATGACGCTCGCCTGCGTTGCCTGCGCTGCATGTTCGCTTTCCCTTGCATTGACCTCTTCGATTGCAGTGGCCGCAATCGCGCTCTTTTTGGGCGGCGCGGGTTGGGTCACCGCCTGGTCCGGGGTTGGCGTGAGCGTGCAGATGGCAAGCCCGCGCTGGGTCGTGGGGCGCACCATCTCGATCTACTATGCTTTGATAAACGGCGGCATAGCGGCCGGGAGCTGGATTTGGGGCACGGTGGCCGAGAACCATTCCCTGACCCTGGCGCTGGAGGGCTCCGCTGGAGCCCTGCTGCTGGTCGCCGCTGCCGGCGTCCTGTTTCCGCTTCGCGAGCGCCGCGAATCCGAGCCCGATCCTTTGGAGGAATTCGACGCCCCGGCAGTCGCGCTTCATCTGAAGCCGAGAAGCGGCCCCATCGTGGTCAAGGTCGAGTACCTCGTAGATGAGGAAAATCTCGAAGCTTTCCTGGACCTCATGCGCAAGCGCCGGCATGTCCATAGCCGCGTCGGTGCTCGGCACTGGACGCTCCAGCGCAACCTGCAGAAGCCTTTGCGGTGGACAGAGACATTCCGTACGCCGACCTGGACCGACTACCTTCGCCTCAATCATCGTCTCACAGAAGCAGACAAGGAACTGGACGAGAAAATCCTCCTTCTGCACAAAGGAAAGCATGCACCGCAAATAACGTTGTCAATCGAGCGGCCAACAAGTGCCCCTCGCAAGGCCGAGCAATCGACACCTTTTTTCCCTCGCCATTGAACGGTGTCAAGCGAAGCGAGGATTTGACCCCCCTATTGCCTCACCGGAGAATGGTACCGAGCGGGTGCTGCCGACATGACCCGCGCGATTAATCCAAAGATGATCCGCTCCGCCGTTTCCACGCGCCATGCCTTCACAGGCAGTTGCACTGTCCTCAGGCTCTTCTTCGTGAAGCGCGCCGGATCGGCACTTATCAGCCGCTGGAGCACCGTGACTGCCGAAAGTGTTGGCTCGGCCTCAAGCCATGCCCGAATCCGCGCCACGTAAGGCTCCAGCATGCTCGGCCTCGTCGGGTAGCGTTTGATCCGCCGATAAGGCCTTCGATGCGTGAGGCGTGTCTCCCCAGCCTGCCAGGCCATCCTCAGGTTCGCGGCAAAGCCTTAGGATCGGTGGCGACAGGTTCCTCGGGCTTCGACCATCGACCCGCCTTCCAAAGGTCTTCCTGTGCCGCACGAATCCCGGCAAACAGCATCATCACCGGACCCTCATTCCGGCGCGGCGGCGTTACCCGCCGCGAGCCACAACACGCACCTGCGACAGGAGCCGATCCGTCGTCGCTGCGCTGATCGTCAGCAGCTTGTCGCGAAGCTCGCCATCCACACCATCAAGCTCCGTTCAAGCGCCGCCAGCAAGACGGGGATCAGCGGCTTCAGTCGTTTCGAGCAGAGGCGGTCGGACGCCTCCCACAACACCACCAGCCTCTCGAACCTGAGCGCCATAACGGGCGGCATGCCGCCTATCGGAAGGCGGCTTCGTTTCATGACCCCCGAGCTATAGCGCGACGATCAGGATGAGACGCCGCACCTTGATTGTCGCGGCGCACCACCCGCCCGCCAGGGCAAAAGCAACGCCGGAAGCGAACTCAAAACTGGATAGAATCTGGGGGCAACGTCAGATGCGGCTTGCCCATGGCGCTTCTCTTCCATGGGCAAACTGGATCTTAAATGTAACCGGACAAAAATGCTCAATCTGTGAGATACCACGCGATTTAGCGTTGCAAAACCTACAACGTCACCACTACTCACGGGCCGTCATTCAGAATCAGAGGTTTAGCTGGTCCGTGTAGGCAAGAGGGAACGATGAACAGCCAAAAAGTCGCTAAATGCCTCCAGAAAGTTTTTCGCTTCGACCTCACCGAAGGGGAGCGAGAGAGAGAGAAGGCCGCGTGGCGCTACATAGAAGCCGCGCAGCAGCATCTCCACATGCCATAGCTTCCGCCAGCGTACATCTCTTTCCTTAAGTTGCGCCGGTGTCTCAACCACGCCATCGACAAAATGCAGATTCATCAACGAGCCTCGGCCGAGAACTACAGCGGCAACCGCGTGGCGCTCGAGAGCGGTGTTCATCTCGCTTCGCAACCAGTCGCCTGTGGCGTTGACTCTTCGGCTTGCTTCTTCAGTCAGAACTTTCGTGAACCCAGCCAATCCCGCAGCCATGCTTAAGACGTTATTATTGAAGGTACCGCCGTGCACCAACGAATTGGGCAGCGCAGGATCAAAGCGATCCATGATCGAAGCCTTACCGCCGAAAGCGCCGAAACTTGCGCCGCCGCCGATATACTTTCCAAGCGCGACCATATCGGGAAGGATACCGAGTTCACCGTGCAACGCTCTATAACCTAAGCGTGACGTTTGCACCTCGTCGAAGATCAAGATAACACCGAGTTCGTCAGCCAGATCCCGGATACGCGGAAGGAATGTTGGCTTGGCGACAATGCAGCCTCCGGCTCCTAACATTGGCTCCAGGATGACCGCAGCGAGATCATTGGCGTGTTGTCGCATAACCATCTCCACGCCGGCTTCATCGTTGTAGTCAGCCAACAAAAAAGGGAAAGGTAAATTGAGCGGTGAGCCACCGGGTTCAAAACTCAACACGGCGCCATGATAGCTTTGTTTAAAAGCCAGTATCTTGGTTCGGCCCGTGATTGCGCGCGCGGTTGTCAATGCCATGATGTTGGCTTCCGTGCCGGAGTTACAGAAGCGCACGCGTTCGATCGCCGGGAAGCGGTCGACAATAGCGGCGCCCAACTGTGCCTCGTAACGGTTTGGCCCACCAAGCATGACGCCATCTCTGATGGCGCCAATCATGGCCTCAGCTATCGTTGGGTCGGAATGTCCGTACAGTCCCGCAGTGTATTCCGACAAGAGATCCACGTACTGATGGCCATCAAGGTCTTTTACGTAGCAGCCATCTCCGGACACCAAAGTGAGCGGAAAGGGATTGTACCAGAGTATGGAACGGGTGTTGCCGCCTGGAAGCGAGTGCTTGGCGTCTATATGGCGGGCCAAGCTTTTAGGATTGCGGTCGACAAATCGCTGCAGTGCGTCGTTGAGTACGGAGTCGAGATCTGCATTTTGTTTGATTGAACCCGTAGTGGCTGACATTTGTTAGAAACTCCCATCCAGAAATTGAGTGGTATTTTAGCTTCAAATGCAAATTTCGTGCCCCTCGCGGGAGGGTGCTTGCGAAATTAGTTTTGCATTGAGACCTGATGACCTGCCACGAACTTTCATCCAGTGGCGATTAGAGCCTCGGCCGTTTCTGTTACGCCGTAGGCGCGGTTTGAGCAACCGGCGGAGACGCGCATTGAGCGCAGCGTCGGAGCCGGTTGCGGCGAGGGTTCCGGCGAAGGCCGCCGGGGTCTGGTAGCCGAGCGAGGAATGCGGCCTCGCGGTGTTGAAGTCCTGCCTCCATTCGGCAATGGCACTGCGGGCGTGGTCGAGGCCGAAGAACAGGCTCTCGTTCAACAGCTCGTCGCGCATTCGGCCGTTGAAGGATTCGACGTAGCCATTTTGCATCGGCTTGCCCGGCGCGATGTAGTGCCATTCGACGCGATGATCCTTCGACCAGGCGAGGATCGCGTTCGAGGTGAACTCTGTGCCGTGGTCGGAAACAATCATGTCCGGCTTGCCGCGCCGGGCGATCAGGTCAGTCAGTTCCCGAGCAATGCGCCGACCGGAGATCGACGTGTCCGGGATCGCGGCAAGGCATTCGCGCGTCACGTCGTCGACGATGTTCAGCACCCGGAACCGCCGCCCGCAGGCGAACTGGTCATGGACGAAGTCCAGCGGCCAGCGCGCGTTCGGCTTCGCCTCAACCAGGATCGGCGCCCGCGTGCCGACCGCTCGTCGCCGTGCCCGGCGCTTGCGCACCGTCAGCCCCCCCTCGCGGGAGCCGGTAGATGCGATTGACCCCTGATGGCTCGCCCTCTCGCTGGAGCAGATGAACAGCCGTCGATAGCCGAAGCGGCGGCGCTCGTTGGCTAGGTCGCGCAACCTTGTGCGCAGCTCCGTCTCCGGCGGACGCCGGGACCGATAGCGGACCATCTTGCGATCGGCACCGACGAAGGAACAGGCCCGACGCTCCGACACGCCCATGACGGCCTGCAGATGCGCGACGGCTTCGCGCTTGGCGGCGGGTCCTACCATTTTTTTGAAAGAAGCTCGCGCAGTGCCGACGCTTCGAGCATCAGGTCGGCGAGCAGCTTCTTCAGCTTTGCGTTCTCGTCTTCCAAGGCTTTCAGCCGTTTGGCATCGGAGACGTCCATCCCGCCATATTTCGCCTTCCAGTTATACAGCGTCGCCTCGGAGATCCCATGCTTGCGCGCCAGGTCGCCCGCCTTTGCTCCCGCCTCATGCTCACGCAGAACCGCGATGATCTGCTCTTCCGTAAACCGCTTTCTCTTCATCAGTCCGTCCTTCAATCGAGGCCGGACTCTAATCTCAGATGGAGGAAATTTCCTGTGGCAGGTCAGTGACAGCATCGTGAGGCAGCTCGTCAGCTGATCGATGTCGACAAATTCGTTGGCCTTATGCGCTTGCTCGATGGAGCCCGGACCGCAAATGATGGCCGACATGCCCGCCTCCTGGAAAAGTCCAGCTTCAGCCGTCATAGCCTGTCAGCCAATTCATGTTGGCGGGGTCGCTGACGATGAGCGTGTCAATGCCGCGCTTTTCCATTGCAGAGCGCGTTTTGCGAAGGCGCTCCGCGTACTCGTCCAAGCTGAAATTGAGGGTGTTTGTCGCCATAGCTTTCCCTTCTGCGCTCCCGTTACCCATCCCGGTTGAGAAAGGAGCTAACGCTCCGGGACACGATCTCTGCGAGCGTCGCGAACGTCAAATGTTGTTTATAGATTCGAGCCATCTCGCATTCAGATAGCTTACTGCGCCACGCCACACGGTGCACGCGGAGTTGAACGTCTCTTATCGGGCGCGCTCTTTATCGCCAAACCGTTGCTGGTTCGTATCTTATGAGAGCCGCGAGGGCGCTCCATGCGGGAAAGCGCGCTTACAAGCTTCCACCGAGAGGGAGGGCTGACAAGTGTCGGGCGCTGAGGGCGCTGAGGCAAGCGATAAGACGATATGACGGAGCCCCGATCCTCGTCTAGCCAAGGCCGAAGGCACGCTGGGCACCAAATTCGTGCATCATTTCTGGCAGGAAAACCCGACCGGGGCGCACAGCCATCAGGCGCCGAGATGGTTAGCCGCGATAATCAATATTTGACCACCGCGGGAGGTGCATGATGAAATCCGAACAGATTTGATGTGCGATGACGATTTGAAAAACCCCACGACGAGCACGCTTGAGAACGCTATCGGATGTTGCCTCCACGCTGTCAAACTTCAGCCAAAGCTTAGAACCTTGGATGCGAAACGATGGCCTTTGGGGAGCGGATTTTTTTGCGCATATGTCCGGCGCTGTCGTTGCCGTGCGGCTTCACCGAGTCTGGCCTGCCCGTCGGAATGCAAATCGTGGCCGCGCCGCGTGGCGAGGCGCAGTTACTTGCTGGCGCCAAGGTTCTGGAGGACATTTTGGACTGTGTCCTTCAACACCGATTGATCCGCGGGGGTCCGAATCGGCGGTCCAGCGCGGCCTAGCCCGTCCTTATTCATGAGCGTTGTGGTTCGAGCGCCGGTGAGCATTCGATCATGCAGGTATGAGGCGTCTTTTTCACCGCAGCTGGGACTGGACTTTGGAACGCGCTGGAGGGTCAGGGTTTGGGTTTAGGCGCGGCCTTGATGCCCCGGCGCTCATGGTGCTCCGGGCTGCAGCGTGAGAGCGATTTGTCGGAACAGGCTGGCCTCGGGACAGGCGGCGGCGAAGGCCAGTCGGATGCGCGAGACGGTTTCGATGACGCGGGCGCAGAGCTTGAGGAGCCTGAGCCGCAGCGTGGCGAACTCGGCGTTGCTGAGGTGATCGGTTTTGGGCACCGCCTCGCGCAAGGTGAGCATCAGCCAGTATGCGGCGGTGTGCAGGACGAGGCGCACCTGGTTGGCAATCGGTGAGCGGCAGCTGGTGCGGTCGGAGGCAAGCTGGCTCTTGTGCATCTTGATCAGGTTTTCGGCCTGGCCACGGGCGCAGTAGATCACGTCGTAGACATGCGCGGCGGAGCCTTTGTCGAGATTGGTGACGACGAAGCGGATGTCGAGGCCGCGGATGGTTGCCTCGATGCGGGCGCAGACGCGACGTTGCGTCTTCCAGGATTTCGCCTTGTATCGGGTCTCGGCATAACCGCGCAGCACCGGCTTCTGCTCGAGCGCGCGGCGGGTGCGGATATCGTCGGCGGCTTCATCAACGAGACGCTGGAGAAGCTTGTTGCCGGGCAATCCGAAGAGGTAGTCGAGCGCATTGTTCTCGCACCAGGCCATGACCTGCGCCCGGCCATAGTGGCCGTCGCCGCGGACCAGGATGCGGGTGGCCGGCCATCGGATGCGCCGGACAAGCCGGCGCAGATGCCCGGATCTCCTTACCCGTCGGGGTCTTGCCAGGACGCAGGATCACGGCGACCGGACGTCCGGTCGCGGCGTCATAGATGTGGATCGGCAGGAAGCAGCGCTCGTCGTAATGGGCGTTGAAGAGCGAGAGCTGCTGATGGCCGTGAACGACATCAACCGTGTCGTCGATGTCGAGCGTCACGCTTTTGGGCGGCGCGGCATAGCTCGACAGCCACAGATCGACCAGCACCCAACCGAGCCGGATGACGGTGCGCAGGTCTGGCAGGTTCTCCAGGCGCGAGCAGGTCGGCTGCGAGCACAGATCAATCCCGCTGTCGGGCAGCCGCCCGCAGGCGAGCTTGAAGGCCGGGTCGGTGCGCAGCCGATCGAGATCGTTGGCATCCTCCTAGCCGCATGCGATCGCAAAGATGCGGGCGCGCAGAATGTCGGCCATGGCGTGCGTCACCCGCTGTGAGTCGCGCGGATCGTGGATCGCAGCCGCCAGCCTGTCGGCCAGTTGCAGGCGCTCGGCCGCGGCCAAAAGCATGACGCCGCCATCCGAGGTGATGCATCCGCCATCAAACGCAGCTGTGATCTTCTTGCGCCCAACGGCTGGAAATGAGAGCGGCAGCACCGTATCGTCGGTCATGGCGGGTGTGGCTCCGCGAGATGTGGTGGCAGGGCTGGCTTAGACAACCGAATCCTACGCCAGATCAATCGCTTAGGCTACATCCACCAACCTCTCAGACGCTCCGTCGTGCATAAGATGGGCTAGATGACGGTAATACACAAACTGCATTTGACGGGAGCCCCACTCCGAGGGACGTTCAAGCGCAAATAGGTCAATGAAAATAGTTGGGCTGCACGACTGAGTAGCCAATATCGAATCCCTGTCCAGTGACGGAGCATTGAGGAGGAACAAACAAATGCCAATAGACCGCAGACGTTTCATCCAAGGGGCATCTGGTA
>NZ_JBVVQZ010000044.1:0-9583 GCF_055811635.1 Mesorhizobium sp. WSM4806 | reverse complement strand
GCACGATTCCAGCCAAGCTCTCCGGAACATCCATCGGGCCATGAGAACTTTCGAGCGGAAACAGCGAGCCGCCGGTCTCTGAGCGCTCCCAATATGAGAAGAATGTAGCTTGAGAACACAAGGCTGCCTGGACGCCGGATGGGCACCTTCCCGGGTCCAACTTCGGCGAAGTGCACACGCAAACTGCCGCTGGGTAGCGAAGTCCCAGATCATGCAAGTGCCGGTTCGCGAAAGCGATTTATGCCGTGAAGAATATGGATGGCGAAAGGGTTAGGCGGTGGGGAGCGCCAGCGCGAGGCGTCGGTTGAATTGCCGATGACGGTGGCGCTCGTCGCTACCGCGACTTTCGCCGAAGCCGCCGATTATAGGGGCTAGTCGGTTTTCCCCAGCAACCGCTCATATTCCCGCTCCGGCTCGCTGTAGGTGCCATCGGCCAACTGGAACAGACCATCACGATCCCTGATGACGATCTCACCCCGCGTGGCTCTGATTAGGCCCCTGCCCTCAAGCTCCTGGATTGCAACCGTGACACCCGGTCGCCGCACACCGAGCATGACGGATATGAATTCGTGGGTGATTGCAAGCCGGTCGGTGCGGACGCGATCGTGGCACATCAGAAGCCAGCGAGCCAAACGTTCGTCCAACTTCGACCGTGCGTTTACCAGGGCGGTGTAGCTGGTCTGAATATAGAGGGTCTGGACATAGAGAAGCAGAAGAGCCTTCAGCGTAGTGCTCTCAGACAGAGCAGACGACAGTGCCGGGGCTGGAACTCGCAAGCCGCTTCCCGCCAGTTGCATATAGGTGTCATGTGCGGCGCGATCGCCACCTAGGGCCAGTAAGGCTCCGGTCATGCCTTCCAAGCCGATCAGGCCGACCTCGGTATCCCGGCCCTTAGGTATTTTGGCGACGACCGACGCGATGCCCTCTTCTAGGAAATACACGTGTCCGATAACGGACTTCGCCGACTCAAGCTGGGTCCGCATCGGCAGCGCTACCCGTTCCATGTGGGGTTCGAGCAATGCCAGATCGCTAGGGAAAAGTCGCCGCAGTAAATTATTTTGATAGAGCGTATTGGGCTGGTTAAACATGACTCCACCCTCGGTAGGGCAAGAGCTTTCCGATCTCCCAGCCGTTCGCGCCCGTGACAACGTGCGAACGATGAAACTACATATGGGGTGCTAAAGTCCGAAAGCCAGTCACTTAGGCATTAAGGGCGGGCACCGGGCTTTGTAGCGGCATCCGAGAAAGGAAATCGCAACACCAATGCGTGTTTGTCGTTGCATATCTCAAAGACCGCGCCTGTCAGCACTGGCTTCCCGCTGAGCAGTCCTTCCGCCAGGATCTCCTTGGCGGAGGCCATCGCGTTCTCCTCAGCCTGCGCCATATCCGCGAATTCCTGCCCCTCGAGGTCCTCCACCAGGTGCCCGTCCTCGCTCCGGATATGGAAAAAATATCTCGGCATGCTCACTCCACCTCCATGGCTATCTAGATGCATGGAGGCTCACGGATAGTGTCGGAAACGTACCAACCGGGGGATATATGAACCGGACACTCGACGTGGCGGACTGCCTTGAGCGCCTTCGCAGGCCAGCGGTCATCTGACGCTGTCGGTGACTTCTGACCTGTCGAACAGCACGCCGAGACCATGCTCGACGGCACAGGCGGCAATCATGTCATCAATGGCTTTGCCGGACACAGGGCAATTGGGGAGGACTTCCCGTATGGCGGTTTCAGCCCTCGATGTGGAAACCACATCGTGCCGCCTTTTCCTGGTCTCCATATAGTGGTCGACTAGGGATTTCAGACGCCCTGCCGCAATCTCATCTGCAAACATTGTTGTTCACTCCTGTCAGTCAGGTCGCCCGGCGACAATGGCCCGCCCAGGTACGAGGACGGGCCAATCCGATCGAGGTGACCGGTGATCCGAGTGAGGGACCTGGATCGCTAAAGTAAGTTTGAGCCGGATTGTTAGTTCCGTGGCGGCTACGGCTTGGTAATTCCCGTACATTAATTCCTATGCTGAGGTCTGAGGCGGCAAAGCTTGCGTGAGCTGCACCAAGCCCTTCTTTTGGCGCACGCCGAATCTCGCCGCCGGCCAGGCGGCGCAGGAAGCCGGCGCCTTCCGGCACCGCCGCGGATGATTGGAGAGCGCCACGTGCAGCGTGCCTACTACCACCTCTTCACCTTCCAATCCCTCTTCGGTTGCGGTGCCGGTGCCCCAGCAAGAGCGGTTTCAATTCTCAGTCGTTGTTGCCGGAGCCGAGCCGTCTTTGCATTTCGTGCCGCGCGCTCGACCTCGATCAATTCCCGCGCAGCATCCGGCGTGCGCTCCTTTCTGTCTTGTTTTTCTTTGTCGGTGAATGCTTGCCTTTTGCCGCATTGTTCTCCCCGATCCGACAGCACAGCGCGTGTTGCGGCACTGAAATTGTCGCCAAATCAGGTTCCAACAGCACAGCACAAAAATTGCCACATTCTTCGGCACGGCGGGCTGCATCGGCTCCCCAAAGCGCACGCCGCTCCTCTGGAACGCTTCGACCACTTTGCCCGTTGTTCAAGGCACCTGCAGGAGGCTGGGCATGAAAACACTCCCCCACCGATTATTGCTGCCGGCTGTGATTACATGGCTGCTCTTTACCGTTCAGACATTTGCTCAGACTGGGCAGCGAGACGATCTACCCGGGCAAGGCGCATCGCCGACGACGGAAGATTCTCAGGACCCGCAAGACGTCGGCGTTGACGTTTCGCTCGGTAGGCAAGAGGTGAAACAGAAAATCGCAGCCAAGCTCGGAATATCTGAGACTGAGGTGCCTCTGGCTGTGCATGTTCCCATCGAGCTCGCTGAGCGGGTCTGCGAAAAAGAGGTGTTCGATGCGCGCTCGAACACGAACCGAAGCTGCACCGCGACCAAATACATCCCCGAGATTGCCGAGGCCGCGCGAAATCATCCACAGACCTCCGCGGTTCCGGAGCAATAGGCTCGTAGCAGGTAAAGGGCTCGCCATTCCCCCGCGTATGGGTCGCGACAGCTCGCCCTTAAGCGCAAATAGAGCGGCGCCTCTGCACGTCACCGTTTCGCGGTGTCAGTGTCCCGCTCGTCGCGTCTGAGGAACTCGCTGGTGACTGTGCCGAGTCTGTTTTCCAACCGGTCGGCCATCGCCTCTTCTTCGCGCAAATTTGCTTTGCACGCGCTTTGGGTCTCGAGGTCGCCGACCTCGTCGGCTGCGGCAATGAGCATCTTGTAGCTGGCGATTTCCATATGCTCGAACGTGTAGCTGGCTAGCGATCCTTTCATCACCTCGTCGCCTGCAAAAATGCCGCTGATGTTCTGTCCGAAGGCGATTATCTTACCGCCGGCATCCTTCAGCGTCGAAGATCCATCGCCAATCCGGTCGAGGCATTGTTCGAGACGTTTCGCCTGTTGCCTCGTTTCTTCGAGATGCGTGTTCATCCGGTCGCGAATCTCGGGATAGTTTTCCAGACGCTCGATTTGGCCGCTCAAAATGGTCTCGGCCTGTTCTTCCATGGCGTGAGCGTCGCGAAGCCACTGCACCAGACGTTCCTTGGGCTCTGTCATGTCGGTCTCCGTTGGGTCAGCATAGTTCGCAACGTCGCCACAGACCGTTGGTTCCGATCGCCCGCCAAGTGCAGTCGATACTCGTGGCTCGTGCTCTCTCCCAAGAAGCGCGGGCTTCGCATTGTCAATCCGATACTCCGGAATCGCCACGGATATCTCGCCTGAACACAATGCTACCGCAGCAGATCGGCGACTATCCCCAGCTCGAGGGCCTCTTCAGCGTGGATGTAGCAATTGGTTGTCGCACGGCGGTAGAGTTCGTCAACGCTAAGCGAACTGCCCTCAACGAGTTCCTTAAAACCCTCCATTTCCAGTCGCTCCGCTGTCTCAAGTAGCGCAAGCTGCTCGCGCACAATCTGAATGGAAGATTTCATCGGGCCATTCAGTTCGACACTCGTCTGCATACGGCGCTCATGCACCAGGAGAACCGCGTCCGTGGTGAGGAAGCGGAACGGCTTCGGGAAAGCCGCGAAGATAGTCACCCCCGCCGAATACACTTTCGTCTTGCCGACGCAGTATGCATTGCGGCCTGAATGCTGCCGAAACAGCCGAATTTCGAGGGCAATCCGCCGGGCCGCATCGGCATCCCCGCCGTTGGTGTTGAGCTCCATGATGAGGTCGCCGCCGCTCTGGCGTACGGCTTCCAGGCGACCAAGAAGAAAAACGACAGTGCTGTCGTCGATCAGACCGTTTACGGAGATGTTAGGCTCGAACAGGAGTTGCCGCAGGCTTGGCGCCTGGCCCGCCGGCGCCGGCGACAAAGGCGCGCCACCGTCGTCCGGAGGCGCGCTCTCTCTATTGTTCATGACGTGCTCATTGATTCCGTCGAAGCGCCGATTACCTAGGCAGCTTCCTGCATCGCTCTCTCGTTGACGCTGGTCTCTCCAAGCTGCGTCAGGGCTTCGTCAGTCGCCTTTTCCTCTTCGAGCGTCTCCTCGAGCAGCGGCACGGCATCCTTTAGGCCGAGCAGTCCGGCCCAGGTGATCAGGGTGCCGTAGCGGGCGATCTCATAGTGTTCAACCTCTTGCGCCGCCGCCACAAGACCGGCGTCCAGAGCCGGAGCTTGCTTGAATTCCTCCAGTACCTCCTGTCCTTCCTCAATGATGCCGTCGATGGCGGGACATGTCTTTCCCTGTGGCCGTTTGCCGAAAATCTCGAAGACCTGCTGCAGCCGTTCGATCTGAGCCTCCGTCTCGTCGCGGTGCTTTTCGAATGCGGCGGTCAGTTGGTCAGATTCGGCACCCTTGGCCATCTTCTTCAGCGCAGCCAGGATTTTGCGCTCAGCGTAGTAGACGTCCTTCAGTCCGTCGTGGAAAAGATCTTCGAGGCCCTTGGCCTTGCTTTGCGATTCCTTTTTCGTAGCCATCGTCGTCTCCGAGTGTGAGAAACGCGTGTGTGGTGGCACGCGCAGCTTTAACCAAAGTGCGTGCTGTTTGTTCCTTTCGGCTGATCGCGGTCCACGGTCACCATTATAGGTGCGCATCGCTGAATGATGCTCGCCAGCTCGCTCTCGTGCTCGAGGTGCTGAATGGCAACATAGGCGAGTCCGCTGTCGCGTGCGCGCCGGGAACGAATTTCTGAAGTGCGGCTAAGCCGCCGGCCGATGCGCCTATCCGAAAAACGGGCACGGAGCACCCGTCCCCGGCGCCACCCGAGCTGCCGGCGAGGCCGGATCAGTTTTGCTTCGTCGTCGCGCCATTCTCTGCCCCTGAGCCCCGCCTGCTTTCGAGAATTCGTTCGATCACTTCGGCGTCCGCTTCGTATTCTCTCGACCGTTCCTGCAGCTTTGCCGCCATGTCAACGCGGGCCAACTCACTTTCCCGGTCGGCCATTCGCCGGGTGAATGCCGCCCGCTGCTGATGCGCGCGCAGCAAGCTCCACAATATCTGGTCAGTCTCGGCCGACTGGGCCTCAAGCATCGCATCCGACGTGAAGGCATGCCCAGTGTGGCATCGGTAGCGAAGCATGTCGCCGTCCTCGATCTCCCACAGAGGACCGTGGCACTCCGGACAAACAAACAACGAAAGTTCGCCGAGACGAGCTTCATTCGACATAGCGGAGTGCTCCTGAGCTGCGACTGCCGCCTCCAGCCGGACTCCCGGTGGAACAGGAAGCGTCTCGCCGGCGGGCTCGGAGGCCAACCGGGCCAACAGATCGCCCATCCCGACGATCGGCACGCAATGGTCGATTTCGACATGGCGCTGGGCGCTCCGAACCATCTCTGGTACGGCCGCGTCTTGCGGGTCCTGGATCACTGTTACTCCCCCGACGGCCTTGATTGCCCGGAGACCCGAGGTGCCGTCGGACAAGCTGCCGGAGAGGAGGACGCCAATGACCCGAGCTCCATAGCTGCATGCGGCCGACCGGAAGAGAGGATCGATCGCCGGCCGGGCGAGATTTTCGCGAGGGCCTCGCCGGAGCAGCATGTGATCGTGGTGCAGCAGCAGATGGAAACCGGGTGAAGCCACATAGATGCGCCCCCGCTCGAACTGCTCCCCGCTCTTCGCCTTGATCGCCCTGAGAGGGCCAGCCCGATCAAGGATCTCCGGGAGATAGCTCGTCTGGCCCACGTGGAGCACCACGAAGACAGCAGCGGTAAGATCGGGCGGTAGACAGGTGGCGAGCCGCTTCAGAGCCTCGACGCCGCCAGCCGAGGCTCCGACCACGATGATGCAGCGATTTCGAGAGCTCATCCTTTCGATCTTCTCGGGCAATTCTGAAATGCGGCCCTGATCGTTCGAAGCTTGACCCGACCTGTGTCCAACATTGCTCATACATTGCAACGAATCCGAGAGTGACTGCGTTCCCTCGCGGCGTAAGGGAACAGGCCTTCAGTTTGGCACCGGAGACAAACGGAGCGTCTAAATGGCTCGATTGATACACGAGGTTTTTGAACACCATTTGAGGCTGCGTGTGATGGGTGAACTGGAGGAGGACCTTAGGCGCAACTATACCGCGAATTCTAATTTCGTCGGTCACGACACTATCCGCCTCTCAGCCAAACGTCTTCATGAGCAGTTGCCTGAGGCTAAATTCGAATTCTTGGCAAAGCAGGTTCGGGGCCCCTCCGCCATTCTGATCTGGTCCGCTACTTCGCGCAGTTTCAACGCTACCGACGGTGCAGACAGCTTCGTCATCCGCAACAGCAAGATTGTGTTCCAATCCATTCACTACAGGTTGGAAGCGGTGGCTGGGCACGTGAATCAAAGGGCACGCGACGATCAAGGGGAGTGACGCCCAACAGCCTTCGTCCAGTACTGGCGCCAGCGGCCGGCAACTTCGTGAGGGGACACACTTGCCATCAAGTTGCCATCGTGCGGTTGTTCGGCGTTTTCCTGAAACTGGAGACGTGGCCCCACAACAGCGACTATCCATTCCACCAGTGATGGCGCAACCCGGCAGCCAAATTCCAACACGAATGCAAAGCCGCCAACCCTGATCTCGCGTCGAGGATGGCTCGCTGCGCCGACAATTGCAGAGGCGGCTCGCTCGGCCGAGTAAACAGGGATGATGGATCGCGCCTTGCGGCCGAACAGATTCGCCGCTTTCTGGTAAATAGGGGTGTCTATGGCTGCAGGAAGGATAGCACACACATGAATGCTGGGAGTGGTGCGCAACTCCTGCCGGATGGAGGCTGTGAGCCCGCGTATGAAAAACTTGCTCGCGACATAGCCACTGACATAAGGCTCTGGAGCGACACCGAGCATGGAACTGACGTTGATCAGCACTCCACGGTCTCCTTGCGAGCGGAATTGCTTGAGGGCGACCTGAGATCCGTTGATGTAACCAAACACATTCGTGTCGACCAGGCGGTGGAACATCGGAGGCGGAACTTCCTCGAAACGCCCGAAAATCAGCACTGCGGCGCAATTCACCCAGACGTCAATCCGGCCGAAATGCGATACCGCAAAACCACGGATTTCCTCCACCGCGCCGTAGTCGGCCATATCGGCGGGAAAGGTCAGTGCCTCACCGCCTGAGTCGACGCATTCCTTAGCGATGTTGTCGAGCGCGTCGTCGTTTCTAGAAACCAGTACCAGCCGCGCCCCTTTTCGCGAGAACCCAAGAGCAGCCGCTCTGCCGATGCCGCTCGAAGCGCCGGTGACCACGACAACGGATCCCCGCAGGTCGGCCATGCCAAGACCTCAATCAAGATCGTCCCGCACGAGAACTGGTGCCCTCACCCTCCTCAGGATGCACTCCTACCCTGTGCTCGTAGACGAGCGTTCCGCCCTTCCAGCCAGTGTAAACAAGAAGCAGGACAACAAGCGTGGACAGGGCCAATCCCCAAGGCAGGGTCCCCTCGACTGCGCCTGTACTGAGCCGCAAAACGAAATTAGCCAAGGCGAGTACCACTGCGATGACATTGCCGATCATGTGGTGCCACGCGGCGCCGAAAGAGCGTACGACTGCATTTCCAAGGAAATCGGCAAAGCCGGCCAGCGCCGCTGCGGCGCTCATAAGCAAGGCAAACCCGAGCAGCCAAAAAGAAGCCTCGGCCCAGAAAGCATTCCTGGTCGACCAAAACACCAAGTCTGAGAGGAACACCGACACAAGCAATGCGATCGGAAAAGGAATCAACATGGGATGGATGGGATGACCACCGATTTTCGCAGTGGTGGCGACGCCCAGCAGACGGTTGGCTCGATCGTGAGGCATGTCATAGAACGCTGAAAAGCCTGAATACGTTCCAAAAACCCGAGCCGGTAATCACTGTCAAGATCTCCACTTGCGGCGCCCAGTGACGGCTGGCGATGGGATTCCAAGATGTTGTTGATAGCAGGGATCACACTTGTTGCGGCAGACAACAGGGCCTGAAGGCGAGGGATTGAGGCTGCGCGCAAGCGGCCATGTCGCTGCAAGTGGGCGAAATGTGCACCGCCCCGGTGTTCCGTGCAGAAAGCCCGCGCCCTTCGGAAAAAAGGACGCGGGCCCATTGGGAGTCATCCATGTCGCAGCTGCACGAATCAAACTTTCAGCCCGCGCCGAAGTTCCACACGGGAACAAAAAAGGCCCGCTACGCCTTCAGCCGCGCCGCTCCAGCACGCCAACCAAAATAGGGGCCCGCACCCCGAGGGGATGGGAAGGACGTGGGCTGATCGGAAGGGGGAGTCCGATCTTTCAGCCCTAGGGCAAGTGCTGCACGACCCGAACGCCTTTGGCTCGGCCAGGGTTCCGGAAGGAAGATACCGCCTGCTGACGAGCCACCGTCCTAACGGTCGTCTCGAAGCCCAACGAAGTTCTACTCGTCCGTCCTCCCGCCGTATAATTTGCAACAATCCGAGACGCGAGCACTTCAGGTCGTTTCTCAGATTGAGCTTCCGCGTCACCCCCAGCGGGCTTGGCGTGCCGTTCAGGAACAACAACGCCCAAGCCAAGTTTGGTGGTCCAGGAGGTTACGACAATGCGCATACTGAGAACATTGTTTGGATACTTGTGGCGCTCGAACAGCAAGTCGCCGCCCGAGCTTGCACCGCCTGTCGACGCGATCGTTCGGCTGCTGAAAGAAAAACAAAAACTCGCTACAAAGAAAGGACTTGGTCGACCAGATCAGAGTGCTAGCGGCTGACCGCGCTGCACGCGGGGTACGGCATCGCAGCTTGGGACGGATCGGTACCATGCCCGGCTAGTCCTGGGTCGCTGGCGCATGGACCACGGCGCTTCTTCACGCCCGACTGGAAGGCAGCCGAAGCCCCGGTTCGAAGCTTGGCTGTGCAGGAGCCGGAGCTTGCCATCGGGACTGTGCCCGGCGGCAGGCACGGGCATGCGGAAAGACCTTCACCTGAGGTCAGCCACCGCTCAATTCTGGCTGGCAGGTGACGACATGTCTTTACGTGCAAGGCCCCGCACAGCTTCGAGACCCCGCGGGAAGCCGCTGCGGTCACCGAAATCCCGGGCTTGCCGGCGGCCGCGAGCGTGCCGGGCGCTTACGTTTTGCGCCGTCAATAAATCGATGAGTGTCACACCGGCAACGAGCACCAATGCAAGTCCGACGTTGTCACGTTTTGG
>NZ_JBVVQZ010000043.1:0-10256 GCF_055811635.1 Mesorhizobium sp. WSM4806 | reverse complement strand
CGGTCGGGAGCTGGTGCCTCTTGGCGTCCAGCCGCTCCAGCATGCAACCGACGATAGCCTGAAAGCCGGGCTCCATGACCTCCTGACAGTTGAAGCTGGGCGAAATCGCGGGCCAACCTAGTAGCGCGTAGGGTGCCGGCACATCGCTAGTTACCCGAACTCACCCCCAGGCGATTACTCGTGCAGAGGCAACTCAAAATTTGCGGCTCAAGTACGACGAGCCTGCCAGTCCGAACCGCCACTCGAGATCGACAGCCTTGGAGATGCCGACCCGGTGTCCCGTTAAGATGGAGCTGGTTCTTGCTCCTGACGGCAGCTTGAACTGGAACGGAAGCTCGTCCAATGGCAGCCCGTCATAAGATGCATCGACAGCAAGCGCCTGGCAAAGGCGACCGGGTCCCGAACAAAGAAGTCGAAGGTCATCAACGCCGCGATTGGCCCGCATCAGGTCGAGCTTTGATTGCGGTTTGATCGCGCGCACAAGGACAGCACTACCGGGAAGACAGACGGCATTCAGGCACCAATGCAGACCATAGGACCGATAGACGTATGCGCTCCCTGGGGCGCCGAACATTGCGGAGTTTCGCGAAGTCCGACCACAAAAACTGTGTGAGGCTGGGTCATTGGCGCGATAGGCTTCCGTTTCGACGACGATCCCGCCCACGCCGTGCACAAGAAGCGTGGCGCCAATTATATCGCGAGCGACAACGCAGGCGTCCCGGGCAAAGAACTGGCGGTTCGTGATCAACGCCTGCACCAGATCTCGACCGCGCCGAAACATGGGGCGAACAAGAACATTCCCGCTCCGGCTGCAAAAGGCCAATCCACCAAGGCCAAACTCGCGATCAGCAGCATCGCGGCGCTTCCTGCTGAACTCGGATAGCTCTGATCGCCTATAATGAGGGTCGATTGGCTATTCAACAGCGCCTAGCCCAAGCGGTCGAAGTGATTGGAAAGTTGAAGTTCGTTGCCGGCGTAGAAAAGAGAGACCCGGAAGACCGTGCCCGCTGCCGCGCTTGCGATGCCGCGATGCGTTAGGTGGCCGGAGAAAATCCTCGTGCGCTGCTCGGGAGCAATACCACGAAGTAACGTGACAGGCTCTGCGATCGTTGAAGACTTTTGATCGAGCCATATCATGCCATCGACCTCGATAAGAAAAATGGCCTACGATCCCGACAGCAGAATCCTCTCGGTGTGGTTCGTCGCCAGCGGCAAACGATACGAATTTGAGGAAGTGCCGCCGGAGACCTTCGCCGCGTTCAAAGCCGCCTTTGCGAAAGGCCGCTATTTCAACGAGCACATCCGGAATCACTTCCGGTACCGTCAGGTTGCGGCCGGCAAGGATGCGGGATGACGGCAAGCTGTTGATACATTCCAACTGCCGGTTGGTGGACGCAGCGCAGCCGGCGCGCGTAGGATTTTCTTACGATCCCCGCCCGCCCTGAGCAAACGACTGATAGCCCGCCGTGCCGAAAGGTGCGGCGGGCTTTTTTGTTGTCTGGGGGGAACACGATCTGGCGACAATCGTTCGGGCGCCAACAAAAGCGCCGAACAAGATCGAGGTACAACAATGCGGGAAAGGCAAGGCTTAACCGATAAAGAAAAATACGACCGACAGGAGCGCACGTCGGATGCTGCGCGGGCATTAACAGACATTGAGCGCGTCGCACGAGACGCAAAGACGGCTCGGCTGCGGGAGCAACGACTTAAAGCCGAGACTGCTCTTCCTGCTGCATCGGCACCGAAACCGAAGAGGAATTCGAAGACCAAGAAGTCGTAGATGGCACGCTGCACCTGCGCCCTACAATCAGCCGCGGTCCTCTCCGCAGGCCGCGTGAATCGACGGCCGATGTGCAAAGGTCGAGCGTGGAATGCTGTGCGATTTGGGGTGCGGGATTTTAGGCGCTTGATTACTGCTCAGCGTATCGTCTGCGGCAATGCGATCCAACAGCTTACGGGTGCCAGTATTAGGCGGCGGGTATCGTTTATCGTCTGGCGAAGATCATCGATATCTGCTCGTGCGCGACCCTCATTCAATCGAGCCGCTTCTATTCAAAATTGTCCCATATGGATAGTATTGTGAATGCTCCTAAGCGTCCGGCGGCTTCAGCCGGCTTTTCAGTAGCCGAGCTTCCCGAAGTAGTGATGCCCGATCGGTGCCGATCAACTCGATCAGCTCGCGCGCTTGAGCTTCAGTTATTCCGGCTTCCTTGGCGAGGAACTGTGCCTGGAAATCCGTCATTCGGTCGCGGTCGGACTTTTCTTCCTCGCCCATGGTGAGCCTTTTGCACTTGGATTGAACCGGAACGCCGGCGGGAGGGTTTTGTTGCGATCAATGGCGCAAACTTTTCCAGGCATATTTCGCTTTCTCTGGAACACATGCTTGAGATGAATGTTCGGGAAGTGCAGCAATCTTGTTCCCTCCCAACGATGGGCTGCAGATCGGAGATGCACCGATCGGCCCGCGTCCTTTCCTCGTGGGGCGCGGGCTTTATTGTTCGCACTGAACACCAGGCGCATGCGTTTCGCCGGCAGGAAGGCAACTGCTCAGCGAAATGGCCGCTTTTGCAGATCCAGGCTTTTGGATCACGCCCTACGGTTGTTCTGGTTCCCCATGCCTCGCCGTCGCACTGCTTGTCTTTCAACGGGGATTGTTGTCGTTTCCCGGGCAGCATGGAACCGACGGGCAGAAGCCTTCAGGCGCTATTTTCAAGACGCTACGCGCCGATCGGCGTAATGTGTTCTCATCGGCGATAGACAACGGGCATCGCTGGCTGTGAGCGACCACCGCGCTTCCACCCCAAATGGGAGGAAAGACATATGGTCAGCCTTAAGACTGCAAAGAGTGGCATTGCCTTTCCTAGTGACCTGACTTTGTTGAAGCAGGTCTTTGATCGTGTTCGCGTTGAGGAAGGTATTCCCGTCGGTAGCGAGCAGGCGGAGCGCCTGAGCGTGATCGCAATGGAACTTTTCTCAGATGGCGAATTTGACGAGGCAGTTCTTTACGAACGCCTTCGACTATATGCCCGATTGTAGCGCGGAAAGAAAAGCACATGACTTCCCACCATCAGGAAGTCCTGACGAGCCTTGTCGCTCGGTATGAAACGCTTGATGTCGATCCAGGACAGGATCGTTGAGCACGACCGGCGGTTCGGCCTGGCTTCCGAAGTGGACGAAGGCCTAGAGCGCCTGTTCGTATCGCTCGGTAAGGCCCGCATCGCCCAGATCCGCGAGGTCGGCTAAAAGCCCGGTCTTCGTTCACTGCACAACTACCAGCGGCTGGTGCTCCGGCTCCGCATGGTTCAAGCGCGACGTCGAGGTTCATCTTTGTTGGATGTCGGCGAGACGGCATTTACCTCAAGCGGTTCGATCACCAGGGACAGGCTAAGCCTCAGAACCTTTCTGCCACTCTCGTCCCTTATATCCATGATGAGTTGCTGCCCATCGGGACCTTTCAGTTCGTCCTTTGCCAGCTCAGTCAATCCTTCGACGGCTGCATTGCGCGCTGCCTCAATCCCCTCGCATTCCAGACCCGTGTTGTCTTCCACGAGATGCTGGTGATCGCCGCTATCAAAGAAATATCTTGGCATATCGGCTTCCGTCATCAGAATGCCACGTCGGGGTCCTTCAGGTGGAGGTAAGTCGGATCGAATTCCCCTGCCTGAACCAAACCCGGCCAATCGAGAGCACGCAACTTTGTACCTGGCGTGGCGATCAGCCCGTCACCTCGTAGCGCCTGAAGCGTGCGGTTCACGTGAACCGCGGACAAACCCACCGCATCACCCAGTGCTGCCTGGGTGATCGGTAGATCCGCGACGTGGTCCTCAATGCGTCCTGCAAACCGCAACCGCACAATGAGTTCGCATAACATGTGTGCCGTGCGAGCGTAGGCGTCCCGTCTCCCGACGTTGGTGACCCATTCCCGGTAGATCGCAGCGTCAATCAGGGTCGATCGCCAGAACGCGGTTGCAACACGCGGGCGCTGTTCGCAAATCGAGCGAAGAGCGCTGTGGCGGATTAGCCCAATTTGCCTGGTGTCATGCTCGAGAAGCTGCAATCCATAACTGCCAGATGGATGCCGTGCAGATCCGGGAGATCGCCTGCGACAAAGAAGCTGGTGATCTGCCGCTTTCCCGCACCAGTGTGCTTGTATGAGCATGCCACGCCGTCCAAGACGACAAATGAGTTGGTTGGTCGATCGCCTTCTAAGGCGATTTCCCTGTTAGCCGGAACATCCTTCTCCTGAATCGTGAGGCCTCCTAAGGCTGCGGCGTCATCATCGCTGATGTCAGCGACGCGACGCAGCTTGCGGATGAGCACATCCGAGGAGAAAGCTGGACACAAGGACTTGGTTACCTCCATGGGCGTTACCTGCCGAACGTGCATTCGCCGCAGATGTTCCACGCTGCTGATGCGGATAAGAGGTCGACACGCCCGGTATGAAGCTGCGCATCAAGCATCTCCGAGGCGATCACAGCCACATACGCCACGCATCACTGCTGGGTTTCAGCGACGAATAGGCCGGTCTACTGGTCTACCGGAACCGGTTGGTGCTCCGCCCCCGCATGGTGAAGCACCTGGCCGAGATCGCGCATGTCGAAATCCTGCCCGCATATAGGGCAGTGTTCGAAATGCTCCGCCTCGGGCTTGATTGGCTGGTCGTGGTCCTTGCCTCGATATCCCGTGCCTTCGTTGTTGGTCCGATATCTCATTTCCGCTCCCGCAATACATTCACGGCTGCGAAGACGCTTCCAGCTGGCTAACATCTATGCAAGTCGGTACAATGTGAGATCGCCAGCCACGCACAATGGGCGCTGACGCTTGGGAGCGACCATCGGAATCCTGCCCCAAACGTAAGGCAATTGTCTGATGGCAGAAGAAGCAGGGCGGGTCCGCCCGACAGACGACTTTGTACGCTCACTTGCGCGGGAATCCGGTGCTACTGAGCAGCAGATACGCGACATTGCATCGCTCATCGGCGTCGATCGTGCCTCGATCCTGAGAGAAGCGCGTCTCTTGCGCCGCGATCTAAGGCCGAAGCTTTAAGGCTTTTCCTGCAGTCGACTATCACGCATCTAGAACGGCCGGCCGGCCCGGATCATTGCGCGCTCATCATCGTGTTTGGCACGATCCACTCGACGGAACTAACGGTCTGCGGCGATGTTGCGATGGCAGTAAAACTATGCTGACCAACGGAGACGGACATGACAGAGCCCAAGGAACGTCTGGTGCAGTGGCTGCGCGACGCTCACGCCATGGAAGAACAGGCCGAGACCATTTTGAGCGGCCAAATCGAGCGTCTGGAAACTATCCCGAGATTCGCATCTCGAAGAAACGAGACAACAGGCAAAACGTCTCGAACAATGCCTCGACCGGATTAGCGACGGATCTTCGACGCTGAAGGATGCCGGCGGTAAGCTAATCGCATTCGGACAGAACATCAGCGGCATTTTTGCAGGCGACGAGGTGATGAAAGGATCGCTGGCCAGCTACACGTTCGAGCATATGGAAATCGCCAGCTATAAGATGCTCATTGCCGCAGCCGGCGAGATCGGCGATTCCGAAACCCAAAGCGCGTGCAAAGAGAACCTGCGCGAAGAAGAGGCGATGGCTGATTGGCTGGAAAACAGACTCGGCACGGTCACCACCGAGTTCCTCAGACGCGACGAGCGGGATTCTGACACGGCGAAACGGTGACATAGGCGGACAATTGCCGTCTACAGAAAAAACTCGCCTTCGGCACGGTGCTCGAAACAGAACCAGTGGGATGGCTGCCGCGGCTTACGGAAAGCCCTTCCGGCATTCTTGCCGCAGCCGGGATGCTCCCAGCAATGGCGCTGAATGCGACATGGCAACCAATCGTTTGGGGGCGCCTGGCGTTTATTCGGACAGTGTTGCCGTCCACGGCCTCGCCGCTAACTACTTGGCGAGCGAGAGCCCCATGGAGACGCAAGTCTGGTGAAGTCCTCGATATCGCGGAGGAGCTTCCTGCTGGCCGCGCGGCGCGACCGGCATTCGCGCCCATACAATCCATTCTCGCCGAGGATGCGGGTATGACGAATAAAATTGTGCTTCTTGGCGATTCAGTTTTTGACAATCGCGCCTATGTGACCGGCGGAGCAGATGTACTGGCCCATTTGGTGCGTCAGCTTCCGATCGGGTGGTCGGCCGACCTGCTCGCCGTCGACGGCAGCGTCATGGCAGGGGTGCGCCAGCAGCTGGACAGTCTGCCGGCTGACGCCACTCATCTGGTGGTCAGCATGGGAGGTAACGACGCGCTCGGCGTTTCCTCTGTTCTGGACGCTCCGTCGCGGTCCGTCGCCGACGCCCTGCTAAGACTGGCCAAAATAAGAGAGCAGTTTTGCCTGGAGTATCGGTCGACGCTGGATGCCGTTCTGGCTGTCAAGCTGCCCACCGCCGTTTGTACGATCTACGACGTCCGGTATCCGAACCCTGAAGAGAGGCGCATTGCGGTAACGGCCCTGTCGGTCCTCAATGACTGCATTACACGAGCAGCCGCTGGGCGGGGCGTTCCAGTGATCGACCTTCGCATTATCTGCGACGAGGAGGCCGACTTTGCCAGCGCCATCGAGCCTTCGGAACAGGGCGGCGGCAAAATCGCTGCAGCGATCGTTTCATTTCTTACCAAGCACGAATTCCGAAGCGGGCGCGCCGAACTGATCGTTCGCTAGAGAGCTGGAATTGGCTGCGCTAATGCGCCGCGTTAGGCCGTTAAGGTCAGCTTTGCCATCGCCTGAAGCGGACATAGCCGGCGACACTCTGGAAGTTGCGGTTGCGCCAGAACATGCGTCCTGTAATCCACCCCCTAGCCAATCGCGATCTTCTCAACGTGCTTTCCTCACCTGTCCCAGGGCGGGTTTGTCGAGCATCTGGTCAAGCTCAACGACAAGGTCGAAGGCCTGACAAAAGGTGGCCATTCAGCGCAACAGCTTCGGCGAAGTGGTCGCTGAATACACAGGCAGCGTTGATCAAATGAGAGCGGGACGAGGTACTCCCGTTGGGTCACGGTGGCAGCGGGGTGTAAATCTGCTCGAACGAAAGGTCCGGATCGCGTTCGTTGTTGAACACCGGGAGGAGCCAGCTAGCTCAAGAGGAGCATGAATGAAAGAAACTCAGAAAGAGAGGAGCGGCGAAAAGAGCCTGTCCGGCGCGATCCTAACGCTCCGATCGACACGCCGGCAAGGAGCGCGGACGAGCCACCGACCCGGTTGTAAACACCCTGGATCCGCCGCCGATTGAACCCCGAAAGAGCCCAAACAATTGGCGAAGGCAAACAACCACAAGCCGTAACAGTTCCCGCGGAACTGCTACGGCCTCGGACCTCAGTTCCTCGACTAAGGTCGATCTACATTGCGGATGCGACTACGCTCAATGTCTTCTGCTGGGTATGGCTCCGCATAGGGATCAAAGCCGGTCCACCCGCCAGCCTCGTATTCACTGCGGCGTTCGGCGAGATCGATCGACCTGGACTGTTCAAGGATCCGTTCAGCATCTGGAACAAGCTGATCCTCGACCTTGGCCGTTACAAGAGCGCCGCCACGACGGACGCCTTCTGCATAAACATGGGCATCCGCTTCAGGTACGCCAGCATCTGTCATTGCGCCGATAATTCCGCCCGTTGCTCCCCCTACAGCGGCACCGGCAACTGCCCCCGCTGCGGTAGCCGCCAGCCATCCGGCGGCAACTACTGGCCCGACGCCCGGAATGGCCATGATGCCTAACCCTGTGAGCAATCCTCCTGCGCCCCCGATGACTGCGCCAATTCCCGCGCCAGCCGTCGCATCTTCTGCAGCTTCCGAGCGATCACCGTCGTACCAACCCGTTGCATTGTTGGCGACGATGCTGATGTCGGAGTTTGGAATGCCCATTGCTTCCAATTCACCCACCGCGTCGGCTGCTTCATCATAATCGTCAAATAAACCCGTTACCGTTTTCATGGTGAACTCCTGAGTGTCTGTTCAGTTGGTGCTGACAACGATGTTGCCTTGATAATCCAAACCTACCGCGGTGCTCTTTCCGTTCTTCATGGCCTGACCGCGCCAGATGCCTTGGTCGTCTTTTTTAAGGTCAGATACATCAGAATAGCCGGCATCTTGGATGCGGCTCCTGGCCTGATCTTCCGTGAAGCTGTTGGCACCGGGAACCAGCGCCCCGGTGTTCGGGGTATCGGTTGTATTCACCGCGGGTGTGGTCGAACTCGTACTGGAAGGCCCGGCAGCCATTTTAGATGCAATGTCTTCTACCATTTGCTGATGCGCCTTAAGCGTGGGCACCGTGTCTTTCGCGAACGACTTGAGGGCCGCATTGTCTCCGTCGCGTGAATAGCTTTCGAACAGTTTGACGGCGTCGGCATGTGCTGTGCGTTGCATCTCGACATAGGGCTCATCAACCGGCGCCTTGGCGGACTGAAGCTTCTCCAGATCTGTCTTGTGCTTAGCGTCCATTTGCGTGGGAACCTTGAGCTTCTGGTCGCCAGCGACGCTCTCCAGCTTGGCGTTAGCCGCACCATGATCGTCGATCATTTTCTGCGCGAATTGCTTGACCTGCTGGTCGTCAAGCTTGCTCAGAACACTCAGGCTCGATTCGACTTCGAACCTTCCACCGACAGCAGCTTTGTCGATGAAATCCTGTGCGCTGTCCGCGGCCAACGAGGGTAGGGCAAAGGCGATAGCAGTGGCGGTAACTAAGCCGCCAAGAAGGCGTCGAACTTTCATGGGCTTTATCCTTGTTTGGTGGTGCACGACTGTGGCTGGTGCACGACTATGCTACCGACCCAACAAGGCAGGACCCTCTTTGTTCCAGGGTGAGAATGCCCGAAGGCAAGTTGTTTCGAGTGCCGGGCGAGCAAAAACGAGCAAACCCCGCCTTGCGAGCGGCTGCAGCACGCCAGGACGTAGCATGTCGCCTTTCCTTCCGAGGTCAGCCCGCCAAAGTCATCAGGCGACTTCGCCCGACAGCTGGCCTATTCGGCGCGTTCCAGGTTCTATGCTGGCACGCGCTTGGGACGTAGACTCCGCACTTGGCGGCGGTGCCGAGCGCTTCGGCGAGATCGGACGCCAGGTCCTGAATGCCGACTCGGCGCACCTCGCCGTGCTCAATGGGTTGCTTCATCACGGCCGACGCCATTGCAATCGGCACCGCCAAGTCGATACCGACACTGCCACCGGCAGGCGCGATGATGGCAGTGTTGATCCCGAGAAGGCGGCCGTCGGCGGTGACCCGCGCATCACCGGAATTACCAGGGTCATCCGACAGGTCATATCGCTCCTCCAGCAAAGTCCTCTGGCATTGCCCGCCCGTCCATTCTCCGCCGTCAAGGCCGGCGACGAAGCGCAGAAGCCGCGCTGGCCGCCGCAACGATAAGAGCGCACGGAATGCCTGCATTCAACACTCTGCGCATTTTTCCTCCATGGCTGAAGTGCCCCGAACCGCGCTGCGCGTGATTTATTCCCGCCGCGAGCGGCGCAACCGGGATCGACCGTTCGTTGTATGCGGACAGTGCCGGCGCCCAGACTAGCGAGGCTCGCCTGGCGACTCCCGTTTGCCCCGCTTTGCCAGCGCCAGGCCGCCGATCAGCATCAACGCACCCCAAACCAGGAACCCGATGTCCCAGTAGATCCACTGGTCCTGCGGAACGGTTTCGTTGACATGGTGGATGCCGAGAAGCTGGTGATTGATCAGCCCTTCGACCAGGTTGAATATCCCGAAGCCCATGAGCATTGTCCCAAGCAACATCGTTCCCGACCACCAGAGATGAGATTTGTGAGCGGTGCGCCAGAGCACGACCAAACCAAGCACGACGAAGATGTATGTGCCGGCGTGGAACAGGCCATCGAGAAGCGTGTTGAACTGAAGGTTCTCAACACTGTCGGCGATAGCCGGCGCTGGTCGCTATATGGTGCCACTGGAGCAACTGGTGCAGCACGATTCCATCGAAGAACCCGCCCAGGCCAAGCCCCAGCAGAATACCTGCGGACGTCGGAAAACGGCGATGCTGCGAAGCCGTGGTCGCCATCCCTCTCCTCCTTTGGCACCCCCAACTTCGGGCCAGGCCATGTGTTCCCCTACCCCGCGGGTTGGATACGCGCGCAGCTAAGGTCGCAAGAATCGGATGTTTAGGCAGCGGAAGCGCTGGCGATGACAACATCCATTCGAACGGATGAAAGGCTGCGCCTCTGGCGGAGAGAGCGGGCCGATCGGGTCGCTGTTCCGAGTTTTATGACACTCGACCGAGA
>NZ_JBVVQZ010000042.1:0-15997 GCF_055811635.1 Mesorhizobium sp. WSM4806 | reverse complement strand
CTACTCCCCTACTCCCCTACTCCCCTCCCAGCGGCGCCACCGCCGGTCCGTTCAAAGCCGTGCCATCGATTGCAAAATGCGAGCCGTGGCAGGGGCAGTCCCAGCAGCGCTCGAGGGAGTTCCAGTGTACATGGCAGCCGATATGCGTGCATGCGGCCGAGCGCTTGTAGAGCGTGCCGTCGTCATCGCGAAATGCGGCGATCTTGCTGAGCCCTTCGCGGACGATGGCACCTTCTCCCGGTCGCAGCTTATCGACGGAATCGATCTCGCCAGGCGCGATATATTCGGCAAAACTCTTGATCGCCGTCGCATTCTCCGACAGGTAATCGCCGATCGCGCCTGCCGTCTTGCGCGACGGCTCGTAGAGTTCGCGCCAGGGACTTTCCTCCTTCAGAATCAGGTCTGAAATCAACAGGCCGGCGACAACGCCATGGGTAATGCCCTGGCCGGAATCCCCGGTCGCCACAAAGACGCGGCTGTCGCCAGGATTGCGGCCGATGAACCCCGCATAATCGACGGTCTCCATCACCTGCCCGGACCACCGGTTGATTTCCACGCCGACATCGGGCACCAGCCTTTTGGTCCAGGCCGTCAGGGCCGCGAAACGGTCACCGGCATCATCGGCCTGTCCTGTCTTGTGGTCTTCACCTCCGACGATCAGGAAGTCGGTCCGACCGTCGCCAGGCTGAAGCCGAACGTAGTGATAAGGGTCTTCAGTATCCCAATACAGCGCATCCGGTATGGTATCGCGCGCGATCTCGAACGACATCGCGTAGGTTCGATAGGGCGCTTGCTTGGTGTGAAGCGCGACCCGATTGTTGATCGGCGAGTTGGTGGCGACAACGGCCGATCTGGCAGACACGGTAGAGCCTGAAACCGTGGTTACACGCACGCCGCCATCAGTCTCCTCGACCTTTTCGACGATGGTATCGGCATAAAGCACGCCGCCGCGCGCGCGGATGGCCGCGGCCAGCCCGCGGAGATATTTGAGCGGGTGGAAGGTCGCCTGATTGGCGTATCGAAGGGCCTGCACATCCGAAAAGCCTGCAAATGGCACGCCCCTGGTCTTCTCGACCTCGACACCGATCTTCAGAGCGGCGTCCAGTTCGCGCGTGATATCGGATTCCTGGCTGCCGGAAGCCGGAAAGAGAAAGCCATCAAGGCGCCGGAAATCGCAAGCGATACGCTCGGTCTCCCGGATGGATTGGATACGGTCGATAGCGGCCGATTGGCTTTGGTAAAAAATCCGCGCCAGGTCCTCGCCGCGCAATTTGGTCAGCTCCGAAAAATAGTCGTCGCAGACAGATGACAGGTGCGCAGTGGTGCGAGCCGTCATGCCGCTTCCGATCCGGCCGCGATCGAGGACAGCCACCTTTTGCCCGGCGACGGCCAGTTCGTAGGCGACCGACAGTCCGGCAATCCCAGACCCGACGACCACGACATCGACCTGTTCGCTTTGCCCGAGCGGCACCGCATCGGGCACGACCTCGGTCGCCGCCCAGAGCGATACAGTCCTTTCATCGCTGACATTCATCGGCGGAGCCTCCCATCCACAATATTCGGTAACGGATTCGAGAATTCAAAGTTCCTCGACGCTTTGAATGCCGACAGAGGCGGCCCTGGTCGTCAGACCAAAAGCGTTGCGCTGCCCCAGGCGATCAGGGCGATGCCGGCTGCCCGGCCAACCCACGGGCCGGCAGGAAACAGTTTTTCCGCCAGCACCAGAATGGCGAGCGCGGCGATCCACACCAGGTTCATGATGCCGCCGACGAACAACAACGCCATCAGCATCCAGCAGCATCCGACACAAAACGCCCCATGCAATGCGCCCAGACGCAGCGCGCCAAGGGCGTGCGGACGCCAGTGGCGGGCAAGGAACGCCGTCGGTGCCCGGCAATGCGACAGGCAGGCGTTCTTGAAGGACGAGAGCTGATAGATCCCCGCGCCGATCAGGACGATGGCTGAAAGCCAGCGGCTCTGCGAACTCATCATCGTTGCCGAAACGAAGGCTTCGCGCTCGAGCAGCCAATGCAATGCGGTTGCGGCGACGGAGAACCCCAGCCAGACCAGGAGGTAGCCGCCATGAACACGCCGGTCGGCGCGAGCTTGTCCTGGATCTGACCCCGTGCCAGCGCATGGCGATGCACGCGCGCATAGAGCAGGATGGTCGGCGCCGCACTCGGCGACATCATGGCGATCATCAGCGCCCAGTTCGCGGTCCCCCAGGCCTGCGGCTCCGTCGCCATCGCGCTCATGTCCATGCCGGACATATCCATGCCAGACATGTCCATGCCGGGCATCTCAGAGGTCATATCGGATGTCATGTTCGGAGTTTGCAGGTGCGGGAATAACGCGAGCCTCGACATCTCCCACGCATTCATGCCGATCCCTGCGCCGGCGGCGATGTAAAGCCAGGCCAGCAGGCACAGCGCCACCACGCCCGCAATTGTGATGACGCGGTCGCGCCTGAGCAGCCGTTCCAGTGGCGACGCGCCGTTCATGCGCCGCGTCAGGCTCGCACCACCCCGTGATTGTTGAGATGCAGCCGCGCGAACTGGCCGTAACTGTCCTTGGTGGTCACCTGAACCGGCCCGCTGGTTGTGCTCGAAGCGCTGCCGATCTCGGCGACCGCATATTCGAAGCCGTTCGGCAACACGATCTGGGCGCGCGAGTCCGCGCCCGTCACCTTGATGCGGATTGGTTCGCCGACCGTTTCGATGTAGTCCTTGACGAAGATGCGGCCCCTGCGGCCGTCGACATCGAGGTCGAGATCGATCCTGGTGAAGACCGGCTCATTCATTTTTGTCACGGTCGAGGCGTAGACGGCGAACATCGTCGCGAACGGATCGGTGTCCTGGCCGGTCATGATGCGCAGCAGCGCGTCACGCTGCCGCTCGGTTGCCTTCTCGTCGACGAAAGCGATGGCTTCGCCGTTGCCCTCGTGGATCGCCCCGGGCCATTTGAAGATCGCGGCGATGCGCAGGCCGTCGAGAACGGTCTCGCCATGATGACCTTCATCGATCTGGATGCCGGCCATCGGGCAGCGCATTGAATTGACAGTTGCAGCCATATTCGCAGGTGCAATTGACGAGCTCGCGTCCCTTGATTTCCCAAGACGTCATGCTGTCCCCCTGATCTAGAAATATTAGACGATCATCATACACCTGGACTCTTCCCTCTCAAAGGCGCACCCTTAAAAAGGCGAAACCCAAGCGAGAGTTTCGTCCAAGGCTTCACATGTTTGAGATGCGCCGCTGATTGCTTGACCTGTCCGGATAATCTCCGGTCGGGGCAAACGTTCATTGCGCCTACCCATGTTCAGGCTGCGGCCTAAGGCACGTGCAGCCTGTTTCCGGATCAACTGGGAGGAAACAACATGCCTGATATTCAACGCAGAGAACTTCTCGTTCAGGGAAGTGCTGCCCTTGCCGCAATTGCTGCTCTCTATACCTCGCGTCGGGCTTACGCTTTTCCAACACGGGCGAGCGAGGAGGTTATTCGGTGGCTGGACCAGCCGACCGAAAATCCCGATCCGGTCGGCATCCAGAAGCAGCTTGTCTGGGAGGATCTGGATAGCTGGATAACGCCAAACGACAAGTTCTTCAGCATCTCGCATTTCAATCGACCAACGATCGACGAGAAGACATGGTCGATGGAGATCGGCGGCCTGGTCAAGAAGCCCTTGAAACTGACTCTCGCCGACATCAAGGCGCGGCCGCGCCAGGAGGTCGTTTTCACAGTGGAATGCTCGGGCAACCACGGTTTTCCGTTTTTCACCGGCGGCATCGGCAATGCCCGCTGGGCAGGGACGCCGCTCGCCCCGATCCTCGAGGAAGCCGGCGTTCTGGAAGATGGCATCGAGGTGGTCTTTTTCGGCACTGACACCGGCGAGGTCGCCATCCGCGACGTCAAGATGCAGCAGAATTTCGCGCGCAGCATGTCGCTTGCCGAAGCGACGAACCCAGACAATCTGCTCTGCTATGAAATGAACGGAGCCGCCTTGCCGGCGGCCAATGGTTTTCCGCTGCGGCTGATTGCTCCGGGCTGGTATGGCATCGCCAACATCAAGTGGCTGGAGCGCATCGAGGTGCGCGACACCCGCTTCATGAGCCTTCTGATGGCGCGTGACTATGTCACCATCCGGGAGGAAGAGCGCAATGGCGAGACCGTGTGGACCGAGGACTCAGTCGGACGAGCGCTGATAAAGTCCGCGCCCGCGAAGGTCACCCGCAAGGACTCGGACTACCGCATCATTGGGGCAGCCTGGGGGGCACCGATCGATCGGGTCGAAGTGCAAATCGATCAAGCGCCATGGGCACCGGCGACCATCGACCGCAGCGAGGAGGCCGAACACGCCTGGAAGATCTGGTCCCTGGATTGGCCAAATCCGTCGCCTGGAGAACACACGGTGACCTCGCGCGCGGTCAGCACCACGGGACAGGTTCAACCGGCAATGGACGATCCCTTGATTGCCAAGAAACACACATACTGGGAAAGCAATGGCCAGGTGACGCGCCGCGTGGGTGTCGTTTGATAGACTTTGCGGGAAGGTGAAGCAGGCAGCGCCTGATCGCAGACTGGTCGCCAGCGTCAGTCCTTGGATGCCGTGATGACGAGCGCCGGCATGTCGAAAGCGACGGCGCCGGCTGCTGTCACGTAAGGCATAAGTGCCCGCTCGGCCTCCTCCAGGAGCCGCTTGAACTGCTCGTTGTCCAAAAGCCCGCCCAACGTCCAGATGCAGGCTCTTTCAGTCGAGATCAGCGACTCGATCGAGGCAAAACGGACCGTTCCGCGGTGACGCTTCACCTCGGCACGCTCTATGCCTGCCTTCGCGCAGAGCGAGCGCAGTAACTCCGCATTGCCGAGCACAAAGGGCGCGCGGAACGCGTTCGCAACGTCGGCTCCAAACAGCCGTTCAAGCATATCCGCCACTGCGGCATAGCCGGGCGACTGGTCGAGCGGTCCGCAGACCGCGACGGCGAGCCGGCCGCCGGACTTAAGCACGCGCATCACTTCCCGCAGTCCGGCTGCTCGATCGTCGAAGAACATCAGGCCGAACTGGCTGACCGCGGCGTCGAAGCTTTCATCCGGGAAAGGGACCTGCTCAGCGCGCCCTTCTCGCCAATCGATGCGAGTGCTTTTGCGGCGGGCAACGCAAAGCATATCGGGATTGGGATCAAGCCCGACCACCTTGCCCTCCGCGCCAACGCGGTCGAGGGCCGCGAGCGCCAGCACACCCGTACCGCAGGCAATGTCGATCACGCAGTCGCCCCTCCCTATTCGCGCCTCGGCGGCGACGATAGGCCCCCATTGTCGGAACAGCGCTGGAACGAACAGTGAGTCGTAGATTTCAGCCGGAGTTTTCGATATCTTGCCCCGGCGGGTCTGGGCCGCCGCTTGCTCCGATCCCGGCGTTGCACCTTCAAGGAACACTGCGTTGGATCGGGTTCCGGCGACGCGTAGCGCCTTCAGCGGCTCGTATTCGGGCGATGAATACCAGCGCCGGGCATGCTCGCCGTCGGCAAATTCGACGATGACCGGATAGACCGGCTGCCAGTCTCCTTCGACAAGGTCGGATTTCCCGCCCAGCACCAGATAGCGCCCTCCATACTGTTCAACCGTTGCAAAGACCCCTGCCAAATACTGCTCGACCTTGGCCTGGTCGGTGATTTCACGCACGTCGAAGAAGCAATAGGTAGACATGGCCGACCTCCGTTGCTCGCATGGACTCCACGGGATGCGCGGTGGATATACTGTTCGGCGCATAGTAGACTTGGCCATGGGCACGCTCCATGACCCAGCGTCTCAATCGCTTGCTGCAGCGTCCGTTCTGGCGCGATCGCCTGGGCGGCCACCGGAAGAGGTCGTTGCCGATGCCGCACCTTCGGCCGCGCCGGACAAGGATGTGCTTTCGGATGTGCTGCGCGTGGTAAAGCTCACCGGCGCGCTTTTCTTCTGGGTCGATGCCTCTTCGCCCTGGAGCGTGGAAGTGCCGCGGGCGGGTTCATTTGCCCATCTTATCCTGCCGCGCGCCCAACATGTGATTTCCTACCACATCATCACCCAAGGATCGGGCTCGGTCAGCATCGGTGACGATCCGCCGATGGAGTTTGCCGAAGGCGACATACTTGTGATCCCGCATGAGGATTCGTACGCGATGTGCAGTGCGCCCGGAGTGCGATCAGGTTTGAGCCCGGAAGATTCGCTCGATTTCTTTCGCGCCATGGCGGCCGGACAACTGCCCTTCGTGATCAACGAAGGTGGCGACGGCCTCCTCCTGACCAGATATGTCTGCGGTTTCCTTGGCTGCGATGCACGGCCGTTCAATCCTCTGCTCGGGGCCCTGCCTCCGCTGATACGCATCCGGCGCGCGGCCGGCGCACAGAGCGATCTGCTCGACCGGCTGATCGAGCTAACGCTGGCAGAGGTGTCCGTTCAACGGCCAGGCGCTGAATGCATCCGCCTGCGCCTCAGCGAGTTGATGTTCGTTGAGGTCGTTCGCCGCTATCTTGAGGCACTGCCGCCGGAGCAGACCGGCTGGCTGGCCGGCTTGCGCGACCCCGCCGTCGGCCGGGCTGTTGCGCTTGTCCACGAGAATCCGGCGCGCGGCTGGACAATTGAAGAACTCGCACGCGAAACCGGCGTCTCGCGGTCCGTCCTCGCGGCCCGCTTCACGCGTCTCGTCGGCTGCCCACCGATGCAGTATCTCACGCGATGGCGCGTACAACTGGCCGCACGACTGCTCACTGATGGGCTGGCCAAAGTCTCGGCGGTCGGGCGTGATGTCGGCTACGAGTCCGAAGCGGCCTTCAGCCGGAGCTTCAAGAAGCTCGCGGGCGTCTCGCCGGCTGGCTGGCGCGACGGCCGGCGCGGATAGCGGGCGGCCGGAGGCCGACCCTCCCCCTACCCCTCTATCGTGCTGATCTCGGCATCGATCAGGCACCAAGGCGCATAACGAAAATCGCGGATCTGGACGACCCGCTCCTCCCGCCATTCGACCAGCATGAAGCCGCGCACCGCACCGTCCGGCTCCTGCGGGTTGCGGATCAGGATCGCCGGCCGGCCGTCGACAAAACCCAGCGACAGCGCCCAGTCGCTGATGCGCTCGTAATTGCCGAAATAGGTCGACACTTCAGCCTTGCCGCGCATGCGGAGCCGGCTGACCAATTCGAGTTGGACATCCTCGGCGATCAGCGCCCTGACCGCGTCGAAGTCGCGCGCGTTGAACAGATCGACATAACGGCGCAGCCGTCGCTCGTCATCGGCGTCGAGCCGTGGCGCGACGACGTGCTCAGGCTGCGACGCCAGCAGGCGCAACTGCGCCCGCCCGCGATGCAGCGCCGCCTTGGTGGCGGCCAGCGTCGCGCCGGTCACCTCGCAGGTCTCATGCAGCGAAAGGCCTAGCACGTCGACCAGGATCACGGCGCTGCGCTGCGCCACCGAGAGCTGCATGAAGCTGCGCAGGCCGGCCGCCGCGGCGAGCCTTGAGTCGGCGCTGCCGGAAGGATCCTCGATCGTGGTCATGTCGGTCTCGGTCATGCGCGACCTTTCCCGATGGCGCCGGCGCAGATGGTCCTGCGCGGCATTATGGGCGATGCGAAACAGCCATTGCTCGGGCCGCTCGACGGTCATGCTGCCGTCGACCGCCTGCAGCGCCTTGATCAGCGTCTCCTGCACGATGTCTTCGCCGTCGATCACCGAGCCGGCCATGCGGGCGCAGTAGCGGTGCAGCTTTGGGCGGAACCCGGAGAGCATCGACTCCAGCGCCGGCCGATCGAATTTCGGTTGGATCATGGCGTCCATTCTATCCGGCCTTGCTCTCCTCAAGCACACGGTAGTTGCCGATAATTTTGGCAGGCGACCGCTTGACCGGCGTCGAGCGCCGTTCCGCATGGTTTTGCGTGAACGCCTCGAAGGCCGCAAGCTCGGTCAGCGCGGATGTGTCATTTCCCTCGCCGACGACATGGACGAACTCGCCGTCGTCGAGTTCGAGCACGAGATAGCGCACGCTCTGCGGCGCCGTTTCATCCAGCGTCTCGAACACTTTTGCCACCAGCGCGCGGTTCTCTTCCAGCCCGGTGTCTTTCACGCTGTAGCGAATGAGTTTGTAGCCCATGGTTCGTCTCCTGAATGGTTGGTCTGAGCAGAAGACGTTTCGCGTTCCCGAAAAGATTCTCGCACGCTATAAATTTTTTCGGCCGCCCGGATCGACTTCCACCTGCGGACGGCTAGGCAGCAGCCATCGAGGAGCAGGAGCGACGACCATGCACATCCAGTTTGCCGAACTGCCGGTATTCGACCAGGACCGCGCCAAGGCGTTCTACACCAGGCATTTCGCCTGCAAGGTGACGGCCGACGAGAAGATGGGCGATAGCGGCTGGCGCTGGATCGAGCTGAAATTTCCCGACGCCGTGACGAACCTGCATTTCGTGAGGCGCGCCGACGACACGCCAGGCGCGGAGCCGGTGCTGGTGCTGGTCGACGACGATGTCGAGGCGACGATCGCGGCGTTGAAGGCGGGCGGCGTCGAGATCATCACCGAACCGCAGGAGGCGCCCTGGCAGCCAGGCCGCACGGTGGCGGAATTTCGCGACAGCGAGGGCAACCGCATGGTGATCGGCAGCCAATGAGCGGGTGCAGTCGGAAAACGGCCACTTAAGCAGCCCCGGCTTTGTGCGCCAAAGCATGCCTCGGCTGGTAAAGGCCAAGCGAGCCGCCACTGGGAAGCGAGACATACGTGAGCAGGCCCCAGCCTTCATCGGTGACCGAAGTGCATTCAACATCGTGCGATTTCAGCTCTTGGATCGTAGCATTGATGTCTTCGCACATGAGATAGACTTCGTGGCTGTCGACTTCGGCGGCCGGGTGAACGGCAATCTCGGCCGGCGGCAATGCGAAGATCAACCAGCCTTCGCCAGCATCGACTGCTGGAAAACGTAGGACATTGCGAAAAAATGCGCGGTCTGCCTCGGCATCCGTGCTGTAGATGATCATGTGTGCGCCGGAAATCATGGCTCCTTATCTCCCTGAAAGTGATGCGAACAAACAAGCTATTGCCGTTGCAAACGACGTTTGCGCCGTCGACACAGCCGCTCGATATCGGCAAGCTTCAGTTGGATATAGGTCGGCCGGCCGTGATTGCAGGTGCCGGAACCCGGCGTTGCTTCAAAGACCGACGCCTGCCAGACCTCACGCTATCAGCGGAAGAAGCTGGAGATGCTGTTGGCGCAGCTGCCGCCATTACCCGGCCATCGGCTTTGGGTCGACCTGGCGCGCGTTTTGGCTCTGGTCGGCGACCGGGGCGGCTGGGGCATCGATCCGGCTCAGAATGTGATCCGAGATGCCGCGCGCGATCTCCCGCTCGCCCATGATGATCAGGTCGGCGCCGAACTTCTTGAGGTAATCCACTTCGGCATCGGAATGCGCGCGGGCGATGATCTCGAGCCTTGGATTGATGGCATGGGCTTGCTCGATGAGATTGCCGCTCTCGAACGGATTGGGAATGGCGCTGATCAACCACCGGGCTGAGGCAACGTTGGCCGCCTCAAGCAGGCCCGGCTGGGTGACATTTCCCGCAATGACATCAACGCCGCGGGCGCGCAGCTGTTCTACTATCGCTTGTCGTTCCTCGATCACCAGGTAAGGCTGCCTTGCCTTTTGCAACGTCTCCGCGACCAGGCTTCCGACCCGTCCATGGCCGACAAGCACCGCGTGGTCTGTCAGGCTGGTAGCCGCGAGTTCGGGCGGTTCGGATTTGCCTTCTTGCGTGGCAATGGTTCGCTCTCGTGCTTTCAGCCACGGCGTCAGCCGATCCAACGCCGCAAACAGCAGCGGGTTGACGAGGATCGAAAGGATGGCTCCAGCAAGCACCAGGTCACGTCCCGCCTCTGGAAGAAGCGCGAGTTCGACACCCAGTCCCGCCAGGATGAAGGAGAACTCGCCGATCTGTGCCAGGCTCAGGCCGAGTGTCAGGGCCACGTAGGACGGATAGCCGAACATCAATGCGATGGCCGATGCGACCGTGGCATTGCCGATGACGATGATCAAAAATGTCACGCCGACGAGCAGCGGCTGCTCGACCAGGATCATCGGGTTGAACAGCATGCCGACGGAGACGAAGAAAAGCACGGCGAATGCGTCGCGCAGCGGCAGCGTTTCCTGAGCGGCCCTTTGGCTCAACTGGGATTCGGCAAGGATCATTCCTGCGAAAAACGCCCCAAGAGCGAACGAGACGCCGAACAGCTCGGCTGCCCCGAAAGCGACACCAAGGGCGATCGCCAGCACGGCCAAACGGAAAAGCTCTCGCGAGCCAGTGTGAGCAACGTAGTGAAGGATCGGCGGAATGACACGTTCGCCCGACGACAACCATGATCGCGAAGAAAGCCGCCAATTTGCCCAGCGTCAGCCCGAGCGCGCTCCAGATGGTCTGCGGCTCAAACAATGTGAACAGGTCATTGCCGTTAAGGTTTGGCCCGTTGAAATTGCCACCGAGCACACCGGCGAAGGCCGGCAACAGCACGAGCGCGAGGATCATGGCGAGGTCCTCTACGACCAGCCAGCCGACTGCGATGCGTCCGCCATCGGTTTCGAGCTGCCGCATTTCCTGCAGCGCCCGTAGGACCACGACTGTGCTTGCAACCGACAGGGCCAGCCCAAACACCACTCCGGCTCCGATCGGCCAGCCGATCGCCTGCGTCACGAGGAGCCCGAGCATGGTCACCAGAGCCATTTGACCGATAGCGCCGGGAATCGCGATCTTTCTTGCCGACAGCAGATCGTTCAGCGAAAAATGCAGCCCTATGCCAAACATCAGCAGGATCACGCCGAGCTCGGCGAGTTGGCGCGCCAGCGCCTGGTCGGCAACGAAGCCGGGCGTGAACGGGCCAATCAAGACACCAGCCACGAGGTAGCCGACCAGTGGCGACAGGCGAAGTCGGTTCGCCAACGTGCCGAGGATGAAGGCGAGTCCGAGGCCGGCGACAAGGGTTGCGATAAGTGGCGCCTGAGGCATCTTCTCAATCCGGTTTCCGGCCACGTTTGGCGCTCGGGTCAAGCCTTGCACGAGCCAGAGATAATGGACCCGGGGATAATGGACTAAGACGCGGCGGTCTCAACATCTTTCGCGCAGCAGATCCCGCCAATGGCGAACTGGAGTTCTGCAACGGTTGATTCCGGCCGGTGGATACGCTTCGGGCAGTTGCCCGCCGATGGAACGGGACAAGTCCTTGCGTCGTCCGCAGGATACCGGCGAACGGCACAGAGCTTGGAGGCGTCACGTCGCGCCTTGGGTGCCGTTCACCTGATGCGCCGTGGCTGCGGAATCCTCAAACCTGCGCGCAGTATTTCCGCCGCGTGGCTTTCCCAATACTACTCTGCCTGATCCCCGGAAGCGGCATTGAGGAGGCCGTATCTCTCTTCGCCGATCGAGGCGAGCAGATCGAGCTGGGTCTCGAGAAAGTTGATGTGGCCCTCCTCGTCTTTGAGCAGATCCTCGAACAGGTGCATGGTCACGTAGTCACCCAGTTCCTGGCAGATCTCGCGTGACTTCTTGTAAGAGGTGCGCGCGTCGTATTCGCCGGCGAGGTCCGAATCCAGCACTTCCTTCACATTCTGCCCGATGCGAAGCGGCGCCACTGCCTGCAGGTTCGGGTGCCCTTCGAGGAAGATCGTCCGTTCGATAATCCGGTCCGCATGGTGCATTTCCTCGATAGATTCCTCGCGCTCCTTCTTCGCCAGTTTGAAATAGCCCCAGTCCTCCAACAGGCGATAATGCAGCCAAAATTGATTGACGGCACCGAGTTCCAGAAACAGCGCTTCGTTAAGACGTTCAATGATCCTATCTTCGCCTTTCATGAGTTCTGCTCCCGTTTTGAGCGCGCCCCGCACGCATCATGTGGAACGATGCGCCCTGTCACCTCCGCGCGCAGGATAGCACGCGGCGACCCAACCGTCATTTTCGATCGGGGCCGGAGGGCTGAACTGGCATACCTCGTCGAAGTAGAGCGGCCCAGGTCGCCGGCCCGGCGCGTGCCGATCGGTGTGCAACTCGATCTCGCCCTTGAGCAAGATCAGGCGGCGACCATGATCTGCCTGACGGCAACGCCCGCAAGCGCCAGCCCGGCAGCGCCTTCGATGGTTCGGGAAATGGTTTCGAGTGGCTTGCCGGCGATGAAACCCACCAGACGTTGCCGAAACAGGATCGACAACACCGCGACGCAGGACAGCGTCAGCGCCACACCGGCCATCATGGTGACAGCGAAGAGCACGCCGGCGCCGGGAACGCCTCTGGACATCGCGAAGGTCATCACGAACAGCGTCAGCGGGCACGGGATCAGACCTGCCATGACGCCGACCGCCTCGCCCTCATGCTTGTGGTGGTGGCCGCGGCTCAAAGCGCGCCAGAGCATCCAGACACCGATCAGGCCGAGCAGCGCACGACTGATATCCTCCAAAAGCGGAGCGCGACCGACGCTGCCCAAGGCGATGGAAACCAGCGGCAGCGAGAGAACCGCAATCAGAACGGCAATCGTCACATGGGTGAAGGACAGAATTATCGATGCGAGAAGGCCGCGCGAAACCTTTGCATCCGAACCCGCAAGATAGGTTGCCAGCACCGCCTTGCTGTGGCCAGGCGTCAGCGCATGCGCAGCCCCGAAGACGACGCCCATCGGCAGGAAGCCCATGAACGCCAGCCAGTCGCCTCCCGCCGAGAGCAGTTTGATCTGCTCGCCGACCGCCAGATAGATCGTTCGTTGCAACTCGACAAGAATTTGGAACATCAGCTGAGGATAACAGAAGCGAGCCGGTCGGAGCGACCGTTAGTGGCCGTCGTGCTCGCCGTGGCCATGTCCATGGCGGTGATCGGCATCCGCGTTCGCCAATCTTATATTCGCCGCCGCAAGCGCCGGCATGTGCTCGAACAACTCGTGTTCCAGCGCTGCGGTGATCTTCTGCGCTTCGCTGACCGGCAGGCTTTCTTCTACGGCGATGGCAATGTCGGCGTGCAGCCTGTGACCGATCCACCGCGCCTTGGCATCGACAATGCGCGCCTGCGGCACATGCGCGGCGGCATGGTCGATGTCGCCGATGACTTCAGGATCTATACCATCGAGCATGCGGGTCAGCACCGAGTGCGCCGACTGCCAGACGATGCCGAAGATGGCAAGCGTGATGAGCAGGCCGACAATCGGGTCGGCCAGCGCAAAACCGAGCCAGACGCCGAACGCTCCGAGGACCACGGCAAGGCTGGTCAGGCCGTCGGTGCGGGCGTGGTAGCCGTCGGCAATCAGTGCGGCGCTGTTGATTTCGCGGCCGACGCGGATGCGGAACACCGCGACGGCCTCATTGCCGAGAAAGCCGACAATGCCCGCCGCCGCCAGCCAGCCCAGATGCGTCACCACGCGTGGATTGATCAAACGGTCGATGGCCTGGTAACCGGCGACGATGGCGCTGAACAGGATGATCCCGACGATGATCATCCCGGCCAGGTCCTCGACCCGGCCCAGGCCGTAGGTGAAGGTCGGCGACGGCTTGCGCCGGGCCAGCAGGAAGGCGATCCACAGCGGAATGGCGGTGGTGGCGTCACCGATGTTGTGGACCGTGTCGGCCAGCAGCGCCACGCTGCCCGACAGCGCGACCACGACCATCTGCATCGCCGCGGTGATTGCCAGGATGACGAACGACCATTTTATCGCCCATATGCCGCGGTCGGTCGTGGCAATGGTCGCATCGATGACCCCGTGGCTATGCGACCCGCTCACATGATCGTGATGGCCATGACCATGCGCGGCGTGATGGCGCGGCCCGAACCCGAACCAGTCGAGGATGCGCGCGCCGAGCACAGGCATTTGACAGCTCACAAATATTTCGCCAGTTGCTTGAGTTCCGCCAGCGAGTTGCCGGCGGCTTCCGCGGTGTCCGTCAGGCAATGCTCGATATGATCGTGGATCAGTTCGCGCTTTGCACTGCTGATGGCGCTCTCCACGGCGTGGAGCTGCTGCGCCAGGTCAACGCAAGGACGATGCGCCTCGAACATCGACAGCACCGCCGCAAGATGGCCTTGCGCGCGCTTCAGGCGCTTCACGATAGCCGGATGCGAACGATGGATGCCTTCGGACATGCCTGTTTTGTATCCTCCCCGGGAGGATCCAGTCAAATCTGCTTTTGAGCTCACCTTGCCGGCGAGTCCGTCACAAATCGAAGAATGACGGCTAGCCACCTCCTGCGGGTAACCCGCCGGCGGCGGCGGCCCGTATTATTTCGTGACCATGTTGCGCCGGAACCTTCCCCTCGCACCAGCGTTCGGGGCGCTGTATTCGCGATGCCTTATTTTTGGGCAAACATGATAGGCGACGGGCGAATAGCGGTGGGGAGGAAAAAGCATGGGTCGGGGAGGAGCATGTTGTCATGTCGAACCGTGAAATTGGAACGTCCCACACATTGGGGCTGCGCATCGCTGATCTCAAAGCCAGGATGCGGAGCGCCCGGATTACCGAGCACGAGATGAAAATTTTTCAGAAGGTAGCCGCTGTCATGGGAGCAGGTGAAGGCTCCCTGCGGATCGATGCCGACGACCTGATTGCCGCATCTTTCGTTGTCGAGGACGAGCCCAGGGCAAACTGAAGATCGGGGCCCCCCGGGCGATCAGCGTCGGGGCGCGTGCGAGGCTCGAAATGTTGGCGCTCTACGGCGCCCCCCTCTGTCCTGCCGGACATCTCCCCCACAAGGAGGGAGATCGGCAGCTTTGCCAACCGCGCCTCTTTTTCAAAGTTGGGCGATTGGCGGAACCAGTGATAACGGCCGATCTCCCCCTTTGTGGGGGAGATGTCCGGCAGGGCAGAGGGGGGCGCTGTCCCGCCAACTTTGCCATGATGTCCGGAGGCGACCTGTCGCAACGGAGGGCCGCAGCTCACACGTCCGAATACTCCTATCGAGAAATCCAGATATCCACCCCGGCGGCTTTCTGTTAGCAAATATTCACCTCAGGTGGCGGGGAAGACCTGACTTGCCGGAACGATCACGCAAAACTATGGCGCCACGGCCGAACGCCGGCTGGCCACGCCCCTCGCCTAGCGCCGGAGCCAGTCCGCCAGGCGTCAGCCTTTGCCGTGCGCTGTCAAAGCTCGGCCTGTGCTCGCGCAAGCAGGCGGAAATTCTGGTCGCCGAAGGGCGCGTCCGGGTCGCCGGCAAAATCGTGCGCAACGGCTCGCTGCGCGTCGATCCCGGCCGCGACCGCATCAAGGTCGACGGCAGCCGCGTCGTCGCCGAGCGCAAGGTCTATCTGATGATCAACAAGCCGCGCGGCCTGGTCACCACCCGCAACGACCCGCAGGACCGCGGCACCGTCTACGACTGCCTGGCAGAGCTCGACCTGCCCTTCGTGTCGCCGGTCGGCCGCCTCGACAAGGCCAGCGAGGGCCTGCTCTTGATGACCAACGACACGCGTTTCGCCCAGCGCCTGCTCGACCCCGCCTCGCACGTCGCCAAGATCTATCACGTCCAGATCGGCGCCCTGCCCGACGCGGCCCTGCTGGCGCGGTTGCGCGCCGGCGCCACGGTCGATGGCGAAGATTTGACGGCGCGGTCGATCGACATCCTGCGCAGCGGCGCCAGCACCGCCTGGCTGGAAATCACACTCAACGAGGGCCGCAACCGCCACATCCGCCGGCTGCTCGGCGCGCATGAGGTCGAGGTGCTTCGCCTGGTGCGGGTGGCGATCGGCCGCTTGCAGCTCGGCGACCTCGCCAAGGGCAAGGCCCGCCACCTCACGGCCGAAGAACTGGCGCTGTTTCAAGGCTGAGCGAAGGCGCCGAAGCGACCCGGCAAAGCGGAACGGCAAGCCCATCGCTTCAGGTTGGCGCTGCCCCTCACCTGCCTGCCGGCATCCTCTCCCCGTATAGTGACGGGGAGAGGGCACTCTCTGTCCGAACCGGATAGATAGGTAACAGAATGGACTGATTGCATGGGTGACAGTTTTCTCCTTCGCCGGGAGGACCGG
>NZ_JBVVQZ010000041.1:0-17648 GCF_055811635.1 Mesorhizobium sp. WSM4806 | reverse complement strand
CCGGTCCTCCCGGCGAAGGAGAAAACTGTCACCCATGCAATCAGTCCATTCTGTTACCTATCTATCCGGTTCGGACAAGGCGTCTTTCTCCCCGTCTCTATACGGGGAGAAATGCCCGGCAGGGCAATGAGGGGCAGCGCCACCTGAGGCGATTTCCCGGAGGTGGAGTTGTCCTGGGGTGTCGATGTCGGCGCCGCCCCTCATCCGCCTGCCGGCACCTTCTCCCCGTATAGTGACGGGGAGAAGGGGGCTGGCCGCTACATCGGCGCCCCTTTCTGCAGCGCTGCAGATTGGCGAAATCTTTGGCGAAGGCGTCTTTCTCCCCGTCGCTATACTCTCCCTGGGAGAAGGGGAAGCCCTATCCGCCGACCATCTCGGCCAGCCTGCGCACGGTGTTCCAATTGCGCGAGGTGCCGATGCCGAGCCGTTTATGGCTTATCGCCGCCACAAGCCGCGAGCTTGGCGTCTCGCGCGAAAAGAAGATCCAGATGTCGCCGCCGACGGCCTGCATCCGCTCATCCTTGCCGATATAGGCCTCCAGCGCCGCGACGGCCTCAGCGGGAACGGGCTTGCGCATCACGCGCACCGCTACCTGATCCGCGGCGGCAGCCGATTCGGCGGGAAACGGATTGCCGGCCGCAAGCTTCAACCAGTCATCCGCGCGGCGCACGATGATGTCGACATGGCGGCCGAAGGTCTTTTGGAACGCCGTCTCCAATCGGCGCTCCAGCACGGCAATCTCTGTTTCTTTCGTCTCGAAAACCAGATTGCCGGTCGCCACCAGCGTGCGCGGGTTGTTCAGGCCCAGGCCTTCTGTCATGGCCCTGAGATCGGACATGACGACACGCCGCCCCTCGCCCAGGACGATGCTGTAAAGCAGAGCGACGTAGGTTTGCATGCTAGCCCGGATATCTCACGATAGCCTGTCGATTTAGACCAAGCGGCTCTGCTCCACCGCTGCCTCGATGAAGCTGGCAAACAGCGGGTGCGGGTCAAGCGGCCGGCTTTTCAGCTCGGGATGATATTGCACGCCGATGAACCAGGGATGGTCGGGATATTCGACCGTTTCCGGCAGCACGCCGTCCGGCGACATGCCGGCAAAAACCAGCCCGCAATCCTCGAGCCGCTCCTTGTAGTCGACATTGACCTCGTAGCGGTGGCGGTGGCGCTCGGAAATCTGCGTGTCGCCATAGATCTCGGCGATCTTCGAGCCCCTGGCGAGGTCCGCCTGATAGGCACCCAGCCGCATGGTGCCGCCGAGATCGCCGGTTTCCCTGCGCTTCTCCAGCATGTTGCCTTTCAGCCATTCCGTCATCAGGCCGACGACCGGTTCCTCGGTCGGACCGAATTCGGTCGACGAGGCATGATTGACGCCGGCCAGCGAACGCGCTGCCTCGATGCAGGCCATCTGCATGCCGAAGCAGATGCCGAAATACGGCACTTTTCGCTCGCGGGCGAACTTCGCTGCAAGGATCTTGCCTTCCGCGCCGCGCTCGCCAAAACCGCCGGGGACCAGAATGCCGTGGACCTTTTCCAGCCACGGCGCCGGGTCTTCTTTCTCGAATATCTCGCTCTCGATCCAGTCGAGCTTGACCTTGACGCGGTTGGCGAGACCGCCATGCGACAGCGCCTCGATCAGCGATTTGTAGGCGTCCTTGAGGCCGGTATATTTGCCGACGACGGCGATGGTCACCTCGCCCTCCGGGTTGTGGATGCGTTTGGACACCGCTTGCCACGGCTCCATCCGCGGCTTCGGCGCCGGGTCGATGCCGAAAGCGGCGAGCACTTCCGAATCCAGCCCTTCATTGTGATAGGCCATCGGCACGTCGTAGATGTGCGGCACGTCGAGCGCCTGGATGACCGCGCTCTCGCGCACATTGCAGAACAGCGACAGTTTGCGGCGCTCTTCCCTGGGGATGGGGCGGTCGGCGCGGACCAGCAGGATGTCGGGCGCGATGCCGATGCCGCGCAATTCCTTGACCGAATGCTGGGTCGGCTTGGTCTTCAATTCGCCCGCCGTTGGAATATAGGGCATCAGCGTCAGGTGCACGTAGACGGCGTTGTTGCGCGGCAGGTCGTTGCCAAGTTGGCGGATCGCCTCCAGAAACGGCATCGCCTCGATGTCGCCGACGGTGCCGCCGATCTCGCACAGGACGAAGTCATAGTCGTCATTGCCGTTGAGAATGAAATTCTTGATCTCGTCGGTGACATGCGGAATGACCTGCACGGTGGCGCCAAGATAGTCGCCGCGTCGCTCCCGCTCGATGATATTCTTGTAGATGCGGCCCGTGGTGATGTTGTCCTGCTGGTTGGCCGAGCGGCCGGTGAACCGCTCATAATGGCCAAGATCGAGATCGGTCTCGGCGCCGTCATCCGTCACGAAGACTTCGCCATGCTGGTATGGCGACATCGTGCCGGGATCGACATTGAGATAGGGATCAAGCTTCTTGATGCGCGCGCGATAGCCTCGCGCCTGCAAGAGAGCCCCAAGGGCCGCTGCAGCGATGCCTTTTCCGAGTGAGGAAACCACGCCGCCTGTGATGAATACATATCGCGCCATGGGAGTCATCGCTTAACGCGGCCGAATTGATTCCGCCAGAGAAAAAACCGCCGCGAAGGCTTTTTCCCAAGAAGGCGCCCTGGTGATGCTCGAACCAAAACAAAAGGGCCGGCGAGGCCGGCCCTTTTGTTTGACCCGCCAAGGCGTCAGATGATGACGACCTTGGTGCCCACTTTCACCCTGCGATAAAGGTCCATGACGTGCTCGTTGATCATGCGGAAACAGCCGTTGGAGGAGCTCGTCCCGATCGACTGCGGCGCAATGGTGCCGTGAATGCGCAGATGGGTGTCCTTCCTGCCGTCGTAGAGATAGATGGCGCGCGCGCCGAGCGGGTTATCGCCGCCGCCGGGCATGCCGTCCTTGTACCGGCCGTAATTCTTCGGCTCACGCTTCTGCATGTCGAGCGTCGGGATCCAGCGGGGCCATTCCTGCTTGTCGCCGACGGCGACCGTGCCCTTGAACTGCAGGCCGTCACGACCGACCGCAATCGCATAACGGCGGGCGGTCCAGGAGGATTCGACGAGATAGAGACGGCGCGCACTCGTATCGATGACGATGGTGCCGGGGCTGTAGCCGGTGAATTCGACCTCTTGCGGCACGAACTCCGGCTTCACCTTGAACTGCTTCCTGGCTTCCTTGCTGGCGAGCGCGGCATCGAGGGCGCGGGTCTCGGGGAGCAGCGACATCGACGAGGACGTGCCGCCGAACAGGCCGGCGAACAGCCAGACGCGCTGGGGCTTCTGTCCGACCGGCTCGCTGCGCAATTCGCCGTTGTTGCCGGTCAGCGCGACGTTCATGGCCTCGGCGGGAATGGCCTCGGCCGACTGGATTGCTGCGATGGGTTGAATCGGGTCGATGATCTTGACCGGCCTGGCATCGGCCAGCCTGGCCTTGCCAGCGGACTTATCCTTCTTGGCGAGGCCCTTCCTGGCAAGATACGCCTGCCGTTCCGCGTCCGACTTGGCTTTGGCCGCCTCGCGCATCGCCAGCTTCCTTGCCTCGATCGCCTTTACTCGAGCAGCCTGCTTGTCAGCCGCGATCTTGGCTTCGATCTTCCTGATCTGGGCAAGATCTGCCGCGCTTGGGTCTTTTTTCTTCTTGAGGAGCTTGAGTTGCGCCGTGTCGCTTTTGGCGGCGACGTTGACGACGTCAGTTGTGATTGCAGGGGCCGAATTGCCCGCCGGCATGGCCGCGTAAGCGGGCGCACCAAGGCTGAGCACGGCCCAAAGGCCGGCTAAAATGAAGCTGCGAAGCTGCATGGCGAAGATCCGATCGTTCAATGCTTGTTGCCACGGCGTTGCCCGGCGTCCCCCAAGGACCCCGAATGTGCCGCGCGCAATCTATAATCGATTAATCGGAGACGCCTCAAGCGCCCTGGCGTGCCGCGCCCGGTCGAATCCTCGCGATCGTGCGGCATTTGCCGCGACTGTGTTCAAACAACAACAGATCGCGGCGCCAGACGTCTGCTGATTACTGGTTTGGAACCTGCGGCGTTACTGGCTGGGTGGCGCCGTTTGTGGCCGGCGGCGTGGTCGCTCCCGCCGCTGGCGGTGCAGCGGGGGCCGGGGCTGCGGCATCATTGCCGGAAGGCGGCGTTGGCGCCGTATTGCCGGACGGCGGTGTCGGCGTCGTGGTGCCAGGCAACTGGTTGAGCACGCCGCCCCCGCCGTTCGTCACAGGCACGCGATCGAGAATGTCGATCGGCTTCTCGCCGTAACGGGCGACGATCGACAAGGTCAGCGAGGTGGCGAAGAACGCCGCCGCCAGGATCGCCGTCGCCCGCGTCAGCGCGTTGGCGGCACCGCGCGCGGTCATGAAGCCCGATCCGCCGCCGATGCCGAGGCCCCCGCCTTCGGAGCGCTGCAGCAGCACCACGCCGACAAGAGCGAGCACGACCATTAGGTGGACGACGATCAGTACGGTTTCCATAATTTATCCTGGCAAAGCCTTGCGCGGCCGCAGATACGACCGGTGATTTGGAGGCGGCTCAATACAATGCTTTGACGGCAATTCCAAGCCCGTGGCCGGAATATGGGAAGCAATGCGGCCGTTGCAACATTTTCCGCTGCGGCACAGTATCCGAAGTGCCCGACAGCCTTTCGATGCTAAAGCATGTCGCGCAAAAGCATGCCCTTGGGCCTGACCCGAGGGTGTGCAGCGGTTTTGCGATAACGACATGCGTAAAAACAACAACCTAAAGCGCGTCGCATTAGGCCGGCCAAACGCGACGCGCTTTAGGAGATGTTTCGATAGGCTTCGGCAATGCCGAGAAAGTCCGCCGCCTTCAGGCTGGCGCCGCCGACCAGCGCGCCGTCGACATTTTTTACGCCCAGCAGTTCGACCGCGTTCGACGGCTTGACCGAGCCGCCATAGAGGATACGCATCTTTGCCGCTGCGCTGCCAAGCTTTTCCGACAGTTTTTCGCGAATATGCGCATGCGCCTCAGCAACGTCGGCGGCAGTCGGCGTCAGCCCCGTGCCGATCGCCCATACCGGCTCGTAGGCGATGACGGTATTCGATGCCGTTGCATTCGGCGGCACCGAGCCGGCGACCTGGCGCGACAGCACGTCGAGCGTGGCGCCCGCCTCGCGCTCGGCTCTCGTCTCGCCGATGCAGATGATGGCAACCAGCCCGGCGCGCCACGCGGCGGACGCCTTTGCCTGGACAATGGCGTCGTCCTCGTTTTGATCGGCGCGGCGTTCGGAATGGCCGACGATGACGTGACTGGCGCCCGCATCTTTCAGCATCTCGGCCGAAATACAGCCGGTATGGGCGCCGCTCTCCTTGCTGTGGCAATCCTCGCCCCCGGCCCGGACCGGCGTGCGCGACAAGATCTCCGCGGCATGCGCAAGCAGCGTCGCCGGAACGCAGACCAGCGCTTCGGTCTCGGCATCGAGCCCGCTCATGAAGCCGTTGCCGATCATCCTGAGTTCGTTGAGTGAGGCGCTGGTGCCGTTCATTTTCCAGTTGCCGGCGACCAGCGGGCGGATTCCAGGCGTCATGGGATTTGCTTCTCCGGGCAATATTCGGCTGCGTCCTCACTACCAAACTCAGCCCACAAAGCAATCGACAGTGGGCCGGAAGGACGCTATTGCGCTTGTTTCAGACTCGGCGCATGCGAAAATGCGCGAAAAAATCGGAAGTGACCATGCTTGGTATCTTGAGAAGCGCGGCTGGGACCTGGATCGCGAAAGCGCTGCTGATATTGTTGGTGTTGAGCTTCGCCGTCTGGGGCATTTCCGGACAGATGGTCGGTGGTTTTGCAGGCCACGACGCCGTTGTCACGGCCGGCGGCACCAAAGTGTCGATCAACGAGTATCGGCTGGCCTATGACCGGCAGATCAGCGTGATGTCGCAGCAATTCGGCCAGCGCATCAGCCGCGAGCAGGCGACGGCGCTCGGCCTCGACAACCAGGTGCTGGCGCAACTCGTGTCGGGCGCGGTCCTCGATGAGCAGGCCCGCAAGCTCGGGCTTGGGCTGTCCAAGGACCGGCTGGCCCAACTCACGCATGAAGACCCGGCCTTCAAGGGTCCCGGCGGCAACTTCGACAGAAGGACTTTCGAATACATACTGCAACAGGTCGGCATGCGGCCGGAAGACTATCTCAGGAATCGCGCCCAGGTGGCTGTGCGCCAGCAGATCGTCGAGGCGGTTTCGGACGGCGTCAAGGCCCCGAATACGTTCTTGAAGGCGGTCGCGCTTTATCGTGGCGAAGACCGCACCATCGACTATTTGACCTTGCCGAAATCGCTGGTCGAGCCGATCGAAGCGCCATCCGACACTACGCTTTCGGCGTATTTCGAGGAAAACAAGAAGACCTATGCGGCGCCCGAATACCGCAAATTCTCCTATGTCAGGCTCGAGCCGGAAGACATCATGGATGTGAGTGCCGTGACCGACCAGCAGGTCAGCGACGACTACAACAAGAACAAGGGGCGCTACACCACGGCGGAAACGCGCACCATCGAACAACTCGTGTTCAAAACGCCCGATGCCGCGAAGGCCGCGCTCGATTCACTCAAGACCGGCGCGACATTCGACAAACTCGTCGCCGCCGAGGGCAAGACGCAGGCCGACACGCTGCTCGGCACGCTGTCCAAGGACAAGATCGCCGACAAGGCGGTGGCGGATGCGGCGTTTGCGCTCAACGTCAACGAAGTCAGCCCGGTCGTTCAGGGCGCCTTCGGTCCGGTGCTGCTGCGCGTCACCGAGATCAAGCCCGAAGTGGTGAAGCCGCTGGCCGAAGTGGCCGCCGACATCCGCAAGGACCTGGCGCTGGGCGAGGCAAGCCGCATTCTGCTCGACGTGCATGACAGTTACGAAGACAGCCGCGCTTCGGGCAGCACGCTCGAGCAAGCGGCCGAAAAACTGAAGCTGAAGGTCGTCACCGTCGACGCGATCGATCGCACCGGCCTGAGGCCGGACGGCGCCATCGTCAAGGATCTGCCGGACTCGCCGGAGCTGATCAAGGCGGTGTTCGATGCCGAACCCGGCACCGAGAATCCCGACCTCACCACTGCCAACAACGGCTTCGTGTTCTACGAGGTGGATTCGGTCACGCCGGCCCGCGACCGCACGCTGGATGAAGTCCGCCAGAAGGTGGTGGCCGACTGGACGGCGGCGGAAACGACCAAGCGGCTCACCGCAAAAGCGCAGGAGCTCGAAAAGCGTCTCGAGGCCGGCACTACGCTCGACGTGATCGCGAGCGAGCTCAAGCTTGAGAAGCAGACCAAGCGCGGCGTCAAGCGCGGGGCGGACGACGCCGATTTCGGCAAGGAAGGGGCGGCTGCGATGTTCGGCGAAGGCGAAGGCGGGACCGGATTGATCCCCTCGCCCACCGGCGACGGACAGATCCTGTTCAGGATTGCCGAAGTGTTCGAGCCTGCCGGAGCCGACGCCAGCTCGGTGCCGGACGACGAGCAGAAATCGTTCACCGCCGGCATGTCCGACGACCTTCTCGACCAGTTGGTGGCGCAGCTGCAGACGCAATATGACGTTCGCATCGACCAAACCGCCGTTGCCCAAGCCCTGACCAGATGAGCGCGCTCAAGACCCATATCGCCAAGGTCGCCGCTGGCAGCTCCCTTTCCTTCGAGGAAGCGCGCGATGCCTTCGACATCATCATGTCGGGCGACGCTACGCCCGGCCAGATCGGCGGCTTCCTGATGGCGCTGCGCGTGCGCGGCGAGACTGTGAGCGAGATTTCCGGCGCCGTCGCCACCATGCGCGCCAAGATGCTGCGCGTCGACGCGCCGGCTGGCGCCATCGACATCGTCGGCACCGGCGGCGACAATTCGCACAGCGTCAACATCTCGACCGCATCCGCGTTCGTCATCGCCGCCTGCGGCGTGCCGGTGGCCAAGCACGGCAATCGCGGACTGTCCTCGCAGACCGGCGCCGCCGACGTGCTGACCGCGCTTGGCGTCAAGCTCGACATCCCGCCGGAAACGATCGGCCGCTGCATCCACGACGCAGGCGTCGGCTTCATGTTCGCACCGGCGCATCATCCGGCGATGAAGCATGTCGGCCCGATCCGCGCCGAGCTCGGCACCCGCACAATCTTCAACCTGCTTGGCCCGCTCTCCAATCCGGCTGGTGTCGTCAGGCAGATGGTTGGCGTCTTCTTGCCGGAATGGATCATGCCGGTGGCCGAGACGTTGAAGGCACTGGGCGCCGACCACGCCTGGGTCGCCCATGGCGACGGCTATGACGAGATCACCACCACCGGCGAAACCCAGGTCGCCGAACTGGTCGGCGGCGAGATCCGCAGCTTTACGCTGACCCCGGAAGCGGTCGGGCTGAAGCGGCATACCAAGGACGAGTTGCGCGGCGGCGATGCCGCCTACAACGCCCAGGCGCTGCGCGACATGCTGGGCGGCGCTGCCGGCGCCTTTCGCGATACGGTGCTGATGAACGCCGGCGCCGGACTGGTGGTGGCGGGAAAGGCGACGACGCTTGCCGATGGCATGGCGACGGCGGCGCAAGCCATCGACAGCGGCCGGGCGCTAAAGGTGCTTGACCGGCTGGTCGAGATTTCAAACGGATAGCGCCGTGTCTGATATCCTGCGCAAGATCGAAGCCTACAAGCGCGACGAGATCGCGGCGGCGAAGGCACGGGTGCCGTTTGCCGAAATCAAGGCACGGGCGAGGGCTACCGATGCACCGCGCGGCTTTCTCTCGGCCCTTGAAGCCAAACGCAAATCCGGCAGTTTCGCGCTGATCGCCGAGATCAAGAAGGCGAGCCCGTCCAAGGGCCTGATCCGCGCCGATTTCGATCCGCCGGCGCTGGCCCAGGCATATGCCAAAGGTGGGGCTGCCTGCCTGTCGGTGCTGACCGATGCGCCGTCTTTCCAAGGGGCGCCTGAATTCCTCACCGATGCGCGCAGCGCCGTGACATTGCCGGCTTTGCGCAAGGATTTTCTGTTCGAGCCCTATCAGGTGTTCGAGGCCCGTGCGTGGGGCGCGGACGCCATCCTGATCATCATGGCGAGCGTCGATGACGCCGTAGCCAGGGAACTCGAAACGACGGCTTTCGAGCTCGGCATGGACGCGCTGGTCGAGGTGCATGACGAGGCCGAGACGGAACGCGCGCTGAAACTGTCGTCGCGGCTGATCGGCATCAACAACCGCAATCTCCGGACATTCGAAACCAGCATCGAGACATCGGAGCGGCTCGCGGCGATGGTGCCGGCCGACCGGCTGCTGGTCAGCGAGAGCGGTATTTTCTCGCACCAGGACTGCCGCAGGCTGGAACGGAGCGACATTGGCACTTTCCTCGTCGGCGAGAGCCTGATGCGGCAACTGGACGTGGCCACTGCGACGCACCTGCTTTTGACGGGCAAGGCGCCCGCCAATGCATCTGCCCGAAAGTCGGAATCGCTTTTCGGAGAGCATGATGCATAGATACAAAGCGTTAGAGCGTGCTTTGTGCGTCCAAACGGACGGACGTCGCTCCAGGGTGACCTGACGATGTCGGCCGCCCTCACCCATCTTGGCGCGGAAGGCGAAGCCAATATGGTCGATGTCGGCGACAAGGCGGAGACGACGCGCACGGCGATCGCCGAAGGTCTTGTCTCGATGCGGCCCGAAACGCTGAAAATGATTCTGGACGGCGATGCCAGGAAAGGCGACGTGCTGGGCACGGCGCGCATCGCCGGCATCATGGCGGCCAAGAGGACGCATGAGCTGATCCCGCTCTGCCACCCGCTGCTGTTGACCAAGATATCGGTAGATATCGAACCGGACGCGAAGCTGCCCGGTCTGAAGGTCACGGCGCTGGCCCGCGTCACCGGCAAGACCGGCGTCGAGATGGAAGCGCTGACTGCCGTCTCGGTCGCCTGCCTGACCATCTATGATATGGCCAAGGCGGTCGACCGCGGCATGGCGATCTCCAACATCAGGCTGATGGAAAAGACCGGCGGCAAATCCGGCGACTACAAGGCGGACGCCCAGGGGGCAGGCCGATAATGGCGCTGCTTGCGGTCGCCCAGGCGCTCGAGCACCTGCTTGAGGACGCTGCGCCCTTGCAGGCTGAAAGCGTCGCCCTGATGGACGCCGCCGACCGCGTGCTGGCGGAGCCGCTCATCGCGCTCCGCACCCAGCCGCCATTCAACGCGTCGGCCATGGACGGCTATGCCGTGCGGGCCGACGATGTCGCCTCCGTGCCCGCGAGACTTTCGGTGATCGGCATGGCGCCGGCCGGACGCGGCTTTGCCGGGACAGTCGGCCCGGCGCAGGCCGTGCGCATCTTCACCGGCGCGCCGCTTCCCGCTGGCGCCGACACCATCGTCATCCAGGAGAATGTCCGCGACCTCGGCGGCGGCATCGTCGAAGTGACCGCGCCGACGGTTGAAGGCCGCAACATCCGCCGCCTCGGGCTCGATTTCTCGCAGGGCGACGCGCTGCTGGAGAAAGGCCGCCTGCTTGATCCGGCGGCATTGTCGCTGGCGGCATCGGCCAACCACCAACAGGTCAGCGTGGTGAAACGGCCGCTGGTCGCCATCATCGCCACCGGCGACGAATTGCTGCCGCCGGGCAGCGACCTTGGCCCCGACCAGATCATCTCCTCCAATGCCTATGGCGTCGCCGCCGCGGCCCGCTCGGTCGGCGCCTGCGCACTCGATCTCGGCATCGCCCCCGACCGCAAGGAGGCGATCGCCGCGCTGGTGAAAAAAGCCGTCGCCGCAGGCGCGGACGTCATCGTTACGCTGGGCGGCGCCTCGGTCGGCGACCACGACCTCGTCCATGACGTGCTGACCGGTGAAGGCATGGCGCTCGATTTCTGGAAAATCGCCATGCGGCCCGGCAAGCCACTGATGTTCGGGCGGCTGGGCGACATCCGCTGCATCGGCCTGCCCGGCAATCCGGTGGCCAGCCTGGTCTGCACGCAGCTCTTTCTGAAGCCGCTGCTGGCGCGGCTCGGCGGCCGCGCTTTCCGCCAGGACATGCGTCAGGCGCGGCTTGGCGCCGCCATGCCGGCCAACGATCTCAGACAGGACTATGTACGCGCGGTGGTGAAGGAAGAAGCCGGCACGCTTGAGGCAACGCCGTTCAGTATCCAGGATTCCTCGATGCTCAGAATGCTGGCCGACGCCAACGGACTGGTCGTGCGCGAGCCATTCGCTCCCGCGGCCGCAGCGGGCGCCGCCTGCAGCGTGCTGATGCTACGCTGAACAAAGCGTCAACACATTCATTAAACTTTAAATGGTTGCGGAACACAACTGGAACAGATAGTGTTTGTTCTGGGTTTGTTTTTCTGATTCTGTTGGGGGTCGCGATGCTGACACGCAAACAACATGAACTGCTGATGTTCATCCACGAGCGGCTGAAGGAAAGCGGCATTCCGCCCTCGTTCGACGAGATGAAGGAAGCGCTCGACCTCGCCTCCAAATCGGGGATCCACCGGCTGATCACGGCGCTGGAGGAACGCGGTTTCATTCGCCGCCTGCCCAACCGCGCCCGCGCGCTGGAGGTGCTGCGCCTGCCCGATTCGATCGCGCCGGGCCTCAATGCGGCGCGCAAATTCTCGCCGAGCGTCATTCAAGGCAGCCTTGGGCAAGGCGGCCTTGGACAGGGCGGCCTCGGACGGCAGATCAAGCCGGCGCCTTCGCGCATGCGTGCGGCCGGCAATGACGACGACGTCGTTGCCACCGTCTCCATACCGGTGATGGGCCGCATCGCTGCCGGTGTGCCGATCGACGCCATCCAGCACCAGACGCATTCGATCTCGGTGCCACCGGACATGATCACCGGCGGCACGCACTACGCGCTGGAGGTCAAGGGTGATTCGATGATCGAGGCCGGCATCTTCGACGGCGACACGGTCATCATCCGCAACGCCGACACCGCCCAGCCTGGCGAGATCATTGTCGCTCTGGTCGACGAGGAGGAAGCGACGCTGAAGCGATTCCGCCGCAAAGGTGCCTCGATCGCACTGGAAGCCGCCAATCCGGCCTACGAGACGCGCATCTTCGGGCCGGACCGGGTCAAGGTGCAGGGCAAGCTCGTCGGACTGATCCGGCGTTACTGAACGGCAGGCTTCTTGGGTTTCTCGGCCCTGAGGTATGGCGGCAGGCCCCTCGCCTCGCGCGAAAACCGCCGCTGCTCATGCCAGGGCCTGTATGGCTGTCTGACGGCAAAACGGATTTCTGCGCGCGTCGTCGCCGATAGCGGATCGAAGAAGACGGCGGCACTGCCCATGCGAGCGAGCTGCCGTTTGGTGACGACGAGAACCAGCGGGTTGCGGCAGGGTTTGTAATAGGCTGTGGCATCGTCGATGACGATCAAATCCGCAAAGGCACAGGCCGGCCGCGCGGTTTTGCGGTTGTCGGCGAGCGCAATGAGCGCGCCGGACGGATGCCGGGCCAAGCACAGGCCGGCAGTGCAGGTGAAAGGCGCTCCCGGCGGCAGGTCGGCCGGGTCGGCGATGTCGAACCGCACATCTCCTTTTTCGAATGTCTCCGGCTCGACGATCGTTGTTGAAACCAGCGCATGTTTCCAGTTGTCGGTGGTGAATTCGTTCGAACGCATCCGGTTGACGGCAAGTTCGCCGCCGCCGATCGGCAGCGCCACCAGATGCGCATCCTCCGAGATCAGCACGTCGGGGGTGCGCGTCTCGGAAATCGTCAGCAGGCCGGCGAGCGCAAAGGGAAGTGCCGCAAGCCGCAGCCATGTCGTCGCCATCGTGGCGATGACCAGGGCGACCGTCACCAGCAGAACCGATTGCAACGAAATCAGGCCGACTGCATCGACCGGCGAACGCTCCGAGATCCATCCCGAAATTGCAATCATCGCCGTCAGGCCCTTGCCCATCATGTAGAGGAAAGGGCCGTCGAGGCCGAAAGGCATTGCCAAGGCGCTGAGGACGGCCAGGAACATGACGATCGTGACGATCGGCATGACGGCCAGATTGGCGAACAGGCTGAGCGGCGAGACGCGCTGGAAGTGCCAGATGGCGAAGAGCGCGGTGGCGCTGCCGGCAATGATGGACGTCATTGCGATGGTGCCTGCCCCGGCGACGAGCTTGCGCGTGACGAAAGCGACCGGTGACCGTCGCTGTCGCGGCGCCTTGGCCTTGTCGGCACGATAGTCGGACCAACCGGCATAGGCGCCCACGAGAGCCGCAGTCGCGGCGAACGACATCTGGAAGCTTGCGCCGACCACCTCGTGCGGCGACACGACGATAACGGCGATGGCCGAAATCGCCAGGTTGCGCATGGTGAGTGCCGCCCGGTCGAACAGCACGGCGACAAGCATTACCGCCAGCATGATGAAGCTGCGTTCAGCCGCGACCACGATACCGGAAAAGATCAGATAGGCAGCGATGGAGACGAGTGCGGCAGCAGCCGCATATTTCTTGACCGGCCGGCGCGACGAAAAGTCGGGAAACAGCGCAAAGGCGCCGCGCAGCAATCCCATGACGGTGCCGGCGACAAGCGCCATGTGCAGGCCGGAAATGGAGATGATGTGGTAGATGCCGGTGCGCCGCATCGATTCGTTTATCTCTTCGGGGATGCCGGCACGCACGCCGACGATCAGCGCAGCGGCAATCTCCCCCTCGGCACCACCGATGCTGTCCCTGATATGGTCGGCGATGGTTTCGCGCGCCTTCTCGATCGACGAAGAAAGGCGTGCGGTTAACGGTGCATCTTCGGAGACGACGATCTTTGGACTGCCGAGGAAAAAGCCACTGGCACCGATACCGGCGAAATAGCTGTCAAAGGAAAAGTCAAAGCTGTCCGGTCTGACCGGGCCAGTCGGAGGCAGAAGCCTCACATAGCCGGTTGCCACCGAGCCTGCGGTCATCTCAGCGGGAATCTTGCGTGCCGACACCCTGACACGTTCGGGTGCATAACGCAGTGTCGGCCGGGCGGTCGACATCACATCGATGGTCAGCCTGATCCGGCCGTTCGCCATTTGGTCGAGCCTGACGACACGGCCGGTCAGCCGGGTCTGGATTTCCGAACCGAGCATCTTCGTTCCGGCGCGCCAGGTTTCAACCTTGGCGGCGAGCACACCAAGCGCGCACAGCAACGCTGCCATGAAGCACAGGTGCGTTTTGCGGCGTGAGCGCGTGACGGCCGCACACAATGCCGTAAGGACCACGACGGCGATGGGCTGGGCAAAGTCCGGTTCGACGGCAAGCGAAAAATAGACGATCACCCCGCATGCCAGGAAAACCGGCACCAGCAGGAAGGCGACGCCCCGGTCGAGTTCCAGGCCGGCTGCCGCGGCCACGCTGTTGCGGACACCGGATGGTGAAAGATGGCTGAGCTGTCGGCGAAAACGAATGACAGGGCCGGGTGCTGAAGCCGGTATCGGCGCCGGGCGATCCGGCGAAAGAGGTTGGATGCTCAGCGGCGACGCAGGCAGCGAAACGGGTAGCGACTCAGTGTGAGGAACGTCGGCAAACAGCGATCGTTCGCTGACGCTTGCGGTCGCGCCCTCGCTGTCGTCCACGCCGCGGCCTGGTCCAGCCATAGGGTTCGCCCCTTGCGCCCTCGACCTCCTATGCTACATGAACGCGCGACGCGCGAAAGTCCGCGCACCACATCCGTTTTCTGCGCTTGCCCAGGAGTTCCATGTCCGACAAGGTCGTCACCCGTTTTGCCCCTTCGCCCACCGGATTCCTGCATATTGGCGGGGCGCGCACGGCGCTGTTCAATTGGCTGTATGCGAAACACACTGGCGGCAAGATGCTGCTGCGCATCGAGGACACCGATCGCGAGCGTTCGACCGATGCGGCAACCGCTGCCATCCTCGATGGGCTCTCCTGGCTCGGCCTCACCTGGGACGGCGAACCGGTATCCCAGTTCGAGCGCGCGCCGCGCCACCGCGCGGTTGCCGAGGAGCTGGTGCGCCTCGGCAAAGCCTATTACTGCTATGCGACGCCGGCCGAGCTGGAGGCGATGCGCGAGAGTGCGCGGGCCAAGGGCTTGCCTCCCCGCTATGACGGCCGCTGGCGCGACCGCGACCCGTCAGAGGCACCGGTTGGCGCCAGGGGCGCGATCCGCATCAAGGCGCCGGCCGAAGGCGAGACGGTGGTACATGACCGCGTGCAGGGCGGAGTCCGCTTCCCCAACAAGGACCTCGACGATTTCATCATCCTGCGCTCGGACGGCAACCCGACCTATATGCATGCCGTCGTCGTCGACGACCACGACATGGGCATCACCCACATCATCCGCGGCGACGACCATCTGACCAATGCCGCCCGCCAAATGGTGATCTATCGAGCCTTGGGCTGGGAGGTGCCGTCAATGGCGCATATCCCGCTGATCCATGGCGCCGACGGCGCCAAGCTGTCGAAGCGGCACGGCGCCCTCGGCGTTGAAGCCTATCGCGCCATGGGCTATCTGCCCGAGGCACTGCTCAACTACCTGGCGCGGCTCGGCTGGAGCCACGGCGACGACGAGGTCATATCGATCACCGACATGATTGCGTGGTTCGACATCGGCGATGTCAACAAGGGGGCCGCCCGCTTCGACTTCGCCAAGCTCGAGGCGCTGAACGGCGTGCATATGCGGCGCATGAACGAGCCCGAATTGCTCGATATCTTCATCAACACCTTGCCCTATCTCGAAGGCGGCCCGGCGATCGCAGCGCGCCTCGACGACACACGCAAGGCGCAGTTGCTGGCCGCCCTGCCCGGCTTGAAGGAGCGCGCCAAGACGCTGGTCGAGCTGGTCGACGGTGCCGCCTTCCTGTTTGCCGAGCGGCCGCTGCCGATCGACGAGAAGGCGGCGGCGCTGCTCGGCGGCGAGGCGCGCGAGATCCTGCGGGGCGCCCATGCGGCGCTGAAGGCGATTTCAGGGGATTGGACGGCCGCAGCGGCGGAAGCGGCGATCCGCGAATATGCGCTCGCCGGCGGCCATAAGCTTGGCGCAGTGGCCCAACCTTTGCGCGCCGCGCTAACCGGCAAAAGCACCTCGCCCGGCGTGTTCGACGTGCTTGCCGTGCTTGGCCGCGAGGAAAGCCTGGCGCGCGTCGCGGATCAAATCGATTAGCAAAACTGGCCCAAGAAGATTGGCATTGAAAGGTGGGTTTCGCAGTGCAACATTAGGTCTTGGCCCAATTTGGCACGCAATCCAATTGCGGGCGCAAACGCGCGAACTCCGATACTTTCGACGTTTTGCGTTGCAGAAATTTTGCCTTTGCCGACATGAGAAAACAAAAAGGAGTTTGCAATGTCCGAAGCTGCGACAAAAATGGAATTTGGCGGCAAAACCCACGCGTCGACCGCGAAACTTGAATTCGGCGGCAAAACTCACGAACTCAAGGTGCGAAGCGGCTCGGTCGGACCTGACGTCATCGATATCGGCGCGCTTTACAGCACCACCGGGGCCTTCACCTACGATCCCGGCTTCACCTCGACGGCAAGTTGCGAGTCGGAAATCACCTTCATCGATGGCGATGCCGGCATCCTTTTGCATCGCGGTTATCCGATCGACCAGTTGGCCGAGCACGGCGACTTCCTCGAAGTCTGTTATCTCCTGCTCTACGGCGAACTGCCGACCAAGGCGCAGAAGGACGATTTCGACTACCGGGTCACGCGCCACACCATGGTGCACGAGCAGATGTCGCGCTTCTTCACCGGCTTTCGCCGCGACGCCCACCCGATGGCGGTGATGTGCGGCGTGGTCGGTGCGCTGTCAGCTTTCTATCACGATTCCACCGACATCTCGGACCCCTACCAGCGCATGGTCGCATCGATGCGGCTGATCGCCAAGATGCCGACGATCGCGGCGATGGCTTACAAATACCACATCGGCCAGCCCTTCATTTACCCCAAGAACGAGCTGAATTTCGCGGCCAACTTCCTGCATATGTGCTTTGCCGTGCCGTGCGAGGAATACAAGATCAACCCGGTGCTGGCGCGTGCGATGGAGCGCATTTTCATCCTGCACGCCGATCACGAGCAGAACGCCTCGACCTCGACCGTTCGCCTCGCCGGCTCGTCCGGCGCCAATCCGTTCGCCTGCATCGCCGCCGGCATCGCCTGCCTGTGGGGACCGGCCCATGGCGGCGCCAACGAGGCAGCCTTGAACATGCTGGGCGAGATCGGCCAAGTCGACCACATCCCGGAATTTATCGCCCGCGCCAAGGATAAGAACGATCCGTTCCGATTGATGGGCTTTGGCCATCGCGTCTACAAAAACTACGATCCACGCGCCAAGATCATGCAGAAGACCGCACATGAGGTTTTGGGCGAACTCGGCATCAAGGACGATCCGCTGCTCGACATCGCCATGGAACTGGAGAGGATTGCTCTGACCGATTCCTATTTCATCGAGAAGAAGCTTTATCCGAACGTCGATTTCTATTCCGGCATCACGCTGAAGGCGCTGGGCTTCCCCACCACCATGTTCACCGTGCTGTTCGCGGTCGCCCGCACCGTCGGCTGGATCGCGCAGTGGAAGGAGATGATCGAGGATCCGCACCAGAAGATAGGCCGCCCGCGCCAGCTCTATACAGGTGCGCCGGAACGCGACTACGTGCCGATTGCTAAACGGTGAATAGTGAATAGTGAATAGTGAATAGTGAATAGTGAATAGTGAATAGTGAATAGTGAATAGTGAATAGTGAATA
>NZ_JBVVQZ010000040.1:0-17724 GCF_055811635.1 Mesorhizobium sp. WSM4806 | reverse complement strand
ACGCTCCAGGATACTTTGCTGATGGCCGGCTGCGGTGTGATCGCATCTGCCGGAATGACATTGCTTTCCCAGGCTTACCGCCTCGCCCCAGCAGGCAACGTTGCCGTCTTCGAGTACACCGCCATCGTCTGGGTTCCACTTTGGGGGCTGCTGTGTTTCGACGAGGTGCCGAAGATAACCACCGTTCTCGGCGCAGTTTTGATCTGCGGAGCGGGGCTGTTCGCCCTAAGATCTGAGAGGTGAAGCGCTGTGCTGCGTCGTAGATAATTGTTAATGTCGCTTTTAGCCTGGCCGCTGTTGTGCTCTCAAAAGGCAGTTGCAGATGGCCAACAGGTACGAAAATCAAACGCCTCTACTATCTTATCGATCACTGCATGGCGACCAGAAGCAGGCCGACCATCATCTCGACGGCCCAGGTCGCCCGTGCGTTGAGGCAACGTAATGAGTCCGAAATTTGCTACAATTTTCGGACACTGCGTGGGCGCCCAAACTCCAAAAAATGGAACTCGCATTTTCGCATTGAAGGCGATTATATATTTGACAAACCCAACGGGGTGAGCGATAACGATTCCAAGGAGTTATCGCCATGTCCGTTTTGTCCCGCCCCTACTTCCACGACGAAGCCGCCGCATTCGAGCATGTCGAGGCGATGCTTTGGCCGCAGGGTCCGGTCTGCCATCACTGCGGATCAATGGATAAGCACTACAAGCTGGCTGGCGTTCGCTCCAAGCCTTCGAAGAAGAACCCGCACGGCGTTGAGCGCCATGGCCTTTACAAATGCTCTGCCTGCCGTGCCCAGTTCACGGTTCGCATGGGTACGATCTTTGAGGAAAGCCATCTGCCCTTGCACAAGTGGTTGCAGGCCATCCACCTTATGTGCTCGTCAAAGAAGGGCATTTCCTCGCACCAGCTACACCGCGTTCTGGAATGCACCTACAAGACAGCCTGGTTCCTGTCGCACCGCATTCGTGAGGCCATGCGCTCTGACGACTTCACGCCCATGGGCGGCAACGGCAAGTTCGTTGAAGTCGACGAAACCTACATCGGCCGTCTGGCTGGCGTTCCGAAGCAGAGGACCGGCGCGGCTCACAAGAACACCGTGCTTACGCTTGTGGAGCGTGGCGGCATTGCCCGCTCATTCCATATCGACAGCGCTTCGGTTGCCCGCGTCCTGCCGATCGTCAACGCCAACATCCACAAGGAAAGCGTCTTCATGTCCGATGAGGCGCGCGTTTATGACAACATCGGCCCCGAGTTCGCCGCCCATGGCAAGATCAATCACGGTCGCGACGAATACGTTCGCGGCATCGTCCACACCAACACCGTGGAAGGCTATTATTCGATCTTCAAGCGCGGCATGAAGGGCGTTTATCAGCATTGCGCCGAACACCATCTGCATCGCTATCTGGCGGAATTCGACTTCCGCTATTCGAACCGTTCGGCCATGGGCATTGAGGACAACGTTCGCTCGCTCATCGCCTTGAAGGGCTTCAAAGGTCGCCGCCTGACTTATGGGGGGCCTCGTCAACGCGAGGCATGAGCACTACCGAAAGCCGGTCCAATTGAAGCTTCCGCTATGGAAATATGAGGACGACAAACGCTACAAGCGCAAAAAGTTTCGGTAACGAAACGAGCGGCGGGCCATATATGCATTTATTTTGTGATGTCAAGCCTAATGGTCTTGTATTGGTCCTAAAACGCTATATCTTGATTGGCGAGCTCTGCTTCGGTCGAAGCCTTGCGTTCATACGTAGGGTACTCATGTAGGCCTTAGTGGGGCTTCTTTTTCTTACCTCTTTTCAGATCCTGGATGCTGTTGTTCGGCTTGAACAACCAGTGCCTATATGGGTGTGACCATCTCTCCTCGACGCCATTCGCGCATGCGGTGCTAGTGCCAACATTGAAGTTTGGATACAGCGACCAAATCTCATCCTTGATCGCCTTGTAGACGGCCTCTTTCGCTACCGCTCGCTTCGACCGGCGAGCGCGGGGTTTCGGCGGTCGAGTGTGCTTTTCATTCAAGCGCGACTGCATCGCGCCTAGAACAATGTCTAGGCCTTGCAGGACTGGGTGCGCCTTCGAGTTGATGGAGGCGATATCATCTTTCTTGATCGTCACCTGTGCCTGTCTCCAAATTGGGAAAGCAGACAAAGAGGACATGTAGTCCTTGAATAGTTCGAACTTGGAACTGGTTTGTGGAACGTCGTCAAGCAGGAGAGAAACTTGCGTGCCTAGATGGTTCCCATTGCAATACCGAAGACCGAATGAATGTTTTACGAACTGATAGTACAAGAGGAAATAGTCGTTTCCGATATGCTCATCGGTTAAGCCGCGAGCTTGATTAATGTTCTGCGTGAACATAATCCTTAGCTTAATTCTGCCATCTTTGACAAACTCAAAATAGTATTTTATAAACTCTATATATTTGTCCTTATAGGACGCGCTAACTCTGTCCCACTTCATCTCGGAGTGGATATTTAATTCCTCTTTCTTTGCATTCAACAAGGAAGTTAGAGTGGTTTGGTCGCGCGAGTTTATCAACGCGCCGCCATAAAAATGTGAATAGAATTCACCCTTATCGTCAGATTCGTCGCAGTATATAATTAGCGATTGCCGCATCACGCCCGCCCCAGCGAAAGGAGCGTCAGAATGCCCGAACGAAACGAGAAGCCGCAAGTTGAAAAGTTCAAAGAGGCTGCCCGCGAACTGGAAACTGACCAGTCAGAGGAAGCCTTTGACCGCGTGTTGAAGAAGGTGGCGAAGCCACCCCCACCAAAGGACGCCAAGCCGAAGAAGACCAGTAATTCACGCTAAGGGGCCGTGCACTAGGCGGTTTCTTTGCGCTTTCGTGGAGTATACGCCTTAGTGATCTTGGCGTCTCGAATGCTCTCTCCTACCCGCCTTCCCACAATGTGCACGATAACGGGGGTATGGTTCCATTCGGCGTTCTGAATGGCCTTCTGGTACTTTGATCCAACCAACGGGTCTTCAAGTTCCGCAACTAAGTTCCAGTCACCGCTGATCGATTCTAGATGGACTCGATAGCTATTAATGTTGTCGGTCTCCAACGCGGTCACCAAAAACGTGTCCTGTAGAACCATCTTCTCGGATTTTGCTCTGCGGCTTGTGGTGATGGCCGAAATGACCTCAGCATCAAATGTCAGGCCCTGATAGACTACCTCCGTAGCATCACCGCTAGAACGCAAAATTTCATCCACCGCATGATCGCTAAACTGAGAAATATCCGACGCCGCAGCAGACTGCCGAGTGGCCTTCTTTATAGTTGCTGCTTGTGCCTGCTTGTCACGTAGCATGCGCTCGATAAAATCGTACAGGTCCTTCTTCCCCTGCTGATCGAACTCGCGCCCCTTCTGTTCGGCCTCAATCTTCTTCATCGTCTCAACATGGCTGAGGTAGATATACCCGCCCGCCGCGCCGAAGAACAAAAGTAGGAATGCGAGAACAGCGATCAACGATTGTTTGCTATTGAGCTTTTCCACGGCTTTCCCCAATGCGCCAAGAGATTCGGCGGCCTTAGCCATTAAGTCAGAACTGCCCTCTGTAACGGAGAAGACTAGTTCCAACTGCCTTTTCTCGTCGTCCGTAAGCCTCGTGATGCGGCCGTCGTTTTTTAGAAGGCGCGCGACAGATCGGTAGAGATCATTTTGAAATTCCACCAAACCACGCATTATCGAGGCGGTCACGGTTTGATGGAACGGCTCGCCCCTGAAGGCTACGTGGACCTTTGTCCACTGAAGGTCACTCAAATCAAGGGATATTTGGTTAGCGCGCAACTCTCCTGACAGCAGCCGTGTCAGCGTATCCCAAGCGGCCTGTTCGCTATCAATACGAACAACCTGCACTCCATCAGACACCAAAGCATTTCCCCCAGCCTTCCCGTCAACGGTTTGCACCTGCTACTGGTTTTCGTCAAGCTTTGGTTTGTCAGATATATAATCGCCCATTGAAGGATATGGCCCGAGCATCGAATGCCTCCTTCCGCAGGGGCACGACATCATCCCGGTTGACTCTTAGGATGAGTGTATCGGCGCCACCTTCTGCCATTTCCGAGCTTCGAGAACGCATCGCGCGCCTCGAAGGCGGAAATGCGCGCATCCGCACGGTTTTGCCGTCCGGCTGCCGGACCGAGTTCGCCGCCGACATGGCGCTCCAGGCCCACGCGCTGCGTATGGCCGCCGAGGGCGCCGTCAATGCCTACGAACAGGTCGTCGGCGAGGTCTGGAAGCCCTTCGAACGGCCGGTGGAGAACCCCGGGCAGAGCGTCGATCGCAAGGCGGCAGAACTCCCGATGGCGGCGCTCCGATGAGCCGCTGACTGCGGCGGGGCTCCGGCCCCGCCTGTCTTTACCTCAGCGATTCGGGGCCCTACCGGGGCCGGCTCCATTATGGCGCTATTTCGCCCGTCAATGCGGGCTCAATGGAAACTTCTCGACATCGTCATTCCATGGATCGAACACGACCGCACCTGACGGCCTGGTGTCCTTGACGTTCCGCGTCACCAGATAGAGATCGTGCTCGATCGCCGTCGACGCGAGCAGCGTGTCGATCACCGGCGGCGCATGGCCACTGGCGCGCTTGCCTGCCCCGGAAATCCGGCCCCAGCGCCGAACGACCTCGTCCTCAAGCGACAGCACGCGATGACCGAACCGCTCCGCCAGCGCATCGCGCGCCGCCATGTAGCGCGGTCGATCCGGATGATCGTCGGGCAGGTGGTGAATGCCCTTGTCGTATTCGGCCAGCGTCAGCACGCTGATATGGAAACTCGTCTCGTCCTGCCCCTCGGCCCAACGCTTCACCGACGGCGCACCCTGCGGATTGATCAGAGCGGCCACGACATTGGTGTCGAGCAGCCATCCCCTCACAGTTCCACGTCCCGGCCGCGATCCATCTCGCGTTCGAGGTTGAGGCCGTCGAGATGCAGGCTCTCCATGAACTGCAAAAAGGGCAGACGGGGTTTCTCCGGCACGAGACGATCGAACTCCTCGACGCTCATCACCACGACTGCGTCATGGCCGCGAACGCTCACACGCTGCGGCCCCTCTTCGCGTGCATGGCGCACCACCTCGCTGAATCGCGCCTTCGCGTCCTCAAGCTTCCACCGTCCTGTCGCCGGACGGGTTGCCGTCCGCGCCTTCTTCGTCACTTGTGTATGCTTGCCCATCGTCTCACACCTAGTCAGCTAGTCAGACATATAGCACTCGCCCGGCGATGACGCCAGCATCGGCGACAAGACACCGTGGCATCGGGCCCCTGCGCCAGCGCTCCAATCCCGCTCTCTCGTGATGGCTTTCCTGGTGCGGCGGCGGATCTTCCACGTTCAACCCGCAAGGGGTCCGCTAGTAAGCTGCGGCCGCTCGGCTCACGCCTTCGCGGTGATCGCGACCGCCGCCGCACACTGACGGAGCCATCGAGCGGGAATTGGCCCGCTTCCCAAAATGGAGCCCTCAGATGTCCCACGATCTCACCCTCGCCCAGAAAGCCGCCTGGTCCCTCGCCCGCACCCTCATCGCCCCGGTCGTCCTCTTCCAGGTCGACGACGAATTCGGCGTCCTGCCGGCCGACGAGCTCAACGGCGCCGACGTCGAGATCCTCTTCGAGTACAATCCATATTGCGGCGGCCGGTCGGTTCACTAACCGACCTTCTCCCGACTGCCCTCAGGCAGCGCCCCCGGCGCCGTCTTTTTCCTTTCTGGCGCCCGCTCGCCGCCCCGTCCTGCCCGTGGTCCTGGCGGAGCCAGGCGGTCGGCGCAACGGCGTTGCCGTCCTCCGCTCCCGCTGCGGCCATGACCACCCCATCGTGCAAGCACGACGGGAACCCCGGTCGGGTGCGCAGCCCGGCTTCCTGCTCCGCCGCGGCGGACACCGTGACGGGCCGCGATCGGCGCGGCCTCCAGAACCGGAGGTTCATAAAATGAGCAGGAAAGAAGGAAAAGGACCGCGCATCGACATCTACGCGCGGATCACCGACCGCATCGTCGCGGAGCTCGCGAAGGGTGTCCGGCCCTGGATGCAGCCATGGCATTCTGCCAATGCCATCGGCCGCGTTACGCGGCCGTTACGGCATAACGGTCTGCCCTATAGCGGTATGAACGTGCTGCTGCTGTGGTCCGAGGCCACCGCGCGCGGCTTTGCCAGTCCGATGTGGATGACGTTCAAGCAGGCGCTCGAGCTCGGCGGCGCCGTCCGCAAGGGCGAGACCGGCTCGATGGTCGTTTTCGCCAGCCGCTTCACCAAGACCGAAACGGATTCCGCCGGTGAGGAATTCGATCGGGAGATCCCGTTCCTCAAAGCCTACTCGGTCTTCAACGTAGCGCAGATCGACGGCCTGCCGGACCATTATTACGGGCACAAGGCGGAACCTGTTCGCGATCCGATTGTGCGCATCGAACATGCCGATCGCTTCTTCGCCAATACCGGCGCGATGATCCGGCATGGCGGCGATCGCGCCTACTTCTCGCCGGCAACCGACCACATCCAGATGCCGCCGTTCCAGACGTTCCGCGACGCCGCGGCATATGTGGCGACCCTCAGTCATGAAGCCACGCATTGGACTTCGGCCCCGCATCGGGTGAACCGCGACCTCAGCCGCTACGCCAAGGATCGCAGCGAGCGGGCACGCGAAGAACTGATCGCCGAGCTCGGGAGCTGCTTTCTCTGCGCCGATCTCGGCATTGCGCCGGAGCTCGAGCCCCGGGCCGATCATGCGAGCTATCTCGACTCCTGGCTCAAGGTGCTCGCCGACGACAAGCGGGCGATCTTCTCGGCCGCTGCCCATGCGCAGCGTGCCGTCGCCTTCCTGCACGGCCTTCAGCCGGGGGCCTCGGAAGAACGCGAGGCCGCCTGATGTTCCACGCATCCATCATCGGCGGGGAAGGTGACGCACCTTCCCCGATCCGCCTGCGCGCCCTCTCGCTCGGGCGGGCGTGCAGCCGCCACGAAGCCATCGAGCTGTCGCGACTATGCGCAGCCCGGCCCGATCTGTGCCGCGTAATGTGCGCATGTGGCGCGCCTTCGTCTTCCCGACGCTGTGCCAGGAATGCGGTTTCGTCTGGGCGGTCAGCTATCAGGATGCTGCGATCCATGCCGGCAACCTCTATCGCTCCGACGGCTGGGTGCAGCCCGCCACATCGCAGCGGCATCGATCCGCGCTCAGGCAGGAAAGGTCGCCGTAAGGTGGTCTGGGGCTGGCGCGACGAGGCCAGCGAGCGACAGCGGGGTCGTGCGATCGGGCTGGTGGCCAGTTCCGACCTCGGCGCCGTCCACCGCCATGATGTCCGTGACTTCGCGCACGGTGCACTCATCAGCCCACGAAGGCAGGGCCACATCCCCTCGCAGGGACGTTGCCGAGCCCAATGTCGCGGAGCATGTGACGCTGCTCGGCGGCGCCGGCACCCAAGGCCTCATCTTGATGTCAGCCCGCCGGGGGGGCAGGGGTCACCGGGTTTCAGCGATCGGCCGCGTCTCGCGGGTCAGGATTCCCCGGAACGGCGCGAATGCCGGCAGTGGAAACGGCTGTGCCAAATCCCGCCCATCTGAGCTGCCGGTGAACAATCCCTCCGGAACGAAATGAGCCCCTAAGTCCATTCGGTTTCCGCACGCAACCCCGCGCGGCGGCGGACCGAGTTGGCGCTTCGCGCCTGCCCGCACCACTCCTTGCCTTGGGGGCGAGCCGTCGCGTTCCGCTCCGGTTGCAGGCGTCTCCCGCTGTCCTTGGCCGGGTCTCGTTCGGAGGGACGGTCCCCCGGACGAACAAGATGGAGACAGGAAATGACCAACATCGTTTTTCTCGCCGGCAACATCGGCAACGACCCCGAAATGGTGAACACCCGCGGCGGCACCAAGATCACCGACTTCCGGCTGGCGACCTCCCGCCCGAAGCGGGCCGACGGCAAGGTGGTCAAGGGCGAAAACGGCTACGCCGAGCAGGACACCGAATGGCACCGCATCAAGTGCTTCAACGGCCTCGCCGAGACGGTGCAGAAGCACTGCGTCAAGGGCATGAAGGTCGCGGTGCGCGGACGCATCCACTACACAAGGTGGACGGACGACGACGAAATCGAGCGCTTCAGCTCCGAGATCATCGCCGACGCCATCGACTTCCTCGCCTGGCCCAAGGGCGACAGCGGCGGTAACCAGACCGAGGATACGGACGACATCCCGTTCTGAGCCCGGATCGGATGGCCCCGCCGCGCGGCGGGGCCATCCCTCATGTAGAAAGGAGCACCGAGGATGTGCAAAGTTCTCAACGCCCGCATCGTCGGGAAAGCGCTCGCTCCCGGGCGCGTCTATATCGGGCGGCCGAGCAAATGGGGAAATCCCTTCGTCATCGGCCGCGATGGTTCACGCGAGGAGGTCATCAAGAAATATCGCGCGTGGCTCGCGTCGCAACCCGAGTTGCTCGACGCGCTCGACGAACTCCGCGGCCGCGATCTGGTCTGCTGGTGCGCGCCGCAGGGGTGCCACGGCGACGTGCTGATAGAGCTCGCGAACCAGGCCTGACCTCTTCGGTCCCGTCACGCCGACGGGGCCGTTTCTGCATGCCGAGCGCCAAACTTGGGTCGATAGCCGCGGCGCCGCTTGGCGCGCAACAGTTCCAGGAAAAGGCCCACGGCCTCGCCCTCGTCATCGAAGGAGTGCTGGACCATGCGACCGGTCGTTCCGATCCGACCCCATCGGCGCACGAGGCAGGTCTGCCCGAACAACGTCCCTTCGATCGACAGCGCATAGAACCGGGCCATGTTCCGACTCGCGTCCATGCGTTCGATATAGAGGCGATAGCGTTGCGCAACCATACCAACAGGATCGCGCAGACGGAGTCCGCCGTCCAATGACAGCTTTGAATCGGTGGACCCGGGTCGATTCATTCTCGTGATGGGTCGTTGGACCGGCACACGCCCCGAGGCGCCGAGGTTGACAAGATCAGCTTCCTACCAACGATGCAGTTCGCGAACCGCAGCCTTCAATTTCTCGACGATCTCGGCCCACCGGAAACGAGCCGCCAGAGCGGTCAGCCGTTCAACGCATCCTTCACCGCCTTCGCCGGCGCGAAGGTGAGCTTTCTCGAGGCGGCGATTTTGATCGTGGCGCCGGTCGACGGGTTGCGCCCCTCACGCGCCGGCGTGTCCTTGACCTTGAACTTGCCGAAGCCCGGTATGCTGGTTTCCGCCCCCGATCGGGCGGCGTCCGAGATTTCCTTAAACACGCTTTCCACGATAGCCTTGTAGCCGCGGATACCAATTCCAGGATCTTCCATGCACTGACAAGAGGCGGATGCACACCAGAAGCTTCCGAAATCTCCAAGGTCGCCAGCCCTGCGCTGATCTCCTGGGGTTGGCGAACTATCGCGAACGACGCGTAAAGCGCGAAAACCGGACGACGCTCCTGCCGGGTCCGGGGCCGCCCGCAACGGCTTTGCTGTCCTCCACTGTCGTTCCGGCCCTTCCGGGTGCCCGCGACCCTCATCGCCCCGGCTGACGGGCCGCCGTGCACGTCCGGCATGGCGGCGAAAAGGCCTATTTCATTCCGCCTCTGGTTTTTGTGCAAATGCCTCCGTTCGAGAGCTTCCGGGACGAGCCGAGCTATTGTGCGACTTTAGGGCACGAACTGACCCACTGGGTCGGCTCAGAGAAACGGCTTGATCGCAACCTCTCCCGTTATCATAAGGATCCCTCCTTCAGGGCCCACGAAGAACTCGTTGGCCGATCTGGGCGGTTGCTTCCTCGGCATCGTTCCGGAGCTCGAGCCTAGGCACGACCACGCAAGCTATCTTGCGAACTGGCTCGAAATTCTCAGCAACGAGAACCGCTTCATCTTCGCCGCGGCAGCGCATGCCCAGCGGGCGGCTCAATCACCTGCATGAGCATCAGCGGAGGGCGACACAGGTCGCGGAGTAAACGAGGGCGAGCCTGCGGCCTCGGAGGAGCAACATGATTTGGCAGCAAGTGATTGCGCCTTATCTGGCTACGGCGACGGCGGTTTTTCTACTGCTCGGCAACAGAAACTCTTGAATTCGATCCAGCTTTCACCAACTTTTTTGCTGGGCGCGTCACCCGGCGGTACAGACGGCGGGACAGATACAGCCCTCCTTCGTGCACTTCGGAGGATCTGGCTTTGAGCGCGGGATTCTGTAAGAGATAGGTGTATTGTCAGGGATGCCTGAGATGCGCCGGGATTATCGCAACTGGGATACTGTGATGCTTTGGTCGGGTATCGGGTTCATACTGATCCTATGGTCCACGCCGATTATCAAGGCGCTAGCCGAGTGATTCAGAAAAGGGGGCTCCTAGGCCGCCCTCCTATGTCGAATTTGTATTGTCAGAAGCAGCCGCACTTCGACGATCCGCATCCCGCCCCAGATGGCACCGAAACTGCGAGCGCTTCCGCGCGTGACTCCACGTTCGCCGCGTAGACGGAATCGTTGATAAACTGCTCGCAATCTTTGCCTGCCATCTCGCATCCTCTTCCTTGCGCGTTAGCTTAACCAGGGCCGGGTGGTACTCGCCTTACTGTCGGTCTGTTGGCATCCGCATTCCGATCGGAGGGGCAATGGTGTGCCGAGCTTTATACTGTGTCCAAAGCTCGATCTGAAAACGAGCGCTGTGAAATTGCAGCAAAAGAGGTGAAGAGTGGGCCAGCGCCGAAAACAAACTCCCGGTCATAGAGTGTACCTGCTTGACAGCGAAGCCTTGAGGCAGCAGCGCGCGCTAAACAGGCTTCATTCGGTCACCATTCTCATCGGCCTTATGGCACTCGCCGCATGGACAGGGTACGTGATCAGCGGGTCGGACGGCATTGTTTTCGGCCTCATCCTATCCGGTATCACCCTCCTGGTCGGCTCCGCCTCCGGCGGCGCCCTGTTCCGGCAGGCATATGGGGCCATCGTCCTGGATCGGCACAGTGACCCTGAACTCGTCATGCTGATCGCAGAGCTCGCGCGCCGCGCCGGCCTCCCTCGCGCGCCGACTCTCCACCTGCTGCCTTCGCCCGTCCTGCAGGCCATGGCTGCTGGCGATCGGGAAGATCCCGCCATCGCCGTCACGAGCGGTCTGCTCCAGACGCTCCCGCCGCGGGAACTCGCTGCTGTTCTGGCGCACGAGATCGCCCATATCCGCCACGGCGACATCTTCATCATGCGGCTCGCGGCGACGGCTGGAGCCATGACGCAGGTGATGTCGAGCGCCGGCTTGTTCCTGCTCTTCGCGCTGCTGCCGGTGCTCTGGGCGACGGGCGAGTTTCTGTCGCCCTTCGGCATTCTGCTCCTGACCTTTTCGCCCACTGTCAGCGATCTTCTCCAGCTCTCGCTTTCAAGGCGGCGGGAGTTCCTGGCCGACGCAGGGGCCGTGGAGCTCACGGGCGATCCGCAGGCATTGGCCCTTGCTCTGCGACGGATCGAAGCCATACAGGGAGATGATTGGGAGCGTTTCGACTCGCGCGGGGCACGGTGGCTGCACTGGTTCCGGACGCATCCGAGCACAAGCGAGCGCATCGCGCGCCTGGCGGAACTCGTCTCGCCCGTTCGGCCTGATCTTCCGCTTGCGAACCGGACGGCCTATCTCGACTCGCTCGCCGGACGCGGCGATCGGTCCTGGCGGCAGAATCTCATGCGCCCGTTCGTGTAGGAGGGCAAAGCGTTGGCTCCCGCTAAACGACGCCTAGAGAGATCGAATCGCGAAGAGAAGACAGATCGTGCGTGGAACTTCGCTTAGGCGGGTGCTCGGCTCGGACGTGTTTGTATGCCGGACGACCAGCAGCGAGGGGGCCAGCATGGCCACCCCGCTACATCGCTTTTCATGGTCCGAAGAGTCCCATGCCGCGTCTTTGGTCGTGTCACTTAGCCTTATCCAGTTGCTGAGCGTGCTCGAAATGCCTCTGGACAATGGGAGCGGTCTTTTGCGCGTGTGCCTTCAACGCCGCGGCGTCTCCGCTTTCGGCATAGGAGCTCATCAGCGCAAGCGCTTCCCGATGAGCAGCCACCTGAGCGTCAATATAAGCTTCATCGAAAGCTTCGTTGTCAGCGGTCTTTAGTGCCTCGACCTTGCTGGCGTGCTTCTTTGTCATTTCAGCCGGGACGGTGACGCCGTCTATCTGCGCGGCAGCCATCAGGTATCTTGGATGCTTTCGTATGATCGTTGATCATCATCTGCGCGAACTCCTGGATGGCGGCTGTTTGCGACTTTTGCATCGCCAGCTCGCTTGAACGGATTTCCAACAAATCGGAGCTGGCCGCCATAGTCGCGAACTCCTGCGGCGATATCTTTGCCGTCTGAGCAAGTGCGATCGAGCCCATCAGTCCGACCGCAGCGGCCGCAATGGCCGTTCTCATGATGTTCATCTCGTCCTCCTTCATGTTTTCGCCAACGGACCCTCCAACCCGCTCGATTGACGATTGTTCCTGCGCAATCTGATGACGTTCCTGCCATCCCTCGGTGACAACGTGGTCAGCATGCTCGCTGTCATCAACCGGTGCCTTTCTGGCATTGCTAGACCAACGCGCTGTCAGTCGCTCCCCATCTGCCCGCCATGATCCGCCCTTGAGAGATGTCCATAGGCGTCAGCCGTACAACCTTCCCCAGGAGGCAATGTAGTCATGACCGGCCCTCCCCAGACGAGCCGGCGCAACGAAAGTCACTTGCCAGCGTTGCCGTTGATCGAAGCCGCAGGAGGACGAAATGGCCGATGACAAGACCAAGCGTGATTTCCGCGACCGTAACCTCGTAGCCGTCGACGAGGATTATGAGGTGGAACATTTCGCCCGCGAGAACGGCATCACGCCAGAGCAGGTCCGGGAGCTAATAAAAGCCACTGGGGATGACCGCGGCGCTTTGACAGCCGCTGCAAAGCAATTGAAAACCGTGCTGCAAGGAGGTCCGCTGACCGGCTGATAGAGACATCACCGTGGTTGACGTGGCTGTGGGTGGCACAAGGCGTCTGCAAGTTGAGGCGGGTACGAAACGGTCTGGAGATTGTTTCGCAATTGGGTCATCTGGGGAATTTGTCACTCACCACAGCCTCCCTACGGGACCTGACCTCACCGACGTTGATCTAGACCTGCTGCGCCGCTGGTTGATGTTGGTGTGGTAGGCTGCGGCAAAAATCGACAGGGCTCGCGTTGAGAGCGCTGGGGCAGGTCGTTTCGGATGCCTTCAATCTCAGACCGGGAGCTTGAGAACGTCGACGCTGACCGGGAGGTCGGCGAGGTCTCGTCGTGGACTTTGACCGAATCCGGCAAACTGATCTTCTTGCAGCCTTGGCCGCTAGGGGCCATTGCCGGTTGTGCTTTGACCGGTAATCGGTCTCGCGTTCAGCTCACGTGCCGAATGTGCCGAGCGAATGGAACGGATCACGCTTCGTAAAACCTCGAGTTTTGCGATGCCTGGTGTGTTTGACGGCCTGCAGATCAAGCGGCCTCGTCGAAATTCGAACCCGTCCAGCCTCAAAATGTTCTGCCGGACCGAGGCGGAGGGCTTTGTGCGAAAGGTGATCGCAATCGCTTCGGGTCCTAGGTCGACCTGGCTCAAGCCTAACTTCGCTGCATCTATTCGCAGTCGGCTAAACTCCAGCAGCGTGGCCGCTTCGCTCGGCATGGCTCCAAAGCGATCCTCCACCTCGTCGGCAAATGCGTTGACGTCTAAATGCGTGCTGATGCGGAACAACCGCGAATACAGGCTGAGGCGTATGGCTGGCTCCCGCACATAGCTTTCTGGGAATGACCCTCCGGCCTGCAAGTTGATGTCTGGAAGGTGCATGTCAGAGCCGGGCCCGCCTCGAGCAACCGATGAGGCACGCTCGAGCAGTCTATGATAGAGCCCGACGCCGATCAGCTTTACGTGGCCCGCCTGTTCTTCGCCGAGAAAATCGCCGGCGCCGCGTAGGTCGAGGTCCCTTTGGCTGATGGCCAGGCCAGAGCCAAGCCGGTCGAGAGCTACAAGAGCCGAAAGTCGGGACCTTGTGCCTTCAGCCAATTCCTTGCCGGGCTCGGTCAAGAGAAGTGCAATGCCTTGCACCCTTCCTCTGCCTACACGACCCCGAAGCTGATGGAGCTGTGCAAGTCCGAAACGGTCGGCCCGCCAAATGAGAATGGTGTTTGCCCGCGGTATATCAAGTCCGCTTTCGATGATGTCAGTGGCCAACAAAATGTCGCCTTCGCCTGCTCCGAACCGGACAACTATCTCGTCCAGTTCACGCCCTTTCATTTCGCCATGCGCGATCTTCACCGATAGCTGCGGAACCAGCCTGCCCAGTTGTTCAACGACATTCTCGATGTCATCTATGCGTGGTACGACAAAGAAGCTTTGTCCTCCGCGGCGGTATTCGCGCAATAGAGCAGCTTTGGCCGAACCGGCATCGAAAGGAGCCAAGATGGTGCGAACCGGACGCCGCTTGGCAGGTGGTGTGTTCAGGACGCTGACTTCCTGCACGCCCGCCATCGCCAATTGAAGCGTGCGGGGTATCGGCGTAGCGCTCATGGTCAGCGTGTGGAGGCATGGCGCCAAGCCTCGCAGTGATTGCTTCAGCTTGGCCCCGAACCGATGCTCTTCGTCGATTACGAGCAGCCCGAGATCGCTAAAGGCCACCCCTTTGGCCGCAACAGCATGGGTCCCGACGACGACCGCTATGTTGCCGCTTCTCAGACCGTCCTTCACTTTCCTTGTCTCTGTCGATCCGACCACCCTGGAAAGGTGAGCAACTTGGATGTTGAACCCTGCGAAACGCCGGCAGAACGTCTCGTAGTGCTGACGCGCGAGCACGGTGGTGGGCGCAACGATAGCAACCTGCTTGCCACAAAACGCGGCCGCAGCACACGCCCGAAGCGCCACCTCGGTCTTTCCAAAGCCGACGTCGCCGCAGACCAGCCGGTTCATCGTTTTGCCCGAGGACAGGTCATCCATCACGGCTCGGATTGCGGCGGCTTGGTCGGGGGTCGCGGGGTAAGGGAATCGCGCCGCGAAGCGAGCAAGGTCGGCACGCGGCGGCTTGATCAATTCGGCGGACTGGCTGGACCTGGCCTTCGCAATGGCGACCAGCCGCTTGGCGACCTTGTCGATCTCGCGGACTACAGACTGGCGCCGCTTCTTCCAGCCTTCACCATCTAGTCGGTCCAAGGCTATCGCATCTGGCTCGGATCCATAGCGCCATATACGGCCAAACTCCTCCACTGGCACCAGCAAGGAAGCGCCACCATGATATTCAAGCTTCACAACATCCTGTTGCAGACCAGCCACTTCAATTTGTTCGATCGCGGCAAGGACGCCCACGCCATGGTCTTCATGGACAACCAGATCGCCGAGCCGCAGTTCGGGTTCGGCTATGCCGCTGCCGGAGTCCGCGTTTGCAGTCGATGACGGGCCGAATATGTCCGCTGCCGCAACGACTGCAATTCGGGATGGCCCGTCGACAAAGCCATCCGTGAGATCGAATTCCGCCTTGAGAAGAGAGCCTCTTTCGACAGAGAGGATCTCCGGCCAATCGGCGACCGGGTCCATCTTACGACCGAACTTACGGTCGAGCAGCCGCTCTGCTCGGCGCAGTTCCGAAGCTTCGCCCGTGACCACCACACTAAACCCCGAGCTTGTGCGCGCCTGGGCGAACTCGGCGAATTCGTGCCCGGCTCGCGGCAGGTGGAAGAATTTGGGAATTCGACCAACCGGGATCCTAAGACGCAGGCACTGGCGATCCCGTAGCGAGTCGTCCCATTCCTCACGCGACAAATAAAATCGTTTCGCCGCGGGCCGCGCCACCGTGGAAACTTGCCGCCTGCCGCGCCACGCCTCCTCTATGAGGTCCAAGACGCGAGCGAGCGAAATTTCTTCCAATCCATCCAGGAAGCAGATGTTAGCTGTTGATGCGACATCGAAGAGCGCCGGCAAGTCGGAGTAGAGCGAGACCAGGCGTTCCTCCATCGGGATGGTGCGCATCGCTGCAGGGTCGAACTCGTTGCCGGATTCCAACATAAGCTCAGACGCCGGGCCAACTACGACTCTGTGCAGCGATCGCTCGCTTCGTTGAGTGATTTGGTCGTATGCCTTAAGTTCGGAGATGGTGCCGCCAGGACCCAGTACAACACGAATAGGGCGATCACGGTCAGCAGGAAAAACGTCGATAAGATCGCCGCGGATGGCTATCTCGCCTGGTTCATCGACCCGATCGTCGACAACATAGCCAGTTCTCTCAGCCAATACCCGAAGTGCCCTCGGGTCCACCTTTTGCCCAATCTGCAGGGTGGCGAAACCCTGGCCGATTACCGAGGGAGGCGGTACCCTCTGCACGGCAGATTCGACCGAAGTAACCGTGATGCGGGGTCTTTTCGTAGCGGCCGCAACAGCATGAACAACGCTGACCCGCCGTCCCATAGTGGCGCGAGTGGGCCACACCCTGTCGTATGGCAGGCAATCCCACGGCGGCAAATACAGGATGTCAGCTGCTGGGAGGAAGTGGCGCAATGCCTGGGTTATGTCAGCGGCACTGCGTTCGGAACTCGCGATATGGAGCATGTCCCCATTTCGAGTGGTTTCCAACGCGCTGACCAATGCCGCAGCTACCGCGGCAGCTGGCGGTTCGGCTTCTCCTCCTGTTGCAAGTTCGCACTGCTCAGCCTTTCCGGCATTGGAGGTCACTCTATCCACGTCTCACCTTCCGATTCTGGGACAAAACGGCCGCGACGCGCCCGGTGTTCCGTTGGGCGGCACAGTTGCCGACGCTCGGCTTTCAGCAACGTCGCAAAGCGGCAACCGTTGCCTTGCCCAGCGTGTGATCGGATCGTGCGCCATGAGAATAGAGTGCCGCACTGTCTAGCAATGCGTGCATTGCGAGGTTTCCTGAGCAAGTCGCGAATCCGGGGGGCTACGGCTTTGTGGGTTCTTTCTGGGACGAAACGGCAGCGGCTGGTCGATAGCGGCTTAGGCATCTGTGGTCGGCATTCCAATTGCCCGTTGCCAGACTTGGCCAAATGACTCGCTATCAGATGGACCCCAAGTTCTCAGGCTCAGCAGTCGTTCGACGGTTGCTGTCCAAAAGCTCATGCACCGTTGGCGTGCTAGACTCCAAGCATCCCGGCACAAAATCGGCAATCAAACGGGTTGGCGCTACCATTGGCGATATGCATCCGCATCGAGTCTTCGCGCCGATCCGGACGTGCTTGGCAACCCTCGCCCGCCATAGACCCCCAAGGAATTGCCCAGGGCTTCATCTATCGCTCGAACCCTGCGTCTCTCGGCAGCCACAGCGACAGCGGAAGCCCCAGATCAGCACGAGCCGACCAATCAGCCGCGGGACGACGATCTGCTTGCGCTGGACCGAGATCCTCGAGCTCGCTGCCCGCCGCCGGACGCAGGCCGGAGCGAGGAACGAAGAGTCGCCGATGGTGGCGTCGCCCGATACGTAGTCGAGATTGGGGCGGAAGCGGTCCCAGGCCTTGCCGACCGAGGTATCCCAGTCGAAGCTGTGGTCCTTCGTCATGGCGATGGCGGCCACTGTGGCCGAGATCGCCTTCGACACCGAGGAGACCTGGAAGATGGTGGTGCTGCTGACCTTAGAGGGTGTCATCCCGGTTGCTGCGAAGGCCATAGCCTTGGTCAAGGATCATCTGCCGCCATGCACCACCGCAACGGCGAAGCCGGGAAACGTAGATGCTTCCTTGACCTTCTTAACGATGTCCGGCAGGGCGGCCACCGCCTTCTCGACGCTCCGACACTGCCAACAGCCCCAC
>NZ_JBVVQZ010000039.1:0-18353 GCF_055811635.1 Mesorhizobium sp. WSM4806 | reverse complement strand
GAAACTTGCCCGCCGACCCGATCGGCGGTCGAGGCACTTGTACGGCGGATATGAGGTGCAAGAGGCGGGACTTGAACGTCGGTCAACAATCTCTCATCCGCGGGTCAGGGCCGCATGACCTTGTTTCGTTTGGGGCTGCCTCTGTCTAGGTGGCGAGCATCGCGGCTCATAGGGGAGACGAGGGCTCCCCGGCATTGTCCCGCCTCCAGCACCGCATATCGCGCCGAGGCTGATAATGGGTTTGCGGTCTCCTCTGCTGGCTGTCTTTCAAATACCGGTCACGCCGCCTTTGGCGCGGATTGAACCGTGCAGGCGATCGACCAGATGAAGCCTACCATCTCGCGTGCGGTGGCGACGTTGACGACGTTGGCGTTCTTGCCGCGCGCGCTCAGCCGACGATATCGGGTGCAAAGCCGAACTTGCGCCTTCCACCCGATATCGCGAACGACTTTTGGCAGCGCCTCGATCCGGTCGACCTTGTGCCGGCCGATGCGCGGCCACATCCTGTAAGCCCAGGTGCCCTCGACCAGCGCGCGCCGGGCATGGGTGTTGCCGGTCTGGTGATGCCGCCGCGCCAGACGGTCTCGCCACTCGATTGCTCGCCAGGGACCAGGCCGAAATAGGCCATGAGCTGGCGTGGATTGGAGAAGCGTGTGAAGTCGCCGACCTCCGCGACCAGCACCACGGCATTGATCAGCGCGATGCCGCGCATTGCCTGCAAGGCATCAACCACCGGGCGCTGGTTCCATTCCGGAAGCAGGCTGAGTATCTGTTCCTCGACCTGCTGCAGGCGCCGTTCCGCATCTATGACGGCATCGACGTAATCCTGAAATGCGATCTGCTGAGCGGGATGTTCGAAGGCCAATGTCGAAAGCCATCGCCGGTAAGCCATTCGCCAGCCGTCCCACGCTCGTGCTTATGCCCGTGACGCAGCAGAAATTCCTGAAGATGTTGACGCGCTCGCGTCACCACCTGTCGACGCTGCGCAGGCGGATCAGGTCGCGCATGGCTTCGTGATCGGTATCGGGCACCCAGACAGGGGTCAACTCTCCGGCCCGATTGAGGCGGGCGAGCATGGTGGCGTCGCGACGGTTTGTCTTCACCCGAGCGCCAGGCTTCCTCGGAATCAGCGATGGCGCCACCACGTCGCAGCGATGGCCCAGGCTTGTGAGTTGGCGATAAACGCCATAACCGCACGGGCCGGCCTCATAGCAAAACGCCAGCGGCTTGCCGGAACGCCCCAGACGGTCGCATAGCTTTTTGATGGCATCAGGGTCGTTCGCAATCTCGCCGAGATATTCCACCAACCCACCGCGTGCGCTCTCTGCCACCGCGATCGAAATCCGCTCCTTGTGAATATCCAAACCGACAAATCTGATATGTTCCATATGGCCCTTCTCCTATGCATGAGGCTCTGCGCCGGCCAGCCGGCTTAAGCCTCGTACCGTTGCATATCGGATGACGGGCCACCCTCAGGCCCAGCAATCATAGGGACTATGTGGCTGGGCATCGGCCCAACGCCCGAACCTAGACAGGGAAAGCCAAGACGAATTACGGAAGTGCGGTAACCAACCCGCGGATAAGAGCTGGATCAACCGTCGTCTCAAGGCCCATCCCGTCCCCGTGCTGCCCATTAACAGCAACAAACCTGTGGCAAAGACATGGGGCGAACAAAACTGCCTATCACTCTTGATCACGGTCATAAGAGTGAAGGAATCTAACGCTTGGTGCCCGCGTCTAACGGCGGCGATGATTTTGTCCGGATCGGCGGTCCAGGTGAAGGGTTTGGGGTGACGTTGTGCTCGGCGAGGAAGCGGTTGATGGCGGCCTGGAGATCAACGACCGAATGGAAGACGCCGCGCTTGAAGCGGCGTTTGGCGAGTCTGGCGAAGAAGCCCTCCGCCGCGTTGAGCCAGGAGCACGAGGTCGGGGTGAAGTGGAAGGTGAAGCGCTCGTGACGGTCGAGCCAGCGGCGCACCTTGGCATGATTGTGGGGAGCATAGTTGTCGAGGACGATCTCTGAGAGAATCCGGAGGTCCCAAGCGTCCAGGCGCACAGGATCATATTTCGACTTCATGACCTTTTGCTCTCAAGCCGTTGTCGACAGGACAATGACGCCAACCAATTCTATCATGAATTGAAGTGATCGAATGTAGTGGACGGCATCCGCTTCTGGTCCGCAACGCGGCAGAGTGGAGTTGTCGAAAGTTAAGTGAGAGAAAGCGATCCATGGAGAATGGCTTTAGAAGCAGTTTGGCTATCGCCTCACCTGACGGGTGAATGACGCAACTGGAGAGTATAGCCGCCTTCGGCGGGAACACATTCGTAACAGATAAAGCATCTTCCGAATCTCCGCTGCTTTTCCTGAATGACACCTCGACAGCATCCGTGCATCGATCGCGTGAACGGCAAGTCAGATGCAGTGTTTACATCGGCGCATTCGGCTTTGAGGCCTGTCTTACCTGGCTCGCCGAGGAGCTGGGCACCGCAAAATGCCCTCGTGTCACGGCTGCGGCCCAGGATCCGGCGCTGGAGTCTGGCCGGATCCTCAGCCGGGAAAACTCAAACGCCGATGTTGCGCGCTGTCGGCCGCCATTGGCTTACGCCCCTCAAGAGGCCCCGAATTGTGAATAGAGTTTCCCTCAACATCGACAGCCATGATGACAGGCATATCCTGCACCTCGAATTCATAGACTGCTTCCATGCCTAGGTCTTGAAAGGCAATGAGCCGCGCTGACTTGATCGATTTCGATATCAGGTAGGCAGCCCCCCCCTACTGCGATGAGATACGGCGTTTTGTAACTTACAATCGACTCGGTGGCCGCCCGTCCCCTCTCCGCTTTGCCCACCATCGCGAAAAGCCCGGTTTCGGCGAGCACCTTGTCCGTAAAATCGTCCAAGCGGCTGGAGGTCGTTGGGCCAGCCGGTCCGACGACCTCATCTCTCACGGCGCGGACGGGTCCAACGTAGTAGATCACGCGTCCCTGCAGATCGAACGGAAGCGGCTTGCCGGCGTCGATCAACTCGACCATTCGCTTGTGGGCGGCGTCACGGCCCGTCAGCAACTTTCCGGACAGCAGGAGCGTTTCACCGCAGCGCCACGATGCCGTCTCTTCCTTGGTCAGCGTATCGAGATTAATCCTTCGGACGCTGGCAGAACTCAATTCGTCGGTTCCAATATCGGGCCATTCGCGCAAGTCGGGCGGCTCCAGCCTGATTGGTCCGGAGCCGTCCAAGGTAAACTTCAGGTGCCGGTTGGCGGCGCATTGCGGGATGAGTGCAACGGGTTGGACGCGGCATGGGTAGGATAGGTCGCAACCTTGACGTCGACGACTGTGGTCAGGCCACCAAGGCCCTGCGCGCCGATGGCCAGCGCGTTAATCCGTTCATAAAGCTCGATCCGCAGTGCCTCCTCCGCGCCTGAAGGCCCCTGGCGATCAGTTCCGCCATATCGATGGGCTGGTTCATGGCCTCCTTGGCCAGCAGCATCGCCTTTTCAGCGCTGCCACCGATGCCAACAGAGATCAGGCCGGGCGGACACCATCCGCTGCCGAGGGTCGAAACGGTATCGACCACCCAGTCGGAAACGGACCCGCTGGGTGTCAAGCTGGTAAAGCGTGCCTTGTTCTCTGATCCGCCGCCTTTTGCGGCAATGGTGATCTCAATCCGGTTGCCTCGCACAAGGTCGACGTGGACGACTGCCGGCGTGTTGTCACGAGTGTTGACCCGTCCGGCGAGCGGATCGGCAACGATCGATGCCCGAAGGGGATTGTCAGGGTCGAGATATGCCTGACGGACGCCTTCATTCACAAGGTCCGCGAAACTGACCGTTGATTTGATGCGGGCGTCCATGCCGACTTTTTTCTATTATGCAGGGCTCCGCATAATAGAAAAGGTCCCGACGGCCTTCTGGCACTGGTGCGCGATGCTGGCTCGGACCCGTTCTTTTGCGTCGGGCGAGATTATGTGGCGGAGCCGCCCTGACGCCCGGCAGGGCCGGCCAAACCCAGCTTGCTCCGCCACATAATATTTCATGCCTCTCTCATGGGGCGCGGGATTCTCCTGCGCCACAATGCCGGACGGCAGAATGCTCGAGTTTCTATTTTTCGTATCGTGGGGTACTCAAACGCCTGCGTAGCGTGCGCTCGGTGGCGAGATGGATCGTCTCGCGGTGCATTTTTTCACGCTTGGTTATAAGCGAGCGTCCGCCAAGATTTACCTGAGCCGGATTGCGCGTTTTAGCCAGTTTACCGCGACGCGCTGTGGTCCGATGCCGATCCATCATGATGTCGTCGAAAGCTATTTGTGCACGTTTACGACGGATACTCCGCGCATTGGGGCAGTGTCGGCTCTGGGACACGCACGGCGAGTGGCTCCGGAGCGGTTCATTGTTTCCGTTCCAAGTGTAGAGGAGGATGATCCGGTTGCACCGCTTCTGGCCTCCTTTCGGACTATCTGCGCAGGGTGCGGGGCCTGGAACCGAAGACCCGCGAAGGCGTTCTACTGGGCGGCGCCGCTTTCTGGATTGGTTCCGCATTATCATCCTGGCGAAGACCTCAAGGCGATGACGGCTGAGCAAATCCTTGCCGCTGTCGAGCATCGGCTGTCGCTGTCGTCGACCACTGGCACCCGCGCGGCAGCGACTTCTCACATCCGAACATTTCCTCGGTTCTTGTATTGGGCTGGTCACCATGCTCAGGATCTCGCCCGCGTCGCCCCAAGGACGCCCCATTGGCGTTTGGCACATTTGCCGCCGCGCCTTGCATGGGATGACGTTCGGCGCGCAATCGATGCGACCGGCACAACGATGCCGGTCGACATCCGCGATCGAGCCGTCCTGCTGCTGCTCGCCACCACGGGTATTCGCAACGGCGAGCTACGCACCATTCAGCTGCAGGATATCAACTGGCGAGTTGGCAAGGTTTGTCCGGCGCACCAAGGGCAAGCGTGATCACGTGGCGCCGCTCCTCGAGGGGACCGGCGCCGCGCTCGCCAACTACATCCTGCGCGCTCGACCGAAGGTGGATAGTTCGTATCTGTTCCTGTCCTTCACGCCGCCCGTGGGACCGTTCAATTGCGCGTCGTCCGTTTCGAGGATCGTGCGGAAGCCATTGCGGCATGGTGGGGTCGAACTCGGGCGTGTCGGAGTGCTCCTGCGCCACAGCCTTGCCACCCAACTCGTCAGACTGCGAAGGCCAATCAACGAGGTTGCCGATCTTCTCGAGCACCGGAGCATCAACACCACGGCGCTGTACATAAAGGTCGCGACCTCGCAGCCGCCGAGGTCGCACTCCCCTTTCCGGGAGGCGTCGCATGACCGCCTTCGCCCGATTCCTCGGCGAGAAGGCCGAGCGTTAAATCGAACTGCGCCACTCCCTCGGCTACGCCTTCAGCAAGCAAGCTGGCACGCTGCGGGCTTTCGTCCGCTACGTTGAGCGCGCTCATCTCGATGCCCCCGCCACCCGGACGATGGCGCTGGACTTCGTCCTGTCGTTCGGCGGCGCCGTCAACGGCCGCGCCACTCGTCACGGCGTGCTCCGCCAGTTTTACGAGTATCTCGCCGTCTATGACGTCCGAACCTAGGCCTTGGAGCGCAGAGCTTTCCCCAGATCTAGAGCGATTCCGCCTCCGCGTATTCTCAGCGACGCTGAGTTGGCGTCGCTCATTGACGCGTGCGCCCGCATTTCGCCAAGCACCCCTCTCAGAGGGCGGACGATGGCGACGCTGATCGGATTGTTGGCGAGCTCGGGGCTGCGATCGGGCGAAGTGGTCAGGCTTGATCGTTCCGACGTCGATCTGGCCAACCGGGTGCTCCTCGTTCGGAAGACGAAGTTCCGCAAGGACCGTCTCGTTCCAGTTCACACGACGACCCAAACAGCCCTTCGTCAATATGTGCATGAGCGCGATGCTGCTTTTCCCACGCTCAAGGACCAGGCCTTCTTCCTCAGCTCCCCAGGGCAACCGCCTCTCGGCGACCGGCCTGCAAAGTGGTTTTGCTGCCCGCAAGCTCGCCCATCTCGATGGCGGCAAGCCGTTAAGGCCACACGATCTCAGGCACCGTTTCGCCGTGACCCGCCTCAGCCTCTGGCACCAACAGCGCGCAGACGTTCAGGCGCTGCTCCCGTTGCTTGCCACATATCTCGGTCACGCCAGCTACAGCGATACAGCCTACTATCTCACTGGCTCGGCGGATCTTCTCGCCATTGCGGCGGAGCGCGCCTTCCTCGATGGAGGTGCAGCATGAGCGAACATTTGCTCCTGGCGCCGCTCCTGGAGTCATACTTTCGCCGGCGCTTGACCAAGCAGCGCAACGCGACTCCCGCGACCGTGGCCAGCTATCGCGACGCCTTGCGCATGCTGATCCTCTTTGCCGCCGCCCGGTGCGGAAGAAGCCGGCGGCGTTGACGCTCGAAGAGCTTGACCGAGACCTCGTTCTCGCTTTTCTCGACGAGCTCGAGGAGAAGCCGAACACTTGTGTCGCCACGCGCGACGCCCGCTTGGCCGCATCCGATCTTTCTTCCACCACGTCGCTGCCGCCGACCCGGCGTCCTTCGGTGTCGCCCAACGCGTGCTGACGATTCCCATTAAACGGATGCACATCGAGGTGACGTACCACCTCACCAAAGCCGAAGTGGACACCCTCATCGCGGCGCCCGATCCAAAGACGCCCCGTGGTCGGCGCGACCGAGCCTTTCTGCTCTTCTTGGCACGGACCGGCGCCCGGGTCTCCGAAGCCACCGGCGTCAACGCAAACGACCTTCAGTTGGAGCGGCCGCACCCACAAGTGCTGCTGCGCGGCAAAGGGCGCAGATACCGCGTCGTCCCCATTGCTAAGGACCGAGCGCTGACATCCTTGTGAGCGAGCGCGGGATCGCTCATCACGAGCCGCGACCGATATTCGTCGGCGCCCGCAACCAGCGCCTGACTAGTTTCGGAGCGACCCATATCGTGCGGCGTGCGGCCGCCGAGGCCGTGCCTACCAGGCCGGCGTTGGCCGACAAGCCCATATCACCGCACATTTTCCGGGACTCCCTCGCCATGAAGCTTCTCCAGTCCGGAGTGGACCTTTTGACAATTCAAGCCTGGCTCGAGCACGCACAGGTCGCCACCACCCACCGCTATGCCGCCGCAGATGTCGAGATGATGCGCAATGGACTCGACAAGGCGGGCGTCGTCGGCGACCACGGTGTGCGTTTCCGACCGAACGACGCCGTTCTGCAATTGCTGAACAGCATCTAAATATTATGTGGCGGGGGCAAGCCGGGTTTTGGCCGGCCCTGCCGGGCGTCAGGGCGGCTCCGCCACATGGTCTCGCCCGAAGCATAAGGCCGGATCATTCACCTCGTCGTCGCGCCCGGTCATGTCATTACCGCTCCGGCCTGGATCATCGATCCCGTGGCTTGCGCGGCGATGGACCTGGGCCCCCCGCGCGTATCGCTTGCCGCGCTGCTTGAGCTTAACAAGCTCTTGATCGAACGCCGTTTCCGGCGAGGCTCTCCGGATGGTTTCACCATCGCGGAGTCGCAACATGAGAACCCTGCCACCCCCGACACGATCTCTCGTGGTCGTTCGCCAACTCAGCTTGCCGCTCGACTCGCAGAAGCTGAACGGGCTGAGTTCAACGCAACGGACCATAGTGATCGCCCGGCTCGCCAACGTACTGAGGGCCGCCGCCGGCGTGGCAACGGAGGAGGAGAGCTGCGATGACGAGCGGTAATCTGATTCCGACTGCCGTCCTCAAGCGCAAGGCCGTCGTCTATGTGCGTCAATCCACTCAGGCGCAGGTCCAGCTCAACCTTGAGAGCCAGCGTCGGCAGTATGAGCTTGTCGACGTCGCGCGGCGTTGGGGATTCCGCAAAGTAGAGGTGATCGACGAGGATCTGGGACGAACCGCAAGCGGGGCTGTGGAGCGTCCCGGTTTCGAGCGCCTGGTCGACGATCTGTGCACCGGCCATGTGGGCGCCGTGCTTTGCCTGGAGGCGTCCCGCCTGTCGCGCAACGGGCCGGACTGGCATCGGCTGCTCGAGTTGTGCGGCGAAGTCGATGCACGCGTGATCGATCTGGACGGAGTCTACGATCCGGGATTGCCGAACGACCGCCTGCTGCTGGGTATGAAGGGCAGCATCAGCGAATTCGAGCTCGGCGTGCTGCGTGCCCGCATGTACGAGGCCGCCCGCGCCAAGGCACAGCGCGGAGAACTGCGCATCTCCGTGCCCTTCGGCTATGTCTGGCACCGCGATTACGGTCTCGGGTTCGATCCCGACATGCGCCTGCAGGAGACCATTCACCTGATATTCGCGCGCTTCCGCGAACTCGGCAGCGCGCGCCAGGTCCTGATCTCGATGATCGACGATGGCATGCATTTCCCCAGACCCTCCGACGGCAAGAAGATGGTGTCCTTCGACTGGGTTCCGATCCGTTACCGCAACGTGATCTCGATCCTGAAGAACCCATTCTACGCCGGCGCCTATGTCTATGGTAAAAGCGAGAAGCGCACTGAGATCGTCGATGGCCGCGTTCGCAAGAGCTATGGCCATTACAAGCCGGCTAGCCAGTGGGCGGTGGTGCTCAAGGACCACACGAAGAGCGAGTACGAACGGAACCAGGAGCTCGCCGCCAACGCCTATGACAAAGCCGGCGGCGTCAAGTCGGGCCGCGGCGGTCGCGCGTTGCTCCCGGGTCTCATCTCCGTGGTCGATGCGGGCGAAGGCTGGTTGTCATGTATGCCGGACGCGGCCAAGGTTATCCGGTATATCGCTGCGAGCGCGACAGGCGCGATGCATGTCCTTCAACGGCTTTCGCACCGACGCGGCGGTGACCCGCGAAGCGCTGGAGGCGGTTGCGCCGATGGCGATCGAAGCGGCGTTGGAGGCTGAACGGATGCAGCTGGAGAGCGAAGCCAAGCGGCGGCAGATGATCGAGATGGACCTGCAGCAGGCGCGCTATGAGGCGTCGCTCGCCCGGCGCCGCTATGCCGCCTGCGACGCCGAGAACCGGCTCGCCGGCATTCTGCCGATCACATACGGTGCGATCGGCCTGCAGTGCGAGATAAGTGGCCTCGATGAGGTCGTGACACGATCCAGGGCATGAAACACTGGCCTGGCGTGCCATCGACGCGCACGCGATGTGCTCGACATTCTGGTGCAGCCACGCCGGAACGCGAAGGCCGCAAGGCGTTTTCTGCGCGGATTGCTTGCCGGTTCGGCACGCCAAGGTTGACTGTCACGGACAAACTGCACAGGTACATTAAGCCGATCCACACCCCGGACGCAGAGCATCGGGCGCAAAAGCTGGCTGCCGCCCACGACCAGATCATTTGATCTTCCACCCGTCGCCACAGACTGTCCGCTGCATCCTATCGCCACGCCAGGGCTGACGCGTTCAACCTCTGGGCTGACTACTCCACTGAAATGGTTGCCTGACCCTCGACCAACTGCTCACATGCATTCAGCTTCCTACAAAATTGGCAATACCAGCTGAACCTCAGATATTTCCGACTGCACGTCGCACTGCAATTAACCGCTTCTCCCATGCGTCGTCGGTGAGCTTCTTTGCGCGCGCTGCCAAAAGTTGCGGACGAAGGATGTCGCGCAGCGCATCGGTCAGCGGCGGACCGGGCAGGCGGCTCCAGTCAGTCTGCATCGGTATCGACCACCTTTCTTCATCTATCTCGCCTGGGGCCTCCCGCTGATCTACCCAACCCAATTGGGCCTCACATGGGCCTGAAATGCCATAGCGGAGACCAGGTCCGCCCTTGGTGATGTTGTCGATCTCTTCCATCGTAGCCTCGCCGGCCGCGATCATGTGGCACCCCTCCCGCCACATCTCGGCTTGCAGGCGGTTGCCGATAAACCCGGAATGGCATGCGACATTACAACCGGTTGTTTGCCGTGCTGCGGTAGAATTCGACCGCAGCTTCAAGTCTTTCAGTCGGCATATCAGGTATGCCGACGATCTCCATTGCCGGGACCAGGTGCGGAGGGGAAAAAGGATGTGCTACGAGGAGGCGACCCGGATTGGGAATGTCTCTAGCGATGTCGGCTGGCAAAAGTCCTGATGTGGAGGAGGCGATAATCGAATCGAGCGGCGCTAGACTGGCAATTTCCCGGACCAGCGCTCGTTTGAGATCTATCTGTTCCGGGGCGTTTTCCTGAACGAGCTCTGCCTCGGCCACCGCCTCACCCAAAGTGGCGCAGAGTCGAAGGCGCGTACGTACAGTTGGCAGATGAAGCTCTTGCAATTGCGGCTCATAGCGGTCGAGGGCGGCCAATAAACGATCCTGCCAACCCGGTGCCGGGTCCCATGCGGTCACCTCATGCGTGCCAGTAATGAACAATGCCACCCAGCTCGCGCCTATGGCGCCTGTGCCAATGCATGCGATGCGCATAGATTACCTCATATCCATGGATCTGGAGAGTGACTTCTCGAGTGGGCTGCGAGAAACCTGATGAACTTGAAGCGATGACAACATTAGGCGCCAACGGCCTCAAGCGTCATCCGGCATATGGTTGTGATGTCGTAGATAGAGAGCCCTGTCATACGTCGGATTGCCGGCGTTATCGGCGGGAATCCAGTGCACGTGAACAGTAACGCAGCGGCGATATCGGTCGGCTGCGGCGGACGCATGGACGCGTTTTCCAACATCTTACCGCCTCGATGCCGGCGATGACGATCCGATCCCGGTCGGTCTGATCACTGAGGCCAAGCAAATCATCTCGAAACACTCGTGAATCAGCTATGACAACAGCGAGTTTGGCTTTTGGCGGCAGTTGGCGGAGCAGCGCCGGCACTAAGAGCAGACTGGACATTACTACCGGGACATTTACCGCTGCAGCCACCGCTGCTTGATGCCGAACAGCAGAGCCGCAGTCCGAACTGATTACGACCGCGCCTCGCTCTACCAGCCTCCGAGCTGCTGTCACAAAAGCAGGCTCGAGTTCGGGATCGCCCTGCATCACAACATCCGCCCAGGCTCCCTCGACGGTTTCCGATATCACGGGGAAGTCGAAAGTAGCTTAACTGAACAGCGAGCCGGACGGCGGCGCCGGCGGCGTCACGCCGGGTGGCAAGCCAGGTTCCAAGCCCAGAATTCCAAGGCAGCTTCCGATTTGCGACGTCATTCCGGCCTCCAAGGGGTGTTAGTCCGCTATCATCGTTCGCTGCATGGGATACCTGAGTGCGGTCATCCGCACTTTTTGACGCCGAGGATTGCCCGTGCCTCGGCAGGTGTGGCGACGCTGGCGCCCATGCGCTCGATGAGCCCAACCGCATTGTCAACGAGCTCGGCATTGGATGCCAGCACCCCACGTCGGAGATAAATGTTATCTTCCAAACCTACCCGGACGTGTCCGCCCATGGCCACCAACTGCCCAACCATAGGCATCTCATCTGCACCACAGCCAAACCCACCCCAGACTGCCCCGGAAGGCAGAATCTCACGCATCGCCTGCACGGCGCTCGGGACAGCGGGAGCACCATAACCTGTGCTGAGGCAAAATTGGAAAATGGGCGGATCGTCAATTATGTTTTCGGAGATGAGTTTCTTAGCGATTTCAATATGGCCGAGATCGAAGCATTCAAGCTCGGGCTTGACACCAGCCTCGCGCATAAGTGTCGCCATCTCTCGCAGATCGGACATACGCGCAACAAAAATCGCGTCCCCAAAAGCCATCGTTCCGCAATCCAGGGTGCTAAGCTCTGGCTGAAGTTTTACGGCATGGGAGCAGCGTCCAGCTGCGCTCTTAAGTGTGCTGGTCTTCCCTATTTTTAAAGGATCCAAAGAATCAATTTCAAGTTCGCCATCCATTCCACAGGTTAAGTTGATGATGACGTCCGTCGCCGCGTCCCTAAGCTTCTTAACAACCTGTTCATAGAGCTCAATTCGGTTTGATGGGGCCCCCGTGTCAGGCTCACGGACGTGAATGTGCACAATCGCAGCCCCAGCCTTTGCAGCTTCCAGTGCAGCCTCCGCGATTTGCAATGGCGTCTTGGGGATATTTGGATGCTTCGCAAGAACCGCGGAACTCCCTCCGGTGACGGCACACGTGACAATGACTTTCCGCGACATCAGAAACTCCCACTTCGGTATCGTCTAGTTTAGTCTGGCGCCAAGCACTCGGTGGCGGCGCCGAGTGGTCATACTAGCGAAGGATAGGGGCGGCGGCCGATCGTTGATCTGGCGGATTTTTCATGCGCATCACGTATTCGTCAAATATTGATTGTCGCCGCCGACCATCTGGAAGCCAGATGACTGTGTGGTCGCTGGTCGGAGAGTTGGGTGTCGGGGTCTTCTGCGACGAGGCGCGGTAAAGCATCTGAATGCGAAATGGTTCGAATCCATGAGATGCGCAGCACTCGCAGAAACTGCGGTCCTACCTGTGAGCTTTTAATAGGTTATCCATTCGGTCCCGACCGGCAAAGCTGAGCTGTCAAGGGTTCAGCGATTCTCGGAGAACCAAATGCACATCCAACATCCATAAGAATGCCCACCTGACGTTGCTGTCGAGAGGAGATGGTCCGCGGTGTCGCGAGACGGTGCGCATTTCGCTGATTGTGAGCAGCCATTTCACGCGATGGTGAGCGCTCATTTCATTTGATCGTGAGCAGAGATTTCACGCGATCATGAGCGGCTGCTTCGACCGACCTGTTCATTGATTCAGGTGTTTGCGGCTGCGTCAAGAGCATGGGCGCGAGCGTTGTGTTTTCGCATGCTTTCTCCGGTGAGTGAAGGCGGTGAGCGTTGTGAATGAGGCGATCCAGAATCGCGTCGCCGAGGGTGGGATCGCCGATGACGTCGTGCCAGTGTTGCACGGGATTTGGCTGGTGACGATGGTGGAGCACGGCCATGGCGTCGTCGAGGATCTCCAGCAGGTCGCGGCGCTCGGCCGCATTGAGAACCGACAGGCCCCAGTCGTCGAGAATAAGGAGTGAACGCGCCCGAGCGTCTTGAGCAGGCGGCCATAGCGTCCGTCGCCCCGCGCCAGCGCGAGCGCCTCGAAGAGACGCGGGACGCGATGATAGCGCTCTGGCGCAGCGGGGCGAATTTGAGACGCGTCGTGAGCCGTTTGGTGTCGCGCTCGGCGGCTTCGCGATCGACAAGAATCCCGATGCGCTCCTCGAACGACAGGGCATCGAGATCCGGTGATCGTCGCTGCTCCTCGAAGGCCTTGGCCATTCCGGTCAAGCCGAGTGTGATCAGCTGTTCATAGGTAGGATGGGAGCATTGGAACTCCATGGTTCAGTGGAAATAGCCCTGACCGCGGATGTTGCCGTGGCGCAGGGATTGGTGGTCGGGCATCTCGTCGAGGAAAGCGCGATCAAGGCCGTTCTTGAGGATCGAACGGATCGAGGCGACGGAGCGTGCCTTGATGAGGATGCCGCGTTGGCAGGCTGCATCGACGCGAGTGTTGCCGTAGTTCTTGGTCAGCGCCAGGATGCCGAGACAGGTGCGAAAGCCCTGCTCGGGATGCGGCCGGTCATCGATGACGGCCTGGAAGAAGGCGGCGGTGGAAGGACCAATCTTCTCGCCGGCCGCGATCAATCCTCCCGGCGTCCACTTGCCGTAGCGGCAATGCGCGCTCGGCATGTGATCGGCGATCGTGGTGTGGCCGCGCCGGTTGGGCGCACGGGCGTGGCTGGCGATGCGCTGGCCCTTGGCGACCATTCCTCGCGTGCCTTCCTGGACATCAGGCCGATCTTGTTCGCTGGCCAGCAGTGTTTTTTTGACGCGATAGCCGTTTCGGAGGAACCAGCGCGACAGGTTGGATGGATCAATGCGGGTTCCCCGCGCCGCGAGCTCAGCCGCCAGTTCCGGCATGGTGATGTCGGCAACCTCGGCGATCCGACGGACCAGATAATCTCGATGCGCCTCCAGCTTTGAACGCCGGCCGACACATCCAGACCAACAAAGTGCTTTGTCATGCCATTTCTCCACATGGCGAGATCAAACGTCAGCAGTTTAGCTGAATGCTGGATGCCCCGCGATCACGCCATGTAATTGGATAAAGAGCAAGACGCTGGGCTGCTTGGACGTACCGGAGACCAATACTCCTATGACCTTCAATCAGGATGAGCGCTCCTTTTGCCATCGGCATGAACCTCCGTTGCGTGTTGTGTGCCGGTCCGAGCGTAAAAAGGCATCAGCTTTTTATCCGTGCCTGAGCTTAGACTCTGCGGTGGAGATACCACTGTCAGCCAAAGGCGGTCGCAAAGATTCTGTAAATATAATTGAAGGATCTGTTGCAGCCTTTTCGTCACTGGCGGTGTCTCGACGAGCTTCGGAGGGTTATTATGCTCAAGGACGCTAGTTTTGTCAGGCGAATTGAAAAGCTGACCCCGCATTGCCTCACGCTGAGTGTTACCGATAGATTCGCGGTCCCGAACGGGATGCATCGTCATTTGCCATCCTGGCTTGGGGACGATGGATGGCAAGTCGGATCAGCATGGCAACACGGGCGGATTTGGTTGAAGCGATTGTCAAGCGTTATCAATCGAGCTGCCGGATCGACAAGCAGCGGATCTTGGATGAGTTTATCGCGGTCACCGGCTATCACTGCAAGCACGCGATCCGTGTGTTCGGTCGTCGCGAGACGAAGCCGCCTTCCGATGGGCCGGTATGCCGCCCGTTATGACGCTCAGGTTCGAGAGACTACGACCCAACTTGAACAGTTTGAGGTGAACGGATGGCGAACACTGTCCGTAAGCTATTGAATTTACTTGCCTTGAATTCCCGGCGCGAAAATCTATGGTAACAACATTTGTGCTGTTACACCTGTTTTACATGGATTTTACGGCATTTGGTCGTTAACAACGCTGGCATGTTTGTCGTTGAGAGAGTTGCGCGCGGCCACCGCTATCTCTACCTCGTGGAAAGTGTCCGCGACGGCAAAACCGTTCGCCAGCGCACGATAAAGGCGCTGGGCCGCAAGGATGCGCTGGTTGCCAGCAGCGAACTTGACAGATTGGCGGCCTAGTTGCGCGCCATGGCGAACGCAGCCTCATCCTGTCCGACATTGACGCGGGGCGGATTGCCTCTCGCCGGCGGTCCGCTGTTGTTCGGGCGGCTGTGGCAGCGGCTCGGGATCGGCGAGGTGCTGGAAGGGCGCCAGTTCGGCTTTGCGATGGAACGGGCGGTGTTCATTGGCACGTTGCAGCGCCGATACCATCGCCGCGCTCGAAAAGCTGGGCATGGAATACATTCTTGGGGCCCGCGAACGCTCGAGCAGCGTGATCCACAACGTCGTGCTCAATGACACGGCACCGATGGTTCTGCTCGTTCTCGAGCGCCAGCGCGGTGAAAATCAGTTGTGGGTCAAAGAGGTCAAGGTCGGTAAAGATCGCTACATCGTCAGCCGCAATGACGCCGAGGCCGAGAAGGGACAAGGCCGACCGCCAGGCGATCATCGCCGGCCTCGAGGCACAGCTCAAGAAGGGCGACAAGGCACTGGTCGGCAACTCGGCCTACCGGCGTTACCTCAAGGCCAGCGGCAAGAACTTCAAGATCGATGTCGGCAAGCTTGCCGGGGAAGCCCGCTACGACGGTATCACCGTGGTGCGGACCAATGCGAAGGTGACCCCGGCTCCAGGCCTTGCTGCGGTATCGCGATTTGCTCGAGGTCGAGAGCCTGTTTCGCGCCGCCAAGGCAACCTTCAATACCCGGCCGATCTTCCACCAATCCGATGCCGCCATCCGCGGGCATGTGTTCTGCTCGTTCCTGGCGCTCGTGCTCAGCAAGGAACTACGCCGCCTCTGCCGCAAAGGCCTGACGCCCGAATGGCAGCGGCTCCTACGCGATCTCAACCGCCTCCAGGAAGCCACCATCGAAAAGGATGGTCGCATCGTCACAACCAGAACTCACGTCACCCGGCCAAGTGGGCAACGTCTTCAAGGCATCTGGCATCGCTCTGCCACACAACTCGACGAACAACTCGCCTGAGATCACCCCCGAAATGTAGTGGTAACACGCGCCGGCGCGCGCCTAACCTGCTGACTTAATGACATATTCTTACAGGCGGTGTTTAAGTGGGGTCTGATCGTGTTGTGGGAGGCGTCCGACCGTCTCTGCTCGAAGCGGCTGAAGCCGCTGTTCCCCGTCTTGCTGGCCGGCGCTTGAGCGGCATGGCCAGCCTGATCTGGGTGGCGAGCTTCACGACAAGCTGCTGACGATCAGCGCAGCGACGTGGATCGGCTCCTGTCGCAGGTGCGTGTTGCGGCTGCGGCGGGCAAGCCGTACTTTCGGGACTGGAACGAACCCACCGCTCTGAAAAAGAGATGGGATCATCCGGGACATTATATCGGCAAATGCAATCCTGGGCTGTAAGCTCACGAGCTTGGCACCAGATGCAGGTTGCGACGAGCTTGACGGCGGCGAGGTAGTTCGCCGGGTCCTGAGCAGAGGGGCGTCCCAACGCGCTTGTCAAGGCCGTGTACACTCCGCCGGCATAGCAACCATCTCGCTTCTAGATGACGATCATACACAAACTTAATTTGACGGAGTGCCCCGAGCGATTGATGCTTGACCTAATTGAAATGCCACGCGGCCAAAAACGAGGCAACCGAGTGGCGCCGCTACCTCCACCGGTCGAGACGGCGCTTGGTCGTTTGAGGAGACGTCACGGAGGAGCGCGAGGTCACGACGCGACTTCGGTGCGAAAATCATCTAGATGGAGTTGAATTTATGACGATTAGCAGAGGATCGCAGGCATTCCCGAGAAGTGAATACCTGCGCCGGCTTGCCGCGGCGAAGTCGGAAATGGCGCGGCGCGATATCGATGCGCTCGTCGTGTCCGACCAACATAACATTACCTATCTCACGGGGTACAATGCACTTTCGGGCTACGTCCCCCAGGCAGTGGTTGTTTCGATGAAGGAGGAGGAACCGACTTTCATTTTGCGTCGCTGCGATGCACCGGCAGCCGTCCATCATTGCTTCATGGAGCGCGACAAGATCGTCGCCTACCCTGAAGCGCTCATCGGGAATCCTGAGAAGGACGGGTACGACTCGATAATCGATTTCCTGAAAGAAATTGGCCTCGCGAACCGCAGCATAGGGATCGAGTTGTACAGCCTCCCGGCGCAAGCGGCGGAAAAGTTGAGCACGCGACTGCCCGAGGCCAGAATCGTGGATTGCACTAAGGCGGTCACCTGGATCCGTCTGATCAAGTCTGACCTCGAGATTCAGGTCATGCGAGAAGCGGCCGCAATCTCAGACGCGGCGATCCTGCGCGCTGCTCAGGTGATACGCCCTGGCGTGCGTGAAGCCGACGCGGTCGCGGAAATCGCGGGAATCTTGATACGCGGCGCGAATGGCAAGTCCGGAACGAGGATCGCGGGAATCAGTTTGTGTTCCTCACCGCGAACGGGAACTTGCCACATTAGCTGGAGTGAGGATGTATTTCGCGCTGGTTCACAGATCAATCTCGAAATTGGGGGGGTGCGCCATGGCTATTGTGCCGGGCTCATGCGCACGTACTCGATAGGTGCACCGTCGGATCGCCTGTGTCGTGTCCATGAGATCCAAGTCGCTGGCCTCGAAGCTGCTTTAGAGGCGGTTCAACCGGGGGCGACCTGCAGTGACGTCGCCAACGCGTTCTATCGCACGATTGAGAAGCAGGGCCTCAAAAAGGAGACGCGTTGCGGCTACGCTCACGGGATCGGATGGATCGAGCCGACGGCGAGCCTCAAGGATGGCGATATGACAGAACTGAAGCCCAACATGACATTCCACCTAATGCTGGGCAACTGGATCGAGGAGGATTTCGGATATGTCATTAGCGAGACATTCCGCGTGACAGACACCGGCGTGGAGGTCCTGACCACTGCGCCCCGACGGATTTTTGAGATTTAGATGGACTCCTGAACGTCGGGTGCGAAGTCGACTATGTGGGCGGGTGGCGTGCGCCCACAGACGGTGGCGAGACGTCGCGCAGGCCCTCCGCGTACGGCTTAAGAAACTGGCGCAACAGCGTCGGCGGTTCGGCTATCGACGCCCTGTTGCGGCGGGAAGGCATTGAGCTGAACCACAAAAGCTGTTCCTGCTTTACCGGGAGGAAACGGCTGACGGTGAGGAAGCGCGGCGGCCGCAAACTGACGCTGGGGACGTGTGCGCCTATGGCTCTGTGCAGACGGTGGCCGGTTCTGGTTCTGGTGGGTCGTCGACGACTTCACCCGCGAATGCCTGGCGCTGGTGGGATACATCTCTGTTGTCCAGTATGCGGTGGCGCGGGACTCGACGCTCTCGTCGAGGCGCGAGGTCGCCCGCTCATGAAAGAAATCCCGTCCAGTGACGGAGCATTGAGGAGGAACAAACAAATGCCAATAGACCGCAGACGTTTCATCCAAGGGGCATCTGGTA
>NZ_JBVVQZ010000038.1:0-20436 GCF_055811635.1 Mesorhizobium sp. WSM4806 | reverse complement strand
GCCGCCGAAGCTGGCGACGCCCGCCGCCGTGTTGCCGGCGCTGCCGCCGGAGGCTTCGATGGCCGGGCCCATGCGGCCGTAGAGCAGTTCGGCGCGCCTCCTGTCGATCAGGTTCATCGCGCCCTTGATGATGCCGTTGGTTTGCAGAAATGCCTCGTCGCACTGGGCGATGATGTCGACGATGGCATTACCGATACAAAGCACGTCATAGTTCGGCATCAATGATGTCTCCGCGAAAAACCACCGGCTTTCTGCCACGCCGGCCGCGGGAGGGTCTAGCGAGTTGAAAAGCGTTGCCGCATGCGCTTGATCCAGCGCCCTCACGCAACTGCGGGTTCGTGACGATGGTCGGATTTCTGCGGCCTTTTTCCAGACCGCTGATGTACTGATGGCTGAATCCGGAAATCTCAGCAAGCTGTTCCTGCGTCAGACGCTTTTTTTGCCTGATTTTCTGCACATTCCGTCCGACCACCTGCGCATGTCCATGCACGAAGGTCAGCGGATTGGGCAGCTTAAATTTATCAACTATAATATGTAATCTACATCGTGCTTCCAGTCCGCTGGGGAAAACCTTCGCGGCGGCCATATTCCGGAGATAGAATTAGCGATGCTACAGCCGAAATCGACTCTGCCGATTGCTGACGAAGTCCCTTGGTCAGAAAGCATCACGAGCTACGACCGGCAACATCGCACCATTTACCTGCGCATCCCCGATGCCTGCGCCTATAATGCCAGCGTAGAGGAAATGGCCCATCGCATTCTCGGCATCGACCCGATCCTTGAACCGGTCCGCGCCCGTAAAGCAGTCCGCAGCCATATCGACCGCGCCAACTGGATGGTGACAACCGGCAGCAAGCACCTGTTCGGCGGCTGAATACGGCGCGGATTGCCACGCCTTTTCAGACGAGAAAATCCAGGTACCCGCCATTCATCAGTGCGCGGCCACGCGAAACGGCGCGGCGGATGCGATCGCGCAGGTGATCGCGAGGATCGTTTCAGTCGGAGTGGACGCGCCATTGGCCGATCAGCGTGAGGGGAGCCCGCTGGCGCATGGCAAAGGCTCGTTCAAAAAGGGCCTTCTTGCTACCGCGGCACAGTTGGCGCGCAAGCTCGCGCCTTGGCTGCGACCATCATGCTGGATTCCCGCCGCTCTTTTTGCTAGCGAGATATCTCTTTTGCTAGCGAGATAGCATGAACAATCGACTCCCACCTGCCTGGTCAATGCACATCAAGCCCGGACCCGCGCCGAAAGCGAAGGTGCCGATAGCGAAGCCAGTGAACCCGCAGAAAGGCAACGCCCAATCGCGTGCACAGGCCGACGACGCGCTGCTGAAACAGGCATATGCCTTTCAGCAGGCCAAGCGGCTCGACGAGGCTCAGGACCTATGCCTTCGGGTTCTGGAGCGCACGCCAAATCATCCGCTCGCCTTGTACATCCTGGGGACCGTATACCTGGGTTACGATGATGAGAGGGCCTTGCGATATTTCGCACGGGCGGTCGGCGAGGAACCTAAAAACCCCTACTACCACCTCAGCCTGGGCGAGGCCTATGTTAAGGTCAGCGAGTATTCGCCAGCAATCAGGCATATGCAGTATGCCTTGGAACTGCAGCCCGGCCTTATCGAAGCACTTTGTGCATTGGGGCGCACTTACACCGCGTTTGACAAACCCGATTTGGCTTTGCCGCTTTACGAGAAGGCGCTGAAAATCAACCGCGACCATCCCAAGGTGCGAGCCGGGCTGGCCGCCGCGCTCAGCGGCATGGGGCGTATGGATGAAGCCGCCGTCTATCTGAAAGAAGCGATCGATCGCCGTATTGGGGTGCCGGCTGCCTACAACGACCTTGTACAGACACGAAAGTTCACCGAGGAGTCCGAGGAGCTCCAATCCATCCTTCGTGAACTCGGTAATCCGAAACTTGGTTCGGAAGGCGCGCAGCAACTCCATCTCGCCGCCGGCAAGGTGCTGAACGACCTCAAGCGCTATGATGAGGCATTCGACCATTTCAACAGGGCGAAACAAGCCTCCGGCTACAAGTTCGACATTGACTTGTATCGTCGGTGGATCGATTCGATGATTGAAACCTTCACGCCGGACTTTTTGGCTGCCCGGGCCGGCTATGGAAATCCTTCCGAAGTGCCTGTGTTCGTGGTTGGCATGCCCCGCTCGGGGACGACGCTCACCGAGCAGATCTGCGCCAGCCATCCCGATGTTCATGGCGCAGGGGAGCTTAGCAAACTAAGGCGGGTCGCGAATGCGATCGGCCTCAAGACATCATCGGCTGGAGATTTGAGCCAGCCAATCACCTTGATCACAGAAGACCTGTCCAGATCCTTGGCCGAAGAGCATCTGTCCTATTTGCGGGAGCGGGCGCCTGCCGCACTTCGCGTCGTGGATAAGATGCCGCACAATTTTGAACTGATCGGCCTTATCGGGCTTCTCTTCCCCAACGCACGCATCATTCATTGCCGTCGTGACGCCATCGACAATTGCGTCTCCTGCTTTGTCCTCAATTTTAGCGAGGGGCACAGCTACAACACCGACCTGAAAACACTAGGCCTGTACTATCGCGAGTATGACCGCCTGATGCAGCATTGGAACAAGGTCTTTCCAGGCCTTATCTTCGAAAATCGCTACGAAACGCTGGTCGAGGACCAGGAAGCTCAGTCACGCCGCCTGATAGATTATCTCGGGCTGCCTTGGGGTGACGCCTGCCTGCGCTTTTTTGATAGGGATGGTTCGGTCAACACGCCCAGCCGCTGGCAGGTTCGTCAACCGATCTACAGATCGTCCGTCAAGCGCTGGAAGAATTATGAAAACAAGATTCAGCCGCTGATACAGTCGCTGGGCGATCTTGCAGAGATTTGACTTGAGGTCGGTGATCCGCATTGTGTGGGCCGGGGGGGGGGTCGCAAGCGCATAGATTCGCCGGCCGATTACTAGCGTGCGGCCGGCACCGGTCAGCATCCCTCCCTTCGTCATTTCCAGGGTCTGCGCTCCGCTTCGCGTCGGTCCGCCCTGGGATTAGGAGGGCATGGTGGCTGATGCCATTCGCCGGCGTTGAGATTCAGAAATTGAAGGCCGATCCAGCAGAGAACGACTATCGCCGGCGTTGGCGGCGCCACGCATCACGCAAGAAAAAACCCGGCGGTTGCCCGCCGAGTTCGATTTCAGTCAAACGCTACTGATTAGAACGAGCGCTGGAAGCGGAGGAGGCCGCCGAAGTTGTCGTCGTCATCGGCACCGGTCCAGTTGCTGACGGTCTCATTACCAAGATGAAAGTAGGCGGCTTCGGCCGTGACCGTCAGGCCGGGGACGATATCGTAGGCGATGTTCGCCACGACGCCGAGATTCTCGCCCTCGTCATAGGAGATCTGGGTGTTGAACGAGGTCTTCTCGTTGATGGTGTAGGTGCCACCGCCCCAAACTGCCCAATTGCCGCTCCACAGCTTGTACATGCCGCGGCCGTTGGCGGGGATTGCGAAGCCGCCGTCCGTGTAGTTGTCGTCGGTGCCGTAGCCGGCCATGATGAACAGCGACAGGTTCTCCATCGGGGTGACGTCGAGGCGAACCTTGCCGGCCACTTCTTCATAGTTGCTGTCGTAGGCAATGACGCCGGTGATCGCGCCCCAGCCCTGCGTCCACTTCACACCGCCGACGACATGCGGGACGTAGCTGTCGATCGTGAAGTCGCCATAACCTTGTTCGAGCGAGACGACGGCCGAGAAGCCGTTGCCGGCGTCGAAGTAATACTGGACGACGTTGGTGTCGAAACCACCGTAGGGAACCAGCGTATCGTTCAAGACGTTGCCGGCGTAGCCGCTGAACGTATCGAAGGCCGATTCGTCCTTACCGACGCGCAGCCCACCGAGCTGGATCCAGGCGAAGTTCAGCGAAACGCCTCTGTCGTAGGCTTCGTTGAGGAGCGGAGATGTATCGCCTTGGGTGTTGCGAAAGTTGAAGCGGGTCTCGGTGTACGTCTTCAACGTGCCGAGCTCCGTTTCCTGGCCGGTCCAGGTCTTCAGCGAGAAGCGAGCACGCTTCCAGTAGGTATCCTGATCGTCGCCATCCTCGACGTCGACGGTCCCCGCACCGAAGAATGTGCCGATATCACCCACGCCGATGTCGTAGCGGACATAGCCGCCGATGCGCAGGCAGGTCTCGGTGCCGGGGATGTAGAAGTAGCCAGCGCCGTAGACGTCACAGATGCGGACGTATTCAGCGGGTTCCGGCTCGGCAACGACGACGGCGTCGGCGGCGCGCGCACCGGATACTGCGACCAGCGCCGCAGCGGAGCCGAGAAGAAGGCTCTTGATGTTCATTTTGATCTCCTTGAATGATTTGAAAAGGGCGAGGACGTCGATGGACGAACCGCTCCCTTGTCCCCACGATCGAAAAAGATGCGCATTACGAAGCATCCTTCCCGGCTCGAACGCTATTCACCGGACGGAATAGTGCAAGTTCAAACTCCGCTTCCGACCAAAGCTTGCAGTATCAGTTGTATTTTTATCACTAAATTATCAGTATTACTTGCACAAATTGAACAACTATACATTTATACAAACCGCACAATTGGTACATTGACTATTTGCGTACGCATCAAATCTGCACGAAAAACCACCGACGCCTGACCAACGTCAGACATCTCCAATCAGAGAAATGGCCTGGGCGGCCGACGCAACGACTTCTGTGTTCGTATCTTCCCTGAGCAATTCGATAGGAACGCGGCCTTTGAGAAGAGGCGAGGGACTGATCAGCCACAGCCAAGCCAATCTGGGATCGGAGATCGAGGAGAGCACCTGCCGGATTCCGGGCATGGGCCTGCCGTCGATGAACTGAGCCAGGGGAAATACATGCTTGCGGGAGCCTCTTCGAAAGGCAACCACATCATTGTGCTGCTGCCACCAATGCAGCGTTGACCGCGGTATCCCAAAACGTCTCTCGAGATGCGTCGAGCCAGCAACTGGACCGGCCCACTCTGCAATGCGCGAGCCTTCTCTCGGATAATCTTTCAGTACCGAATGCCCGAGCGGATGATCGGCTGGCCGGGGTCGCGAAGCGGTCTCACACGCCTGAGCGTTCAGCCGTCGCGCTGCTTCGGCCTCCAGTCTGCCAAGCAATTCAGCGGCCACGGCAGTCAAATCGGCGGAAGCAGGCGCAACAGCTGCCCTATCAACCTGCCTCGCCTCATCACATTGGGCGAGAATGCGCTGCACCTCCCTCAGGACAAAGCTTGAAAGCTCGCTCTGGCGCTTTTCATTCGCAAGATCACTCGACCCGGACATATGTGGCTTTCCCAATAGCATTCCCTCAGCAAGCCGCTGAAAGAGCGTTGAAGACCTGAAGCTTGGAGGACGGCGACATGTTGCGTCTTCGTATGCTCGCGACCTAGCAGCCGTCTTGCGGTTTCAACTTGTGCCTCTCAATAAAAAAGGGGAGAACGTCGATGGACGACTGTCTTTGCCCCCCCACGATCATGGGCGTTTGTCCCCGCCAGCTGCAAGTATGCGCGACGTGGTGTTGAGTTCGCCAATATAATATTCCGGACGATACCATCGCGTTTGCAGATGGCCGCGTCCCATAGACAACTCCCGCTGCTACGCTGGCAACCCGATCTGGGGGTGTCCAGGGTCCCCACTCTGCGATACGTGCGTGAAATCTCCGAGAGTTTTGAAACGTGCAGCCCGTTGCCGTCCCAGAACCGAGGCGACTGGGGACTGCATTCGGCTACCCGGCGACGGCTGCACTCATTGTCGGATTTTCGACGAAGTCGGACATGAGACACAGCGCTGTCAGAGTGATCGCGTTGTTTTGCAATGATTTGTCATTTGGCACGACACATGCGGGGGCGATCCCGCATGAGCGCTCCGTCAATCTCGATTGATGCGAGCAGGTTTCAATCAAGGCGAATATTGCGTCGTTTCTGAAGATCAAGGAGAGAAGAGCATGGCGAGAGCGCGAATTGGCGTGGGGCGGGCAGTGACAGCGGCTGTCGTCCTCATGGTTGCGGGACAGGCCGGCGCGGCAGATGTTGGGCAAGCCGCGAGCGTCCCGCAGGCAGGAGGCCGGGTCGCGGAAGCGCCAAGCCCCTGGCAGATCCGCCTGCGGGCGTTGGGGGTGATCACTGAGGATTCGAGCTACGTCAACGCGGTGCCCGGCTCCGGTCTTTCGTATTCCAACAGCGTGACGCCGGAACTCGATATTCGTGTTTCTTCACGGACAACGTCGCAGCCGAGCTTATCCTCGGCACCACCTATGCCAACATCACAGGCCAAGGCTCCATCGGCGGGCTGGGGAATATCGGCAAGGTTTGGCTGCTGCCGCCCACGCTCACATTGCAGTACCACTTTACCGATTTCGGCGCCTTCAAGCCCTATGTCGGCGCCGGCGTGAACTATACGATCTTCTATCATCAGCAAGCCGGCAGCGCCGATGATCTCAAGGTCAAGAACACATTCGGCGCCGCGCTGCAGGTCGGATTCGACTACATGGTGGACGAGCACTGGGGCGTCAACTTCGACGTGAAGAAGCTTTTCCTGAAGCCAGACTTCGATGTCACTGTCGCCGGCGCCAAGCTAACAGGCGAGGCCACGCTCGATCCCTGGCTGGTAGGCGCAGGTCTCACCTACCGCTTCTAAGGACGAAGCACACTGAGGGGGCACTTTTCGAAGTCCGATCGGTGTGTCGGTCGCTCCCACGCAACTTAATAGTCTGTCTGCTGCGATTCTGCAGCAGGGGGGATGGCGCGAGTGTCGCTGCCAGGCAATGTGGTGACCTGGGCGGCAGGCCGTCACCAGACGCTCAGGCGGATGTTTTCCGACCAGCGTTTCAACAGGGACTGGCGACAGTGGCGGGCGCTGCAGGACGGCGAGATTCCCGAGGATCATCCGCTGATCGGGATGTGCAAAGTGGACAACATGGTCACGGCGCATGGCGCCGATCACCGGCGCTTGCGCGGCCTGCTGTCCAGGAGCTTCGCGCCCAGTCGGATCGCCTTGCTGGCGCCACGGATCGAACAATGCGTCGATCGACTCCTGGCCGAGATGGCGCAGCGCGGCGGCAGTGCCGATCTGATGTGCGAGTTCGCCGTTCCGCTGCCCACCAACTTGATCGCCGAACTGTTCGGTTTGCCGGACGAACAGCGCGAGGAGATCGTCGCGCTCACCTACAGCCGGGCCAACACCTCCGCCACAGCCGCAGAGGTGCGACAGACGCGGCAGCGCATCCCGGAGTTCTTCCGTCGCCTGATCGCGCTCAAGCGGGGCCAGCTCGGCGACGATCTGGCTTCGACACTGATCGTCGCGCGCGACAACGGCGAGCTCGTTTCCGACAGCGAGCTCATCGACATGCTGTTCATGGTGCTCTCTGCGGGCTTCGTGACCACCACCGGCGTCATCGGCAATGGCGTGCTGGCATTGCTGACGCATCCGCAGCAACTGCACCTGGTGCGCAGCGGCCAAGTTCCGTGGTCACAGGCGATCGAGGAGATCCTGCGCTGGGGCAGCGCAGTGGCCAATCTGCCGTTCCGCTATGCCACCCAGGACGTGGAGATCGACGGATGCATGGTCCGCCGCGGCGACGCCGTCCTGATGGCGTTCCATGCGGCGAACCGGGACGAAAAGGCCTTCGGTCCCGGCGCCGACAGGTTCGATGTCACCCGGCGGCACAACCCGCACCTGTCGTTCGGCGAGGGGCCGCATGCCTGCCTGGGCGCAGAGCTGGCGCGCCTGGAATTGCGCTGCGCCTTCCCCGCGCTGTTCGGGCGGCTGGAGGATCTGGCGCTGACCATCGCCGCGGAGGACGTCGTCCACATGCCGTCTTACGTCATTCGCTGCCCGCAGCGCCTGCCGGTCACCTTCCGCACTTCCATCACTTAGAGAGTGCGGCATTCACCCCGGATTCGGTGATTCTTGGTTCGCCGGGGTGGCTGGTCTCGCACGAGGGGGCGAGCATGCCCGGTTACGCACGATCGTGGCGCCGGCCTTCAGCAACCGCAGGGTGAAGCTGCTCGCGCAGCAGGTCGAGGCGATCGCCGCGCAGTTGTTCAAGACGCTGGCGGCCCAGCCCCAGCCCGCCGACCTGCGGCGCCACCTCTCCTTTCCGCTTCCGGCCATGATCATCATCGCGCTGATGGGCGAATGCGCAAGCACGCTGAGCGAAGCCGAGCGGGAACAACTACTGGGATTCCCGACGGATCGTGACGATCTGGCCCGACTTTACACCTTTGGCCGAGCTGCTTATCTCCGAGCACGGCCTGTCAGCTGAAGCAGCTCGCAAGCGCCTCTCCCGCAGCAAACCGCCCATCTATTCCTTCGCGATTCCGCTCCTGCCCAAACAGGAAGCCTTCGTCTACCACGTCAAGGACAGGCAGACCGAACGGTTCTGGCACAACTTCCACCGCGACCTCAGAGAAACAGAGGCGTCGTGCTGCCCGTCGGCTGCGGTAAATCGGGGACGATCACGATCTCACCGTTCGCTTTCCAGTCGAACCGCACGTTGGTCGTGGCACCGAACATCAATAATGCGGACCAGCTGCTGAAAGACTTCGATCCGTCCAACCCTGAGATGTTCTACCAGAAAGCAAAGGTCATCGGCGCCCCGTGCCCGGAGCCAGTCGAGATCCGGGGCAAGACGACGACCGGGGCGATTTGAACGCCGCCGACGTCGTGGTGACCAACATCCAACAGCTCCAAGGCGATGAGAACCGTTGGTTGCAAGGCCTGCCCGATGAATACTTTGACCTTATTCTCTTCGACGAGGGGCACCACAACGTCGCGGCTTCTTGGGACCTACTGAAGGCGAAGTTCCCTGCCGCCCGCGTCGTCAACTTCAGCGCCACCCCCTATGCGCTCCGACGGCCAGCTCATGGCCGGCAGGATCATCTATTCTTACCAGGTCGCTCGAGCGATTAGAGCCGGCTACGTGAATCGGCTCAAGGCAGTAGTCCTAAATCCAAAAACATTGCGCTACGTGCGGCGGAAGGATGGCCAGGAGATTGAGGTCAGTCTCGACGAGGTGCTAAAGCTGGGCGAGGACGATTCCGATTTCAGACGCAGTATCGTCTCATCCGAGGCGACCATGACCACCATCGTGAACGCCTCGATCCGCGAGCTTGATCGGCTGCGGAAGGAATGCGGCGACAACAACCTCAAGATCATCGCCTCAGCACTGAACTTCGTCCACTGCGGCGAGATCGTGAAGGCGTATCAGGCACGGGTCGTCGCGCGGGCTACGTGCATTCGCTTGAGCACGGCAAGGCAAACGCGCGCGTAATGAAGAAGCTTGAGGACAATGAGCTAGACGTAATCGTCCAGGTTCGCAAGCTCGGCGAGGGCTTCGATCATCCGCGTTTGGCGGTGCCGGCGGTGTTCAGCATCTTCGCCGTTCGTGCAGTTCGTCGGCCGCATCATGCGGGTGGTGAAGCAAAACGCGCCCGAGGATTCGGTAAACCGGGGCGTAGTCGTGTTCCACGCAGGGGCCAACGTCGCCCGGCAATGGTCCGACTTCTAAGACTACACCGGTGCCGACTAGGAGTTCTTTGACGCCCTGCTACCAATGGAGGACCTGGACTTCTCCCATGGCGACGAGATTGAGATCGATCCCGCTCAGCCAACGGCCGGAAACAACGTCGAGGTGCGGTCGCAGTCCGACATCGTGCTGCAGGAGATTCCCCTGAGGATGTCGAAGCCTTGGCGATGATCCGCAAGCTTCGAGAGCGCGGCTACACTGGCGATGTGGTGGCTCAGGCGATGGACCAACTCGATGCCGTGCCGGTCACCAAGGTGCGCCAACGTCAAGCTGGGCGCGCCGCCCTAGACACTCGTATCAAAACCGAGGTCGGCGGGATCTTCGCTGCAAGGAAAATCAATCACCTTGGACATGACCTCGACCGCAAGCGAATCAATCGGACGAACTTCGTTGTGATGAAGGGCGCGATCGACGAGGAGGCCAATAAGCTAGTCGGCAGGAAGTCTGGGGAGCGCAGCGAGCTTACCCAGGCCGATCTGGACACCATCGAAACCGATTTTGCTGTAATCGTCGAACGTGTCACGAAGGTGGTCTTCAATGCCTAGAATCAAGACCCTCACGTGGAGATCGATATTGTGCAGCGCGGGCACGACTGCCAAGGCAACCCCGTCCATCGCTTGTCCAAGGGCGGCCGCCGGCTCGCTGTAAAGAAGGAGCGCGGTTGGGACTACTACTGCGTGGACTGTGCAGCGAAAATCCTGAAGAGAGACGCCGAGAAGATCAAGGGGGTGCTCGGTGCAATTGCGGCTGATTAGCCGCCTACGGCGTGAAATTCAGATACCCGTAATGCCTGGTAATGCATTGTTCTCAGGAGAGTTGAGACGTCGCGCTGAAGAAGGCGAGGCTCTGCGCTGTCATTCGGATCGTCGGTCAGTGCGAGCGTCATCACCGCTTTGAATGTGTCGGGTATGCCTTGGATAGCGCAATAATTTCTGCCATACGTCTAAGCAGGCGGGCGTGGGGGGTATCGTGGACCAGAATAGCCTTCTTTACGATGAGCGATTTTTAGAGACTTATGCCGGGTCGATTATCAACGATCCGCCCACTGCTATAATAGAACTGGTAGCCAACACTTGGGATGCTTATGCGACGAAGGTCAACATCACCTGGCCGGATTCTAAGGAAGGCCAAGTCTTTGAAATCGAGGACAACGGTCATGGCATGATACGCGACGAGTTCCAGCGAATTTGGAGGACATTCGCCTACAACCGGATCGCTCATGGTGGTCTAAAAGTGGAGCCTCCCTCTGATACCGAGGGAGCGCCGCGCCAAGTCTTTGGTAAAAATGGAAAAGGCAGATTTGCAAGCTTTTGTTTTGCCTCCGAATACCTGATCACCTCAAGAAAAAATGGTCAGGAGTTCATATGTCGGGTGCATCGTACCGATAGCGACCCCCTCGTCCTAGACGAAGTCTCCTTTACACCGAAAGGTGTCCAAGGCCACGGCACAAAAATTGTCGGCCACGGGGCTCCCCGATCTATCCGTCTGGCAGAGGACAAAGCGCGCGAAATTATAGGCAGTGGTTTCCTCGCCAATCCGGCATTCAAGGTAAGCATCAACGGCCGTCCGATAACCTTCAGTGACATTCCTGATCTCATCTCGGAGAGCAAAGTAGCGGTCGAAGGGCTGGGCACGGTTGAAATCCTCCAAATCGATACCAAGAAGTCGGATAAGAGCACGAGGCAACATGGCATCGCGTGGTGGGTTCAGGGCCGAGCGGTCGGAAACTGCAAATGGAGCGGCAGCGATTATGAACGGGTGCTAGATGGCCGAACGTCGGAGGCGAAGCGATTCACCTTTATTGTGAAGGCGGACTTCCTGAATGAGAAGGATGCGATCCTTGCGGACTGGAGCGGTTTCAATAGTGACAACAGTGCGTGGCAGGCCACTCGTGCCGCTGTCCAAGACCGCATCAGGCAGATCATTCACGCCATCGGACAAGGTGAGCGGGAGCAAACCAAAAGCGCCGTGATCGAAAAGCACGGCAATACGATCAACCGGCTTTCGCCTGTGAGCAAGCAGCGCGTCTCAAATTTTATCGATGAGATCGTCGAGAAATGCCCAAATTTTGGGGAGGCGGAGGTCTCCCAGCTTACCGGCATATTGACCAAGCTTGAGCAGTCTCAGACCCAATACGGTTTGCTTGAATTGCTACATAACTGCGAGCCGACGGATTACGACAAACTTCACGAGATACTCAGTCAGTGGACCATAGGCATGGCAAAGGTCGTGCTTGACGAAATCCAAACCCGCTTGAAACTGATCAATGAGCTTCGGATGAAGACCAAGAAAGTCGGCATCGACGAGGTTCACGAACTTCAGCCCCTTTTTGAGCGCGGTCTTTGGATGTTCGGCCCTCAGTTCGAGAGCATTGAGTACACGTCAAATGTCGGAATGACGAAGGTCATCCAAACATTGTTCAAAGATCCAAAAGGCAAGGGAAGTCGCAGTCGGCCGGATTTTGTGGCACTACCTGACGGCAATGTCGCCTTCTATGGACGCCCGTCCTTTAACGAAGATTTTGAACAGGACGGCATCGACCATGTGGTTATTGTTGATCTGAAGACCACCGGCCTGCCCCTAGGAAGTGTCGAAAAGGACCAGATCTGGCGATATGTGAAGGAATTGCGGGCTCGGGGCGCTTTGAACGTTCTTGCTCAGGTCAACGGCTTTGTTATGGGAGATCGTATAGCTCCAGGTGAAACCGAGCCGACGAAGCAAGGGGAGAACGTCAAGATCGTCCCTATGCTATATAGTACGATCCTCGCGCGGGCGGAAAAACGCCTCTTGACCCTGCATGACCGCGTCAAGGACGCGCCTTTCCTTGCTGACCAGCATGAGGAATTGAAGCGATTTTTGGAGCCCGTTCCGGTTCGGCAAGCAGAGATACTCTAGCAGTCTCGGCGCCATATTCTCTGTGACATGCCGTGCATGCCTTCATGACACTTGCGGCGGTCAATACGGCATATGACAACGATCAATGCAGGTGTAATCTTGCAGACCGGCCCGAGAAAGCCGCCAGTCGCCTTCCCACCCCAAGCGACCATGCCGTCCATTTCGGGGAATGGCAGTTTTCAGGGGAGACCGCGACTGCCGTGTCCGTATTGAAGCGCAAAGCCGCCATTCAGCACGTAGAACTATAGGAGGTTCGTGCTGATGTTCACGACCAGGGAGGAACGCGCCGCCAGAAAGTCGGTCCCTCCTCAAATTTTTCGTAAAACCGAATCTGGTGTCCCAATTTGTCCCATAAGCGCACGCAATTCGGGCTGGGGCGCGACCCAGGAAAGTTCGACAAGCTTCTAGGAACCCTAGCCAAACTGGATGTCCTTTCGACATGACGATCCCTTGGGACTGCTCAGTCGATAGCGCCGCAGTCGTTTCGGCAAGCAAATCAAACGGTTGTCGAAAGACAGCGCGAACCTTGCCATCGTCCCATGTGCAGTTCGACAGCAGCAGATTTAGAAGCCGTTTCTTCTCACCCGGAGCCTGCCGGGCGAACAGTTGGCGGGCGTTGCGCGCCAACTCCAGCAAGCGCACGCCATCCTCCATGTATGATTCCTCGGCTCGCCATGCCGCTCGATCTCACGGAGTAGGCGCGTCTGCTCGACCCGCCATTGCGCTGACATTCGATCGTAGAAGGCGCTGTCGATGCGTCCATCGAGCTTGTCCAGGTACATTGCCTGAAGCCGATCCTCGAGGCGCTTGTATTCCTTCTGGCATCGCTGGATCGCCTGTTCCTGCTCCTTACGCTCGTCCGCGTGGCTGGCCTTGAGCGCGTCGCGGACCCAATCCAGCACCTCCTCATCGAAATGGAGTTTGTCCAGCAAGGCGCCAAAGGTCTCTTCCAGGACCTCCTCGCGGACGTACTTGCGGCGGCAACCGGCATAGCCGCCGCGGCCTTTGTCGCTGTGACCGGTGCAGTGGTAGTAGACGTATTTGCCCTTTTTGATTTCGGCCACTACCGCGCAGCCGCATCGGGTACAGGTCATCAGACCGCTGAAGGCAAATTCATAGCCGTAGGAGTGGATAGGCGTCGCGTGACGGCCGGCCAGCACGCCTTGGACCCGCTCCCATAGTTCGATCGATACCAGAGGCTCGTGCTTGCCGTGGTGCAGCTTGCCGTTCCATTGAAACAATCTGGTGTATAACCGACGGTCTCCACGAGCGTGCGTTCCAAGTGCGCACTTTGATCGCAGAGGCGCTCGCTCAGTTCGTGAGCGTTGTACCATTCCCGCCAAATCGCCAGCGCGGGATCGGAAGGTACAGCTGCTGCCGGCGCCTTATCGGCAAAAGCACCTCTTTCCCATCCTAAGATTGCAATCGCCGTTGCACCAAGTACCCTCCTGCGGGTGACGAAAGACAAAGGCGTGGTATTGTCGGAATCAGCCATGATCCGAGCTCCTAACAGCTTGGTAGTGGTCAGGCCGCACCGAGTGTATCGAGCACCGGTGCGGCCGCTAGTCACCATCTTATGTCACTTTTTGTGACTTTTAACAAGATGAATGTCATGAAAACGGACATACTGCCTCAGCAGATCCGAGCAGCTCGGGCCTTGATTGACTGGACGAGAGAGGACTTGGCAAACGCCTCTGGAGTGACAGTTCGTACGCTCGCCAGAATTGAAAGCTCTCAAACGCTCCCTAGGCCGGCAACAGTTCAGGCGATATCTTCTGCGTTGGAAGCGGCGGGGATCGAATTCATTTCACAGAATGGACGGGGACCAGGCGTCCGCCTTGCCCGTCGACTGGACGATAACTGACACGACCAACAGCCGTGCCCCTCAACGGGGCAGACTTCGAAGATCTCGTGCGCGATCTGATCGGCGAAGAACTCGGCATCCCGTTCGAGGCGTCCTGCGCAGGGCCGGACAGTGAGATCGATGGAAGGCACGCGCCCGGATGTGCTTGGCGTTTGTAAAGAGATCGTCATGGCGGCAAAGAGATGAAAATGAGGTCGGACCAGTTAAGTGACGAAGAAGTAGCCGCCGCTCATGCTGCAGGACCCGATTCAACATCGGTGAGGACGAATATGATGGAAGCCACCACGCCTGGTATGGCTTATCCGCCACCCTAAAGTATGTCCGTGACGAAAACCGAGGTGTTCGACTGTCGTCACCGTCTGCTGCGACCACCGACTTCTGGGCAAAACTCCTAACCTCTCTAGAAAAGAGGCTGCCTGACGGCTGGACCCGATTCGGTCATCGTCTCCTGAATGTTGACATCACGCAACAGAAACAGATTGAGAAGTTGATGAAGAAGGGAATGAGAAAGACGAGCGGTAATCCGCATCTTTTCTTTCACTCGGGCATCACTTTCGGCGCCAGCAACAAAATGCAGACAATCGCCGTCGCAGTCGGCGCTCCAGTGCAACCGGAGCAATTTGACCGTAATCTCAGAGCCTGTTCAGAGCGTGCGCTTGAACAGGGTGGACAGGATGACGTTCTAGTCTTGTACTGGTTTATGCCGCGAACTTCAGAACCCTACGACTTCATTGGGGTCTTCAACCGTCGTCGGCTTTCGGACATCTGTGGTATCCCAGTAGATCTCTCGGCAGCGCGTCGCTGCTGATGCCGCAGCCGTGTCAAAAGCCGCAACGGCGAACAATCGCACGCTGTGCTCTCACGGCTAACCGGTACGCGCCCCGAGGTAGTTGGCTGTCCGGCCTGCACGGTCATTCTGTACGATGAGACAACTATCGGGGGCGTTCTGGCACGTTTTACTGAGATTGTGGCGCAACTTCAGCCGGTTCATCGTCGAAGCGTAAAGGCGGTCGGTGGCGTCGCGCAGAATGTGGCTGGTGCAAACAATCCGCTCAACATACAGAGTTACTGGCCTGCGTATGAGCGGAGCAGGTCCATAAAGACGACAGCGCCGGAAACCTTCTGCGCGGCGGTTCGATTCTGCACCGAGCTTGAAGTCGGCAACGTGCACGCACGGTATGGAGTACTGCTGCAGAGCGTCGTCGAGTTGCTGAGGCTTGCGGATAAAACGACCCCTAACCGAGCTGGGCACCAGACGCCAATTGCCCTGAGCAACCTCCACCGGTTTCCGGACGCTTATGGCGGCGCTTGTGATGGGGCCAATGCCTTCACGGAAGCATGGCCCGGAATCATACAAAGACTTGGTGATTGCTGCGGAATAAATATCAACGCCGCGGCCGTCGGCCCCTATCTGTACACCGAACTGGGCGACGCGCAGGCGGAGCCGACTGTCATGCCGGGCAATACTTTCCTAGGCGCGAACGGCGTGGCGGTTGAAGTCTCAACAATTCACGGCGTGAAAGGCGAAACGCACGACGCTACCCTCGTGTTGGAGACTCGTTACAAGCAGTTGTTCGACGTGCAGGAAATGCTGCCGTTCTTGTTGGACGAGGCCACCCCGAAGCCAATTTACGATCCGCATCATCCAAAAACCAATGTCTCAATCAGAGCCAGCTTCATGCAGAAGCTCTACGTGGCTGCGAGCCGCGCACGTCATGTCGTATGCATCGCAATGCATAGAGACCGGATTACCGAGGAGCAGCGCATTAACTTGCAGGAATTGAAGGGCTGGTCCGTGATTTCGCTTGCCCCACCAGAACCGTAGGGGTTGATGGCCCCTGGCGCGCCACGCGCGTGGACCGAACTCACCATGGCGGGTTCGTTGGCGAGAAACTGGAGCCAAAGAGCCTGGCACTGGCTAAAGGACGCGTACAGTAAACCTTTGCGAACTCCCCCGAAATGGTCCTTAAATGACAAAGCACTAACCAATTAAATCTAACATTTAGATGGTTAATTGTTCCGAAAGCTCTCCGGCGTAACCAGTGTGCGTGTACGGAGATATGCGGCGTGAATGAGTGGGGTTTTGCGGCTGAGGTTAGCAAGTGGTGGGAGCAGACCGCCGCTGCCAATCCGGCGTGGCGATTTCACAAGGTGAAAGTTGAGGAACATGTACCGGGCAGCAGGCAGCGGAGCGACCTGATCATACAAGGGGATCAAGCGGCGCTATGTGGAGAAATTCGACTTCCTGATCACGCCAATCCCTCGCCGCTCGATTTTGAAAATCTCCGAGATGCCGTATCCAAAGCTCTGGCGCACGGATGCCGATGGGCGTTCACGTCCGATGCTAAATCGCTCTACCTCATCGATACCCAGCAAACCGGTTCCCTCATTACAAAGATCGTTCACAAGGAGGTGCTCGGGGAGGCCTTTCTCCGCGAAGAGCTTGATGATCCTATCGTTCTCACCCGGATGTCCAAGGCCTGGGTAAGTGCGCTTCACGATCTTGCCCCTATCATTACCGGGCTCTCGAAACCTGCCGGAATGGCTCCTGATGAGCTCTTTGTCGAAGCCTTGCGCGAATTGATGACTGCTCCCGTCGCAGCGATCCGAGATGCGATGCATGCGCAGCGCGCATCCGATCCTGCATTCCAAGGCGCATTGATTCAATGGATGGTCGACGAGCAAGGATGGACGCACGATCCTGCTAAATGGGAAGCCGAAGTTAAGCGCGCCGCAAAACTGACAGCTTATGTCTTCGTTACCCGCTTATTGTTCTATGAAGCATTGAGGCGATCAAAGCCTGGATTAGAAGCGCTGTCCTTACCTGGACCTCCTTCCACCAATGCAAAGCTGGCAGCCCAGATGCTAAGCTTCCAATTCGGGGAGGCTCGACGAATCTCCGGAGACTACGAGACGCTATTTTCATGGGATCGTGTTTCGCAGTATGCATTCATAGCTGATAGCTGCGTGCCGTTCTGGAGGAGAATGGTGGAGCACATTGAGCATTTTGACTTAAGTACTATCGATCACGACATACTCGGAAGGCTCTTTGAGCGCTTGATCGAACCAAACGAGCGATATGAATGGGGTCAACACTATACGTCCTCGGACGTCGTAGACCTGATGCTCTCTTTTGCTCTGCCGAATGGCGAAGGAAATCTTCTTGACCCGGCCGCCGGCGGCGGGACATTTCTCGTTCGCGCTTATACGAGAAAGAAGGCGCTCTGCCCAACGCAGTCGCATCAAGATCGCCTCACCGAATTGTTCGGTGTGGACGTGTCTCATTTCGCGGCCACAATCGCGACGGTCAACCTTGCGGCGAAGCAGCTGGAATTTGAGAATAACTACCCGCGCGTTGCGACGAAAAGTTTCTTCAGCATTGAGCCAGGTGACAAGTTCATGCAGCTTCCGTTGGATGCCTCTGTAGAGCCGCGGGAGATGGTCACCATCGGCCTGCCCCCGATGAGAGCTGTTGTAGGGAACCCGCCGTACATCCGCATACACAAGTTGGGAAAAGAGCGTCAGGCGGAAGTTGCCGGCGTCCTTGGCAAAGGGAGTCGCGTGCGTTCCCCTCAAAAACTGCCAAAATCCGCGAACTACCACGTCTATTTCTGGTTTCATGGTGCCCAGTTTCTCGAGCCGGGAGGCTACCTGGCACTGCTAACCTCTGGAGAGTGGCTGGACAGCGACTACGGAGCGCCGTTGCAGGAATGGCTTCTCAACAATTTCGCGATTGAAGCTTTTATCGAAAGCGGCGCGGAGGCTTGGTTTTCCGAAGCGCGCGTTGGAACCGTGGTAACAATTGCTCGGCAATGCTCCGATAAAGCTACGCGCGATGGAAACATTGTGCGCTTTGTCACGCTCCGTAAGACCGTGCGTAACCTGATTGGATTACACGATTCACCTGTCGAACACATGGGAGCAGTAGATCGGCTTCGCGACCGGATTCTAGCCCTAAGTGGAGATGGCGAAGGAGAGGACATGGACTGGAGCGCGGTTTCGCAAATGCAGCTGCGCGTGTTGGGCGCAAAATAGGACCGAGATGGTGCATCCGTCCCATATAACAGGCTCTTTAGCGTTGGACGATCACAGCCCCGCTGTAGGCTACACAGGATCGGCTTGGCGAGCGCGGTTCTTGCGTGCCCCAAAGATGGCTTTGCAGCTGGCCGTACGGGAAGATTTTGTCCCTCTGCATACATTTGCCACCGTGAGGCTCGGTTTGAAGACAGGAGCGGATGGTTTTTTCTTCGTCGAACGCCTGCCGAACCCAAGTTCTGGCGGGGAGCTTTTGTCCCGCCGGGGAATTATTTTGGTGGAGGGCCAAGATGGTTGGCGAGGGGAAATAGCCTCTGCAGACTTGCGTCCCGCTATTCTCAATCCCCATCAACTATTCGCCGGCGACATAAGGCTCTTCGCTATTTCGAAAGATACGAAGCATCTATACCTATGCCCGGCGTCAGGAAGGCTCCGTCATGGATTGGCCGAGTATGTGCGCCTCGGTGAGCTTATCGGGATTCACCAAGGTGAACTTGTTCAAAGTAACGGCAGTGATGCTGGTTGGTACATTCAGGTCCGCTCCTTGGTTACAAGTGAATGGGTGTTGCCGTACAATTCTGCATATGACTATGGGGCTTGGCACAACCCGCATGGAGCGGTTCTGAACGGACGCTTTGTCGGCGCAGAGCCGATCGACAAAGACAATTCAGAACTCGTAGGCGCCGTGCTCAACAGTACGTTCGCGGCGATGGGCCGGCTTATTGAAGGTGTCGCAACCGGCGTGGAAGGGGCGTTTGACGTTGGCCCGCCTGCCGCTCGCAAAATCAAGGTGCCTGATATTCGCCTGTTCGACGAGCGAGGGCGAAAATTGGTGTTGGCTGCCTTCGAAGCTATCAGACAGAATGGCGAGATGCTTCCATGCCCGTCGAGAACGGGGACCGTAGTGCAGCTCAGGCGCGATCTCGATAGCGCGCTCCTGGTCGCGCTGGGAATGTCTCGCGGCGTCGCCGCCGCCTTCCTTGATCCACTGTATGCCAGCTATGCCAGATGGCGCGGTAACATCGAAGATGTTGAGTCCCAGATGCGGGTCAATCGCCGCCAAATGAATGTCACGGGGCTAAATCGAAACCAGCGTCCTGCGGAAACAGCTGGCAAGCGCGTATGGGAAGAATTGGAACACCTGGTTCCCCTTTTTCCGCGCGCGTTTTTGCCAAAGGAAGAGATTTTGGAGCTAGTAAACATCCCGGCGGGCGCCTTGATCCAAGTGTCACGCCCGCTTTTTGAAGAGGGAACGATCCGGACTAAAACCAAAGCCGTAGACCTGAAATCTTATGAGCGAGTGCGCTATGTGTCGATGCTGCGCCAACTCGGCTTGGTCGGCAACATTGAGGTGCCAACCTCCGCAACCAAAGCGGCGGCGATCGTCGAACTCTTTGAGAAGGACCAGCGACGCTTCCATGAACTGGCGTCTGAAAACGCGGCAAAATATGTTTCCGACAAGGAGGCTATTTCAGAGGTTGTAGAAATTGCTAGAAGACACTGGTTCCAAGCTTGCCGAAAGAACGCCCTTGCCGGGCAAAAGACCGTAAAATCGTCTCGCAAATTGAATTAAAGCGCGTCGCGTCAAAACGATTCATGCGACAGCCTCTACGTCCGCAAAACGACCGCTTTCCGGAAAGTCAGCAAGACCATGGAAATTTGAGGGTTCTCACAGTGCTTTGTGAACGAACACCGAGTGCAGAATTCTATTTTGCCGATTGAGCTCTCGTATATCGCTCGTCACGAAATACGCGCTTCTGAAGGAGGTTGGGGGGATTTCCATTCGCTGGGTGCAACCTTGATTCAAGCCTAGGCTTAGCCGATGAGAGCGCATGATGAGCGGCATATTGTATACCTACGTCTGGGGAAGCCACAGTCACCGGGGCGGACCACTGACCTTTACCAGCAAGAGTAATCGCACAGTCGCCATTCGCAGAGTTGTGTGCGTCAAGTTCTGCAAAAATGGCGTGGCATTCAGCGGTGACATTGGCGTGTCCGCCGCGCAGCCCCCGTGTTTAGCGGAGCGGCGGACATGGCGCCGCGTCTCAGGCGGCCAGTGCCCTCAGGTTCTCCTTCTTGTGCTCGCGCAGATGATCCATGTTGAGGTAGCGGGT
>NZ_JBVVQZ010000037.1:0-23551 GCF_055811635.1 Mesorhizobium sp. WSM4806 | reverse complement strand
GTGAAGAGAGGCTTCTTTCCAGAGGGGTCTAAGATCCTCTACGCGCATCTCGGCGGCGCGCCTGCGATCAACGGGTACGGTTTCGCCTTCCGCAATGGATGACGCGCGACAGCTCGCGTTGCGCCGCCCTGCCTTGGCAGCGCTGCGCCAAGTTTGTGCGAAGGCCGTTGGGAAACCGCAGTGGGCTGTTAACTGCCGCCACGATGTGGGGTCGTGGCGCTGGTATGCTTGCCAGTAATTGCTCAATGTGTCCTGGAGCCGCATAATAGATCTCCTGGTGCGCTGCCTCGATCGACTCATTATAAGGTGGACGATGTGGCGCGCCACAAGCCGCGCAAATCGGCACGGACGGCCGCAGAAGCAGCCTAATCATTGGCGGAAGCGTGGGGTCGAGCTCTCGACAAGATCGTCTTCCTCGGATCCCTCTCCTCCTCCTGGCCTATTTCGGTGGATACGAGGATCATGAGTGCCGAACTGCCCTTTGCCCCCCAGTTTTCCTCCAGGAAGCGGTCGTCGCTTCGCAGCGGTACGGGTGACCTTATCCGGACGACGATGGCTCTTCCGATTCTTAAGTCCAAATGCTCTCTGGCGTGAGGATCTCGAACGTAACAATCCCCTGTTCGATTAACCGTGTGTCTGTGCGTTCGATCATGCGCAGCATCACATCCATGAGTCTCAGGCATCCTGTCGACGGGATCGCACAAGGAAGCAGTAATCAAGCCTTCGCTCAATCCCTTGCGTGTCTCGGGCCTGATGTCGCGGCAGACGACCCGGATTTGCACTGGTGCTCCGCAGCGAGCTCGCGCATGGCACGCGGGACGCCGGAAATGCCGCCGCCATTGACGAAGATGCCCCTGAGCTCCGGTTCCTCCGCTATCAGCCTGCGAACGACTGCATAGGCGTTCTTCGGCGCCTCATGGGTCAGGAGCGTTTCGCTGACGTGGAAGTCGGGCGCGTGCGCGCGCATGTAGGAGCGAAAGCTCGCATCCGAGATGTCTTGGAACTGATGACGGTTGCTGCCGATGAGAGGAAACACCTTGCCGGGCTGACCGCTGATAAACCATGCGGCGGTGCAGCCGGCCTTCCAGTTGTCGGTTCCCACAAAGCCGGCCCGGCTGGCGGCGGACAGGTCGGTGACGTAGGCGATCACCGGAACGCCTTTGACTCGCAACTCATCAATCGCCTGGCCAACGAGCGGGTGATCGGCCGAGATCACCGCGATTGCATCGGCGCTTTCGCCTATCTTGAGCAGATTGGCAGCGACCGCTTCGGGGGAAGGGTCCTCCTCGAAAGAATACGTCTGGCTTAATAACAGCATCTGCGCGCCGCGCGGAGGCACCTAGAAGCGCCTCGGCCCAGATCTGACAGAGCGGCCGGTGCGATTGCTGCATGAGAAAGCTCAAGTGCCGATGCGGGAGATTGTCCCGCCTGCGTTCGTGCAGCGGCCCTGAACTGTGGAAGCCGATTTGCTGCGCTGGGCCTCAGATGAGGTCGGCCGTCTGCGGTCGCAGTGTGCCAGTTCCGTGCAAGAGCCTATTGACCGTGGAAACACTTACGCCCGCGGCTTTCGCCAGATCGGCGATCGTTGGCCTGTTCATTAGCAGCCTCCCATATGCAATTCGTGAATGACGTCTTCCAAGTGCAAATGCCATGTCAGCGGCGAAAGAGGCGTAGGTCTCCGGATCCTTCGAGGAGAGGCCTGACGTGTTGCACGAAATTCTCCGCGCGCCTGACGCCCAATCGGCAAGATTGTTCGCCCGCGGCGGTTTTTCCCGATGGCACCACGCGCGCTGCGGCGGTGCGATCCCAAGCCGCGCGGTGCGCTGCAACGCGAAAGGGCCAATCTGGCTGACGTCAACTACAGTGCTTTCTGGACCTCGACAACACTTTTGCCATTCTGATTCATAGGGATGGCTTGGCCCCGGAGCTTGATGGGGTCGCGCGTATCCTTCATGACGGCAGCCGCCTTTTCAATTCGACCGCACATGAGATCGACCTTGCTGAATTACCTGCTCGATTGTCTTCCGGCGGTCGAGCAGATCCAATTCGTCAAAAATAGATACTGACCTGAGGCTGTGACGATCGCCATCAGGGCGGCACGCGCATTCACTGGACGCACGAGCATTGCCAGATCGAAGGCGCTTATCAGGAATCCTTTGATTGGGCCGAGGCGGGGCCAGGGGAGGGATATCCGCCAACATCGCGTCGCCGCAGGCGCCTGCGCCCGTGCCGGCGTACGCAGGCGCCGGTATTGATTGCCGATGAGGTCGTCATTCGTCGCTGCAATGATGCCGATGGTGCGGCCATGCTGGTTATGGACGTGCATGGACGATCCTCCACATAAAAGGGGGCAGGCTCGGGCATCAACCGCCTCTCGTCGAACCACAACCTCTCCTTTTGCTCCACGATCAATTCCGGCCGGGATAACAACCGCAGCCTGCTCGCCATGGTGCTGCCCAAACAGCACCACGCGAACGGCGAATATCATCAAGGTCGATGGTATGGAACAGCCCTTCGAAACGGCATCGAAGGCCTACCCTGGTCGTGCTGAACATCACAAAGAGAAGGAAACGATCTATGGAACAGATTGCCACCGTCGGCCCAGATCTGGGCGCTCATTTCATGGGCGGCCACGGGAGCGTCTTTGCAGGATCGGAATTGCTGCGCGAAGATTACACTCGATGCAGGTCCCGCAACCGAAACCCCAGCTATGTCTATGCTCGCGGTCTCCGCTATAGCAGGTGTGGCTTCCTCGCAGATGAGCTTCACCAGCGCCTCGCCGCCCAGCCAATCCGCCAGCGCCCAGGTCTGCGCCTTGTCGCGCCGCATGAGGGGTGTGTGAATGATGAAACGCGTCTCCATTCCCAAGGTTCAAGGCAAGTTGCATCGCTTTAACTGCGTCATCTCGACAATCCGGGTAGCCGGAACAATCCGTCTCGGACACGCCGATCACGAGGTGTTTCGCGCCCATCCGGTAAGCTATCGCGGCCGCAAAGCCAAGGAACAGAAGGTTGCGGCCAGGCACGAAGGTATTTGGTAGACCGTTCGCGTTCCGTGCGATCTCGTGAGCGCGGTATCACTGATTTGGCCGAGCACGGCCAGGTCAATCATGTGGTCCTCGCCTAGTCGCCCACGCCCGGCCGGAAAGTCTGTTCGATGCGCTCGAGCAGGTAGCGCCGCACATCGAGCTCGATCCGATGCCGCTGCCCATAGTCGAAGCCGATTGTCTTGACGCGCTCGAAGTTCTCGAGCGCCCAACCCAGGCAGGTTGTCGAATCCTGGCCGCCAAAGAAAAGGACGAGTGCGGTTCCGGGATCTCGTTGCATCGGGTCAACCCTCGTATTCAGCCCAGCACACGGTGTCTCATAGATTGTTACCGAGCACATTTGGCCAAGAAGCGGCTTGGTTTGGTTCCAGATCCAGACCGCAATGTTTTCCGCTGTCGGATTTTCGAGACCCTCAATCTGATTCAGATACTGATGGTCGAGACGTTGCAGAAGCGGTCCGAACACAGCCTCGACATCGAAGAAATCGACGACAAAGCCCGTATGTGGATTGACGGGCCCTTCCAGACGCAGTTCCACACGATATGAGTGGCCATGCATGCGGTGACAGCGGTGGGTATCTGGCACCCGCGGAAGACAGTGCGCTGCCTCGAAGGTGAAAGCTTGCGTAATTTTCATGGGATCCCGAGAAAGGAACTTGTGGGTTTGAAGGCTCAACCGCCAACGTGGATTGGCAAGACAATAGGCCACTGCGGCGGCCGTATTCGCCTCGCGCTCGGGGCCATCCATCGGCTGAAGCAAAAGGTGCTCAAACGCGAGAACTTCGAAATGTTCGGGCTGCGCGCCAATCTGAGGATATACAAGCTTTAGCTCGTCCCCTGCCATGACCACGAGCCGCGCATTGCATTTCGGACTGACGCACAGCCAGTTTATGCCGGCGGGTGTGGGGATGGTACCGTTTGTCTCCACGGCAATTTGAAACGCCAAGAAATGCAGCGCTTCCAGGAGTTCTTCAGCGATCTGGAGGAGAGGTTCCCCTCCGGTGAGCACGACAAGACGCTGCCCGGTTCCCGACCCGCGCCAGGGTTGTTCGACCGCCAACGCAAGCTCCCGCGCGGTGGCAAAAATATCCGCCACCGGGGCCATCTACCCCAACGAAATCGGTGTCGCAGAATCGGCAGAATGCTCTTGCCCGGTCGCCTACACGTCCCGACCAAAGGTTACAGCCGGCGAAACGACAAAATACGGCAGCCCGCCCGGCATTTCGTCCTTCGCCTTGAATGGTGTAGAAAATTTCCTTGATCGCATATGGCATTGCTTACGCGGCCTTCGACTGAGCAAGGGAGCATCTCTGCAGGCTACGAGGCGCGGCAAAAGGTGGGAAATGTCCCACTGCACGTTCTGCAGCTCATTCCACCGTCGAGGCACGATGCCGAAAACCCAATCGCCCGAACTCCACGCAGAATTAGGTTTCAGCGGGTGGAGGCCACGGGGAAGGGCCTCTCGCTCCTCGAAGCCTATCACCGCGAGAAACGCCTCTATCACGTCGCTCATGGCGATGATGCCTTGACGAGGACGAGGCGTGAGAATCCTGGTGTCTTCTCGAAAGCCTGCCTCACAGCACGGAAAAACTCGCTCATCAGCCGCAAGCCGCGCTCCAGGAAGAGGCGGTCGACCGATGAGTATGTCGTGTGCGGCGACAGGGTGCCGAGAAAATCCGCTTATCTTGATCGTTGATCTGAAGGGCTTCATCGATGGTCTTGCCGACAATGAATTCGGTAAACGCCGAGGAAGCGGTTATGCCGAGCTGCGGCCGAAGGTCTGGAACCGATGCGGCGTCTTACGGTCGAAACCCATCGTTAATTTAAGCCCATCGCCGCAGGCGACGGCGCCGACCTTGCCGGCCGCATTGGGGGTTTCCGATGCGCCGACATTGTTCGGGTTGATGAAACTGACCTTGTCGCTGAAGAGGTAGACTTTGTCGGTGTCGTCCCGCATGGGCGCCGATCCTTGTCGTGATGGCGGCTAGCCGAAGGACTTGCCGCAGGCGCATTTGTCCCGCGCGTTGGGATTGTCGAAGACAAAGCCCGAGGACTCCAGGTCCGTGACGAAGTCAACGGTCATGCCGGCGAGATGGGGCTGGGAGCTTGCGTCGACAAACACCTTGATCCCGTCCGTCTCCATGACGGTATCCCGCTCGCGCGAGACGCTTTCCAGACCCATCAGATATTTGCGGCCGGCGCAGCCGCCTGCCTCGACCATGATGCGAAAGCCTTCCGCCGGTTCGTCGGCGCGGGAAAGCGCGGCCTTAACAGCGGCGAGGGCGTTTGCAGTGAGTGTGATCATGGGACTATTTTCTTGCTGATGCATTCGCAAGCCACGCCGCACAGAACATGCCAGAGAGGAAAATTCTATAAAATAAGCGGGTTAGCGGATTTGGCGCCCTCTCTCACATCCATCAATTGTCGGATGTCGGACAGAGTGAAACCTTGCGTACAAAAAGCGGCATCGGACAAATCGCCAGTGTCGTCGCCCGAGCCAGCGTTTCGATCATATGAATGTTGACCAGTGTAAGGGCAGGAACTCTTGTCGTGCTGCGCTCCCAAAGCCGCGCCATTGTCACCACACAGTGAGGTGACGAACACCGCTTGGTCGACATCCGCATCGATCGGGCCTTCTCGAAGCAGGCGCGGTCGATTCTGCGTCAGCTCGTGGATGCCGAACACCACCCGCGTGCTCGGCCCGTGGCCTGCAGTGCGGCCGTCACCTCGGGAGGGCCGACTGAGGAATTGTAGACGCCTCGAAGCCAGGGGTGGACCAACGCGCCGCCCAGCGAACGGCGTCATCACCGCCGGCGGCCACGGCCGCGATTAGAGGCGCTCACTTCCAGTTCTGTCGCCAGTTCGCGGTCTGGCTCGTCCGCGTTCCAAAACGAAACTCGAGCGAGGATTGGTCTCGCTGTCACATCGAAGGAGAGAAATCGCTATCTGTCACAGCTACTCGTCGGCAAGGATCCCGTCACGGCCGACGTAGAGAAATACCAAAGCATCGTGGTTGCAGTCATGCTGGAAGAACCGGTGCGGTTATGTCAGTCGCCCTCGCCAACAACGCCGCCGATAGCGTTGCCGCAAAGGCGGGTACTGACTGCCACGCTATCGCTATCCAAAGCGTTACAACAGATTCGTCAAACAAGTTTACAGACTCTTTGCGAATGCAAGAGGCGACCCAGGCAGCGGCATAGAAAAGCCGGCCGCGATCATCCTGGAGCCCATCCAGGCGGAAGGCGGCATGAACACCGCATCCGCACCATGGCTCTCAGAAATTCAGCGCATTTGCCGTAAGCACGGCGTTGTGTTCATCGTCGACGACATCCAGGCGGGTGCGGGCCGAACTGGCAATTTCTTCTCGTTCGAGTTCGCGAAAATCGAACCCGACATCGTTACCCTTTCCAAATCCCTGAGCGGTTCAGGCAGTCCATTGTCGATTGTACTTATTCGGCCCGACTTGGACATATGGAATCCCGGAGAACACAGCGGCACATTCAGAGGAAACAATTTCGCCTTCGTGACGGCAGGGGCCATGTGCAAAATGTGGTCGGACACGAAGTTTACTGCTGGTATCGAGCGGACAGCCATTAAGCTGCAAACGCACCTCGACCGGCTCGTTGCGAACTTCCCCAAGTGCATCGAACAAAAGCGCGGCCGTGGTCTGATGGCCGGCCTCAAGTGCCGTTCACCGGCAGTTGTCAGCCGTGTGCACGATGTCGCGTTCGAAAACGGCCTGCTGATCGATCCCTCGGGGCCAAATCGCGACGTCATCAAAGTCCTTCCGCCGATAACCATCTCAGATGATGAACTCGATCACGGCATTGCCATCCTCGATCAGGCACTACAGGAGAAAAACAATGGCGACTAACCAAGTACCTCAAACGCCGGCCATCTCGCCGCTTACGATCAAAGAACGAACCGGATCAATCAGCACAGCGGAGATCATCTCGGTCCTGAAAGGTGAGATCACGGCTCTGCACATCAAGCGAGCTTTCAGCACCGAAGTAGCCGAGGAGATCACTACGAACTTTGTTGGCCGTCCATCAAGGAGCGTAAAGATGGCGTCCCCGGACAATATGTCGGCGCATCCCATTACAGGAAGGATGCAGCCACGTACTTCGCACAGGCGGAAACTGCTCGACCGTACGTAAACGCCCTTTTTAGCAATTTGGTTGATCCGGTTCACGGATTATTCGGCGCGTTGAAGCGCGAGCTTCACGACCAGGGCATTGAATTGCGGCTGGCCCGTTCGGCTCAGGGTCAGGCCAATATTTGTCGCGCTCTAAGTTGGTCTGGCAGTGGCACGTTTTCCTTGGAGCCCCACGACGATGTCGCTCAAGTCGCATGTGCTGGGAACGACTACGAGATTTCCGCGGTGGCCAACAACACCGTCGCAGCACTCAATTTTTATCCCAGCATGCCTGAGGAAGGTGGAAACTTGAGGCTCCGGAGCCATAAGCCAACAGTCGCGAATCGAAAGTCGCAGGGTGTGGAGACCACGGGATATCCCTACTCCGCAGCTTATCTCGAGGCCGTGCCTAGTCGCGAAATCCAGCTCAAGACTGGGGATATCGCCCTACTTGATGGCGGTTTCGTTCATGGGGTCACCGGTCAATCAGGTAACGGAAAGCGTCGCGTGCTGCTGAACAGCTTTTTCGGGTTTGCGCGGCCGGATCTTGTTCTCTGGTGGACCTGAAGTTCGACGTTGTAGCGATTGACCGGCTTCCGCCGGCAGTTAAGGCCTCGACATTCTCGCAACGGGTGATCTGCCATGGGTAATTTCCTCCAGCTGGGTTAGAGACCGGCCTCGGGCTGACGAAGAGAAAGCGGTTTACGGAATAGCAGATCATCGCGGTTTTGCGCGAGCACGCCCAAGCGCGAAGCCGTCTGCGGGTCGCCGTGGGTCGGAACGGGCTGGCATGTTCGATCATCACCGCCGACGGCAAGATGATCCGTATGCGCTGTTGCAGCTGACTTGGTCCCGACGGTTTGATCGGCTCGATGGGGCGCAGGGGGGAATCGGTACGACAACGCCAAGGCCGAGAGCTTCATGAAGACGCTGAAGGTCGAAGCCGTCTACCCCATTGCTTTCGAGACCTCCGCGGACGTCGCCGGACACCTTCCCCACTTCATCGAGGAGGTCTACCACAAACGCAGGCTCCTTTCGGCGCTGGGATATCTCAGCCCGCAGCAGTTCGAGGATTCGGCACGTCCGGCAGACTGGCAAAACAGCGGCCTGATCAGTGTCCGGGGGCGCACTCCATGGGGAGAGCCGTCCATCGAAGAGATTGCCACAATCGGTTCGGATATCGCCATAGAGGTTTTTCAGGTTCATGGCATCAATGCTGCCGGAGCAGTCGCCGTTCGTCGAAAGCTTCGGCGCGATGAGGTTGTTGGATTTCGCGGTTGCGTCATGAGACCTGCAACGCTGGCCACCGTTGCGAACTCCGCTGTACTCTGATCCATTTTGTTTCCGCGAACATCTTTAGACACGTCCACGCGGGGCTAGCCGGCGTCATTTTTTTAAGAGAAATTATGGCGATGCAGCAATGATATTAAATTTCAATCGAGGATTATTAATAAAATTTCACATACAATTGCTATGTATTATGGTATTACTTGGAATATATTATAGTATCGCGTTGATAATGCAATGAGACCTGGAACTAAGTCTCATCAAAGTCGTACTTGTGAAAGGACGTCCTGATGTCTGCAGTAGAATCCGTAGCAAGCGCTGTGAGCGCCAGTCGTTTCCGCAACACCGCTTCGGTCATTGATCGGACGCGAATGCATTTCGAACGGGCTCACCAACGTGGTCTCATGGCCGTTTACGGACGGTCGATGGAAGGGAGGACGATCAGGCTGACGAGAGGCGAGCGACGAGGCGATACCGTTGCCGACTATGTACGTTGTTGCTACCTCGGCCTGGACAATCATCCGGCTATCGTTGCCGGCGCAGTTGCCGCAATACAGGAATACGGATCACTCCACTGGTCATGTGCTCGCACGCGGCTGAATTTCGGGCTCATTGGTAATCTTGAGGATATGCTTTCCCAACTTTTTGGGGCGCGCGTTATTGCCTATTCAACAGTCATGATTGCCAATATGGGTGCATTGCCAATCATCGCCTCCGGATATCTAACGGGAGGTCAAAGACCTGTCATGGTGTTCGACCATCGGGCCCATGCCTCCCTCGCCTTTCATAAGCCAGTCGTGGCCGAGGAGACCCAAGTTAAGACGATTCCTCACAATGACCTGGATGCTTTGGAGCAGATTTGCCGCAAGCATCCAGTCGTCGCTTATGTGTGCGATGGCGTCTATTCGATGGGCGGCTTCGCGCCGATCGAAGGGCTTCTCCAGTTGCAGGAAAAGTATGGTCTTTTTCTTTACATCGACGACGCGCACGGAATTTCCCTCTTTGGCGAAAATGGTGAAGGCTTTGCGCGCTCGCGATTGACCCGTGAGCTCGGTGAGCGCACGATCGTCGCGGCGTCCCTCGCCAAGGGCTTCGGCGCGTCGGGTGGCATGCTCATGCTTGGAACGGCGCATCAGGAAGAGCTATTTCGTTGCTACTCCATTCCACATGCCTTCTCGGCTTCGCCCAACGTCGCAGCTGTCGGTGCCGCTCTAGTCTCGGCGGAAATTCACCGGACGAGCGAGCTCAAGGTTCGCCAAGGTCAATTGGTCGAGCGCATCGCCTTTTTCGACGAGCTCATCGAGACAGATCAGCGAGGCGCCTCTCTGCCAATTCGTATGATAAAGGTGGGCGACGAATTCGCAGCGATCGATCTCGCAGAGCGCCTGCTAGATGACGGCTTCTATACATCCGTCACGTTCTTTCCGACGGTCGCGCGCGGCCACGCGGGCATACGCATCTGTCTGACCGCAAGTCACAACCTGTCGGATCTGGAGCGGCTCTGCAGCAAGATTCAGAGCTACCAACCCGTGTTTACCCCAGCCTAACCCAGAATGTCGCCGATGCTGACGCTACGCCCGGGTCGGCTCCCGCCGGGACGACCTACGGGTGGAGTGTTCCCCCCGAAGGAGCCTCATCGGGGCTCCAGCGATTTTCGGAGTTTCGGATCATGATCAACCATGATCAACTTAGCATCTCCCGCCTTGCTCACGAGCGCAAAAAAGTCACGCTAGTGGCGACCCGCGCAGCAGTGTCCATGAGGCGCATTTCTTTCTGACTTCCGGGAAGAGAGCGTATGTAACAGACGTCGACGAGAACTCCTATCTGAATTCCAGAACAATTCATCGCCCTGATCCGAGCGTATGGCCACCCCGATGCCGCGCTCATGGAGCAAATCGGCTGCGGGCGTCGCAGCGTTGTCATAGATCGTAGTGGTGATGATCAACTAGCTATGACTTTTTTGAGAACGATCATGCTTGTTCTTGAAACATCGCGTCTTTTCATTCGTCCCTTAGCCATTTCGGACTTCGAAGACATTCATCGGCTTCACACCGATCATCTTGTCGTGCAATCGCTGTTCTCCGGCGAGCCTCCGTCGTGGGAAAACACACAAGAAAAGATGAAGCAGTATGTGCGGGATTGGCGGCAGAACGGCTTTGGCTTTTTCGGCGTTTTCCTGAAGAATTCGACGGTACCGGGCGAGTTCGCGGGCCGCGCGGGACTACGGCATTTCGAGGATACGACGCACGTCGAATTCGGCCTTTGCCTGTTCGGGCATGTTGCCGGCCGTGGGATCGGCCCGGAAGTCGGCCGAGTGATCCTGCGCTTTTCGTTCAACGAGCTCAATCTGGAGCGAGTCGTTGCGGTAGTTCGGCCAGAGAACAAACGCTCTATTCGCGCCCTGGGAAAGATCGGATTCACGCACCTGGAAGACAGAGAATATGGCGACCACGTGAAGGGCTTCTATGAGGTGCACGCAACCCAGTACGGCATCGCCCGCCAAAGCGGCGGAACCAGAGCAGATACGGACTGAACGTCGCTCGTCGGCTACTTTGAACGGCCCTCATTCATGGAGAGAACGCTGGAGAACCTTGTTGTCGGGCAATGCGAACAGGTAGTCGAGCGCATTGTTCTCGCACCAGGCCATGACCTGCGCCCGGCCATAGTGGCCGTCGCCGCGGACCAGGATGCGGGTGGCCGGCTAAAGCGGGATGAATTTAGGTTGGCGCATAGCCGGCCTCGATGAAGTACATTTCTGCATTCGGTTGACGTGACAGTGCCGAGGATTTGGCCGATAGCGTCACAGACGGTATCGACTGTTCGCCTGGCAGCCTTGCGCAGCCAGTGCTTGAGCTTGGCGAAGAATTTCTCAATAGGCTTGAGGTCGGGGGAGTATTTGGGCAGCAAGAACAGCCTGGCGCCGGCCGAGCGGATGGCACGGCGCACGGCCTTGCCCTTGTGCGAATCGAGATTGTCCATGATGACGATGTCACCGGGCTTGAGGGTGGGGACGAGAACCTTGTCGACATAGAGCTGGAAGCGCTCGCCGTTGATCGGTCCGTCGATCAGCCATGGTGCATCGACGCGGTCGTGGCGCAGCGCCGCCAAGAAGGTCATGGTCTTCCAATGGCCGTGCGGCACCTTGGCCCTGAGCCTTTGGCCACGAGGCGCCCATCCTCTGAGCGGCGCCATATTGGTCTTGGTCCAGGTCTCATCGATGAAGACCAGGCGGGAAGGATCGATGCGGTCCTGATACTTTGCCCACTGTGCTCGCCTGCGCGCCACATCGGGGCGATCCTGCTCAGCCGCGATCAGCGTCTTTTTTGTGACTGAGCTTCTCGGCATGGACGAACTCCCACACCGAGCGGTAATCGACCTTCAGGGCGCGCTCGCCAAGCTCGGCCACAAGAACGCGCAGTGTGAACTCCGCCGCCCGGCAGCGCACCAACAGCCACTCCCGATGCTCTCCGGCATCTTCTTCGGGTCTGTGCCCACCCATTTTGCCGGGTGAGCTTGTTCGTCTCGCGCAAGCGGCGCACCCATCGGATGACCGTGCTGATTCCAACCCCGTAGCGCTCTGCCTCCTGCTCAACCGACGCTACCACCCGCGTGCGAAGATCCATCGAGTAAGCTTGCCCATCCATGCTGGCCTCCTGACCCAGCCAGCGGGTTGAATCAGATTTGCTCGCCTTCGGGAATCCCCTTTCGATTCAGACTCAATTCATCCCGCTCTAGCGGGCGCGGATGCGCCGGACGAGGCGGCGCTGATGGCCGGGGATCTCCTTGCCCGTCGGGGGCTTGCCAGGACGCAGGATCACGGCGACCAGACGTCCGGTCTCTGCGCCATAGATGTGGATCGGCAGGAAGCAGCGCTCGTCGGTCGAGCGTTGCGCTTTTGGGCGGCGCGGCACTGCTCGAGCCACAAATCGACCAGCACCCCGGATGCCGGTGCGCAGGTCTGGCAGGTTCTCCATGCGCGAGCAGGTCGGCTGCGAGCACAGATCAAATCCCGCTGTCGGGCAGCGCCCCGCAGGCGAGCTTGAAGGCCGGGTCGGTGCGCAGCGGCCTGCGCTTATCGAAGGGCGAGATCGTTGGCATCCTCGTAGCCGCTTGCGGTCGCAAAGATGCGGGCGCGCAGAATGTCGGCCATGGGGTGCGTTACCCGCTGTGGGTCCGACCGTCGGGACCTTTCGGCGAGTAGCCCGCATTGCGGCCGAGGCCATCTTGGTCGCGTAGATCGACCGTGTCGGCATGGATCTTACAAACGGGGAAACGGAGGCGGAGCTTGACCGCGGCAGGCTCTACCCGTTCTCTCGTCTGGCTGAAGAAGGCGACGCGCCAGCCCGCACCGATAAGCTGCGCGACGGTCGCAATGCCGATTCAGGTCGCTCCCCCGGTGACGACCGCAATACCCACACGTTCGCTGTCTTCCGTCACACAACGGACCCCATGTCGTAAGCGGCGTCGCGGTCAAGCGTGTCAAAGAGAGAGAGCGCTGGGTAAGCGTCCGGATCGGCCATGACCTCGACAAGCCAAGGTCGCCCTGAGGCGAGCGCCTCGTCGAGAGCAGGCCCGATGTCGCCCGGCGCCTTGACTACTGTCGCACCGCAGCCGCACGCCCGCGCGATCGCCGCGTGGTCGACCGGAGCGAAATGGCAGGCGGTCGTATAGGCCCCGAACTTAACGGTCTCGGCATCCTTCTGGAAGCCGAGCACGCCGTTGTTGAGGACGATCAGGACGACGGGCACGCGGCTGCGCACCATCGTCTCTAGTTCCGCCCAGCTGTGAGCGAAGCCGCCATCGCCCGTGACCGCCACAACCGGCGCCTCCGGCCGCGCGATCTTCGCCCCGATCGCAAGGGGTAAGCCCCAGCCGAGGCCGGCGAGGCCACGCGGCGTGAGAAAGCGCTGGCCGACGCGCTGCGAGCGCAACTGACCGACGATCCACATGGACGAATAGCTCGCGTCCGCCACGACGATCGTCTCGGCAGCGAGGCGCACCTGGAGCTCCCGCATCACGCGTTCGGGCCGGATGGGACTCCTGTTGCTACGCGCGAGCGGCGCGCGGTCCTCCTCAAAGGCGGCCCAGGCGGCCGCGACGCGCATTTCGGCGTGCGCTCGCGCGGTGCGGCGGTGCGACTGGTCGAGGCGCTCGATGGCTTCGCACAGCGCGTCGAGCGTCGCCGCCGCATCGCCCACGAGGCGCAGCGCCTCGTAGTTGCGGCAGATCTCGGTCGGGTCGACGTCGATATGGATGACGCGCGCGCCCGCCGTAATCTGGCGCCAACTGTCCGTTCCGTTTTGGTTGGTGCGCGTGCCGACTAGGAGCACGACATCAGCCTCGTCGAGAATTGCCTTCGTTCGCCGGCCGAGCGAGCGCGGACCTGTGAGCGAGCCGAGCACACCGCACGAGAGGGGATGGAGTTCGTCGACTGCACCCTTGCCCATGTTGGTCGTGAAGACAGCCAGATGTGCCTTCTCCTGCAGGCGGGCTAGCGCCACCGAGGCCATGGGCGAGGTTGCGCCGCCGCCGGCGACCACGACGGGCGCACGGGCTCCGGTGATGAGCGCGGCCGCCTCGCACAGAACGTCGTCCGCCGGCCGTGCGCGGTCGATCGGCCAATGGCCGAAGCTCGCGCGTCGGATATGTCTTGGCGCGACGGCCGGCTCACGCAGGAGGTCGGCTGGAAGCAGGAGAACCGCAGGCCCCGGCCGGCCGCTGCCGGCCGCGATGAAGGCCTGGTCAATATAATCATCTGCCCGGTCGGCGGTAAGGATGCGGCGCACCCATTTGGCGCAAGACGAGAAGAGGGCGAAATGGTCGAGCTCCTGGAAAGCGTTGCGGTCGACCTGCGGCCGCTCGACCTCCTGCACGAGAGCAACGATGGGCACACTCGCCTTGAGGGCCTCGGCAAGCGGCGGCACAAGTAGCGTGGCGGCAGGCCCGTTTTGGGCCGCGACCACGGCAATTCTGCCGGAGACGCGGGCAAACCCGTCCGCCATGGCGCCGCCCATGTTCTCCTGCCGGTAGGCGAGCTGGCGGATTCCGATCGCCTCGCAGGCGAGGATGACGGCGGACGGCAGACTTTGTCCAAAGATCACCTCGATGCCGTGGCGCTTCAACGCGCGCGCAATCGCCTCTGCGACAGTTTCCATGATCACACACCCTTTAGCGTATCGAGGAGCGCCGCGCGCTCGTCGAGAAAATGATCGAACACGTTTGCGACGAGCGCGATGTCGTCGTCGCCCATGGGGGTCGAGAGACAGGCGGCGGCCGCGTTGGGCAGGAGAATGCCGTTCGCGGAGAAGAAGCGGCTGAGCTCCTTCATCACGCCGTCCTCTCGCGGGCCGAGGAAGGCTTCGCGGAACTCGTGGGGCGGCCTGCGCCGCGGGTGAATACGGAAGAGGGAGGCGGCGCCTGTGACGCTCAGGGGAGCGCCGTGCCGCGCGATAATGCGTTTGAGCCCGTCCCGCAGCCTATCGCCCAGCCGCTCGAGGTGGTCGAAAGCGGCGTGGTCGAGGGCTTCCATCGCGGCGAGCCCGGCCGCCATCGAGACCGGATTGGCCGAGAAGGTGCCGCCCTGCGGCAGAACAGGACGGCCTGATCCGGCATCGAAGACTGCCATCACCTCGCTGCGGCCGCCGATCGCGCCGATAGGGAGCCCGCCCCCGATGATCTTGCCGAGTGCGAAGAGATCGGGCGCGAGTCCGTAGCGCGCAGAGGCGCCTTCGTAGCCCTGTCGGAGATTGAGGACCTCGTCGCTAACAACAAGTATATCGTGACGACGGGCCGTCTCTTGGATGGTGGATACGAAATCCGGCGAGGGCGAAACGAGGCCACCGCGGCTCGGCATGGGGTCAACGAGGACGGCTGCCAGGCGCCCTGCATGTTCCGCGATCAGCCGGCGCGCACACTCAGCGTCGTTGAAGCGCAAGATCACGACGTCGTCGAGCACGGCTTGCGGCATGCCACGGTAATAGAGAGTGGCCGCCGGATGTGCGGGATCGCCCCACGTCTGAGGCGTCGCGGCCTGGCTGACTTCTACCCAGTCATAGGCGCCGTGATAGGCCCCCTCGATCTTGGCAATCGCGGGACGCCCGGTGAACGCCCGCGCCGCCTTGATCGCGAACATGACCGCCTCGGTACCGGAATTGACGAAGCGGATGCGGTCCAGGTGTGGAATGCGGGCGCAGAGAAGCTCGGCGAGTGCAATTTCGATCTCGGTTGGGTTTGCGAAGCAGCTTCCGCTCCTGAGCTGTTGCGTCACAGCCTCGATCACGGGCGGGAAAGCGTGGCCGTGGATGAGGGTCGTGAAGTTGCCGTTAAGGTCGAGGAAGCGGCGCCCGTCGACGTCGACGAGAAATGCACCTTCGCCGTGATGCATGTAACGGGGAATGGGATCACGCTCGATCGTGACCCGCGCCGTGCCGTCCGGGAAAACACTACGCGCCCGGCCGAAGGCCTCGGCCGAACGCGGCCCGACGGGCGGATGGGGGGACAATGCTGCTTGTTCGAACACACGGCTATCCTCTTGCTAGGGAGGCCGGCACGATAGAAGAAAATGTAATTTGATGCAACAAAAATGAGGAATGTTTTGCCGGCTCAGTCGCCGCGAGAGTGCACGAGATTGCTCAGCCGACGGTATCCGTCGCGTAGGTCATTTTCGATAGCCGCGCGAACCGTCGCGGGATCACGATCCTTCAGGCCGCGAAGGGCCCACTGATGATTCGCCACGCCTTGTCGCTTGATGGCGAATTCGGGATAGAGACCGTTGAAAGACGGGCCGATCCTGAGCCACTGCGATTCGATCATGGCGACGAGACGCGGCATCTGCGAGCGGTTGTAGATGCGGAAGTGGAAGTCCTTATTGAGCCGCAGCACCTCCATGTAACGCCGTTCGTCGAGAGCCGTGTTGAGCTTCTGCTGCGTGTCCTCGAGAAATGCAATGTCGTCCTCGCTCACGTGTAGCGTCGCCTCTTGAGCGGCGAGGCTTTCGAGGGCCAGGCGGATCTTGGTGACCTCGTCAAGCACGGCCATTGTTAGCACGGGCACCACGACCGTCTTCGGCCCGAGATTGACGAGCGCACCTTCGCCGATCAGCCGGTTTATGGCATCGCGCGCCGGCGTCGTCGAGACGTGGAGCGCTTGCGCGACTGAGCGCACCGTGAGCTTGGTGCCCGGTTCGCACTGCCCGCCGATGATGGTCTCCTTCAGACTCTCATAGGCGAGCTCGCCGAGGCTGCTCTGGCGGTCGAGGGGCGCGAGTGGTGCTTGGACGATGTTCTGATGCATGAAAGACCAAGTGCTAATCGAGAGCATGGACCATGAACCTCGCAAGCCCTATTGACAAGGGCTCCGAGTCAATCCGAAATGTTACATCAAATGTCAATATGTGATGGACTGCGAGTGGAAGCTCGACGCCAGATCAGTGGCCTGGCAGACCGCCGGCCCAACAAACTGAGTGGTGAGAGTGGACGCAAAGGAAAGCAATAGGACCGGCAGTCCCGTAAGCCGATCGGTCCGGCAGAGACAAGAATGCCCGGCCGGCTAGTGGCCGCAAATGAGGGGGCGTGCCCAGGATCTGCTCGTACTGGACGCCGGCGCCGTCATGACGAGCTTGCCTTTGCCCTGTGCTATTATGGCCGGAGCGAGGAGGAACAAACGGCAGAATCGCACCGACTACTCGCCCTCGAATGGACCATTGGGTTCGAATCGTCGCCCCTTGCTTATCATGGCCTGTTGTGGCGACCACTCTCTACGCGCGGTATTTTTTGGAATTTGATGTAACATTTGTGGACATGCAGATCGAAAAGCTTATAAATTGGCCAATTGGTGCATCAAGGGGAGAAGAATGGTCCGGGTATTCGTGTCGAGCCTGTTCCACGAGGGCAATAGCTTCAGCTCGGTCCAAACCACCCTTTCCAGCTTCTGCGTTGTTCGCGGAGCTGCCCTCACGGCCAAGGGACAGGTCTCAAACGCGTCGCTTGGCGGTGCCTGTAGACGGCTCGAGCGAGCTGGAGCGAGCATCCTACCCGGCCTCTCGGCAGTGGCTCCGCCGGGCGGGCCGATAGTCGATTCCGTCTATGAGCGCCTGCGTGACGACATTGTCGCAGCAGTTCGAGAGGCGGAGCTAGACGGTGTCTATCTCGACCTTCACGGGGCCATGGTGACCGAAACGCTGGACGATCCTGAGGGCGATCTCATCGCCGCGATCCGGAAAGCCGTCGGGCCGCGGGTCGTCATCGCCGTCAGCCTCGACCTGCACGCCCACGTCACCGACGCCATGCTGGCGAACGCCAACACCATCGTTGCCTGCAAGGAGAACCCGCACACAGACTACCCTCTCGCGGGCGAACGGGCCGTGGAACTCATGCTCGCGATGCTCGAAGGCAGGATTGTACCGGTTACGGCCGCCGTGCGCCTACCTATGATCGTTGGCGTCCAGATGGAAACCGCGCGCGGGCCGCTCTGTGAGGTACACCGGTTGCGACGCCAGATTTCGGCGCAGGAGCCGGCCGTCCTGGACATCTCGATCTACAATACGACGACGCTCGTCGACGTTGCCGACGGCGGCCAGTGCATCACGGTGACGACTGATGGAGCGGCGGATGTGGCCGCGGAGATCGCCGCCCGATTGGCACACGAGCTTTGGCTGAGACGGTTCGCCTTCAAGCCGGATTTCGTGCCTCTCGAGAAAGTGCTCACGGACGTGGCGGCGGAACGTCTGCGGGCCCCGGTCATCGTGGGCGACCAGGGCGATCGCGTGCTCGCAGGTACGGCGGGAGATGGAACCTTCATTATCAGTGAATTGCTCTCGCGCTGGCACACTATCCGGGCTCTCATCCCGCTAACAGATCCAGAAGTGGTCGCTGCGGCGGGCAGGCTCGGTGTCGGTTCTGTCTATCGCGGACCGATCGGTGGCAAGCTGTCGAATGGTATCTCTCCCGTCGACGGGGAATGGCGAGTCGAGCATCTGGGCGATGGATATTTTGTTCACGACGGTCCTTTTCTCGCGAATGAGCCCGGCGCGCTCGGCGCGACAGCCGTGCTGCGTCGGGATAGAGTGACGGTCCTCGTGACGAGCCTGCCGGGCTTCACGCAAGATCCGGCCGCCTTCCGCAGTCAAGGCGTCGATCCGGCCGTCTATGACATTGTAGTCACTAAATCCGGCTATCATTTCAAGATTTCTTTCGCCTCGGTCGGCCCGTGCATCGTCGTCGACACGCCCGGCATTTCGAATTTCCAGATCGGCCTGCTGCCGTACCAGAAGCGCAGGCCGATCTTCCCCGAGGACGAGGTTCCTGAGCCGAAGTTCGCGGCACGCCTGTTTGGGGGAGTCCGGACCTAGCAGGACGTTAATTCTTCGACGAGCCACCTTTTCACTCTCCCCCGGAATTTCGTTGGGAAGGAGCTTGCACCCGTGTGATGTGCAGTCAGGACAATGATACGTGCCATGACTTCCTCCGTTCTACCGGCCTCGATCAATAGGAGAAAAATTTACTATGAGCATCATTGAGAGGACCATAAATCTCTCCGATTCCTCGCTCCTGAAGGCCCAGTGCTATGTGGACGGCGCCTGGATCGGGGAAAGTGTCGACTCGGTCGACAACCCCGCGACGGGCGAAGTTCTGGCCAAAGTGCCGCGCTTCGGCGAGGCCGAGACGATGGCTGCGGTCAAGGCCGCGAGCCGCTCGGATTCTATTTAGCGCTGCCACCCCGTTGACGCAGCGATGCCGTGTCCCCTCGGCGCGTTCTTCAACAGCCTGCTCTGCGGCGCCCTGTCCTATCCAATTCGCCCACCTCCAACGCGCAAATAGGCGCCGGCAACATAGCTCGCGTTATCGGACAGAAGCCAAGCGATCGCCTCGGCGATCTCCCGTGGGTCGGCGGCCCGGCCGATCGGGATCGTGACCTCGGCCTCGGCAATCTGAATGGGATCGGGAAGCTCGGTTCGTGTCGCCCCTGGGCTTACCGTATTGACTCTTATGCCTTCGCGCGCGACCTCCTGGGCGAGTGCCACCGTGAAGGAGTTGATGGCGCCCTTTGAAGTCGAATAAGGCACCCGTCCCCCCGAGGTTTTTCCCTCCGGATCGGGCAAGAAGACCGGATCGGACGATAGGGCACCGCCGGTCTTCGACAGCCCGGAGGAGATGTTGACAATGGCACCGCCCTGGCCGCCGCGCCGCGTCGACATGCGTCGGATCGCCTCGAGCGAGCAGTACATCGTCCCGAGGAGATTGACTTCAATCACTTGACGAACACCGGCAGGGTCTAAATCGATGAAACGCCCCCGCCTGCCGACGATACCGGCACAATTCACGAGAGCGGTTAACGTCCCGAACTCACGGTCCAGGGTACCAAACATTCGCTCAACCTCGGCCTCGTTCGCGACATCCCCCCGTATAATAGCGGCCTTGCCTCCGGCCCGCTCGATATCCGCTACGACACTGTCTGCCGGTATCCGATCGTGTCGATAGTTGACGCCGAGAGCCCACCCCTGTTCGCCGAGAAGCCGGCAGGTGGCCGCGCCGATGCCCGTGCTTCCGCCGGTCACGAGCGCAATTTTCGAGGATCCTGTCGTCACTGTGACCTCCGTTCTAAAAGGCACGGCGTGCCGCGCCGCAGATCTGCCAAGTGGCGAGCCCGATTACGCGCGCCGCTCGTTCCGAGCTCGGGCGGATCGCTGGCCTCGGCCAGGCAGATCCGGCCATCGCCAGGAACATCGTGAACCTCCCCAGCGCTTCAGCATGTAGGATCGGCTCAGCAACCGGAGAGCGTCGAGACGATTTGGCCCGCTCGGCCGCATCCATTCCTCAAGTGCCTCCGCGATCGGCCGGCTTTCCTGCCGGCGTCGTTCGCGCCACCTCCGCTGGTGCGGGGAGGTGAGGGCCCGCTGATTGTCCTTGTTCGCCAAGGGTCTGAAACGATGAGATCGACCAACCAATTAAGTCGACGGCACGCTGCAGTATCGCCTCGGTCTGGGCCCTGTTGGGCGAAGCGGCAATGACATGTCCAATGCGGTCTCGGTGATCGCCTTTTCTCACGATCGGCGTCTTGGGGTCAAAATAAAACTTCACCTCGGAAATACCTGATATAGCAGCCGCCCGACCGCCGCCATCAATCCAATCGAGGGTGCCATCGCGATCAGGAATTAGGTACCGCACGGCCGCGGCGTGCGAATGCCTTTTGCGCAAATCCCATTCGCCGCCGATGACAACCTTGATGTGTTCGGTTATGAGATCGACACCGTATGCCAGTTGAACCAGTTGAGGATCGGTCCCACCCGGAAGACGTGGATTGACTTCAATGACAACTGGGCCAAGTTTCGTCCACCGGAACTGAATAATTTTTGGCCCCCATTCAAGGCCGAGAGCTCGCAAGCAGCTCAGTGAAATATCGGCGACACGCTTATGCTCGTCCTCAGTCAGCGCTGCCGGATGGATGCACTCACGAAAGACGAAATGCGGTAGGGGGCCGAAGTCAGCAGCGGCAATCGCGATGACCTCAGGTCCCATTATGTCAGCGCCATAGAATGGGCCTTGTGCGAATTCTTCAACCAGAATCCTCGGCGAAGATCGCCATACATGCTTCCCGCCCAACAGAAAAGTCGTATGTTCGGCTACCTCGGCAACATTACGGCACAATCTGACACCGCTGCTGCCAGTGCCTACGGCTGGCTTAAGAATCACCGGCAGGCCGATCTCAGCGGCACAGCTTTCTACCTCCGTCGCAGTCGCTGCCAAGCGATAAGCAGGTATTGGAACGCCAGCGTCCGCAAGGAGCTGACGCTGAACGTATTTGTCGCAACATCGTTCAATCGATTTTGGATTTGGTCCCGGTAGATCGAAATGCCGGCAGAGCTTGCCGACTGTCGCATAGACCTCCTCCTCGGCGCCCGTAATGCCAGCAATGTCATAGGTCGCACGCAGGCGGGAACATTCGTGGATCAGCGCATCGAGATTGTCTGTGTCGACACGGATTGTCTCAATGCTTTCCGCCGCAAGATAGTCGTACCGAGCTGGATCAGTCGACAGGGTAATTGGGTGAAGACCAAGACGCTGGGCCGCTTGGATGAATAGCAGACCAGTACGCGCATGGCCTTCAACCATGATGAGCGCTCTTCTTTTCATTGGCGTTGACTCTCCGTTGCGTGCTGTTCGGCGTCTGAGCGTTACAGGGATTTCTTTAATCGGTGCCTGACCTCAGACTTTGAGATGAACGTACCATCGTTGGTGATTGGCGGTTGCAAAGATTCTGTGAAATGTACTTGCAGGATCTGTTGCGCCGTTTAATTGTCGGCGGTATGGCAGTGAGCGTCCCGATGAGCTTCGGAGGGCTGTCCACATCGATCCGATCGAGGATGCCACCGCGATCAGGAACTAGGGACCGCACGGCCGCAGTATGCGAATGCCTTCTGCGCAAATCGCATTTGTCGCCGATGACAAGCTTGATGTGCTCCGTGACGAGATCGACACCGTAAGCCAGCTGAATTGGTTGAGGACCGCCACCAACGCGCGGATTGACTTCGATGACGACTGGGCCACAGTTCGTCCATCGGAATTGAACACACGTTGGCCCCCATCCAAGACCGAGAGCTCGCAAACAGCTCAGCGAAAGATCGGCGATACGCCTATGCTCGTCATCAGTCAGCGGGGCGGGGAATATGGCCTCAAGGAAGACGAAATGCGGTCGGCGGTCGAAGTAAGCGGCGTCAATCCCAATGACCTCATTTCCCATCATACATGCGCCATAATCGGGGCCTTGTGCGAATTCTTCGACCAGTATCCTCGGCGAAGACCGCCATATGTGGCTTCCCGCCCAATAGATAGGCCGTGTGTTCGGCTAACTCATCGACGTTGCGGCACAACCGGACACCGCTACTGCCGCTGCCTCGGCTGGCTTGAGAACCACCGGCACGCCGATTTCAGCGGCAGAGCTTGCTACCTCCGTCGAGTTCGCTGCCAAGCGATAAGCAGGTACTGAAATGCCGGCTTCCGCGAGGAGTTGACGGTGAGTGAATTTGTCGCAATATCCTTCAATCGATGCGGGGTTCGGTCCTGGTAGATCGAAATGCCGGCAGAGCTCGCCAACTGTCGCGTAGGCTGACTCATCGAGGCTGTAGACTCATTACGCTTGGCACCAGATGCGGGTTGCGACGAGCTTGACGGCGGCGAGGTAGTTCGCCGGGTCCTTGTCGTAGCGCGTTGCGATGACCCGGAAGTGTTTGATGCGGTTGAAGAGGCGCTCTATAGGTTTCGCTGACGATAAACCCAGGCGGAGAAGGAGAAGGTGCCCTTGCGGTTTGCCTTTGGCGGGATGTTTGCCCAGGTCTTGCGCTCCGCCGCCCTGGCACGGATCGCGTCGCTGTCGTAGCCCTTGTCGGCGAGCAGGAATGTCGCCCTCGCCGAGAGCGTCGAGCAGGGCTTCGCCCTCTTTGCAGTCGGCAACCTGCCCGCCGGTCAGACGCAGAGTGACGGGACGGCATTCGGCGTCGACGAGCGCGTGGATCTTGCTGGTTAGGCCGCCGCGGGAACGTTCCATACCGCTCGATCCCCCTGGCCGCGTGCTGGTGGACGCGGACACAGGAAGAGTCGAGCATGACGATGTCGCTGTCGTAAGCCTCGGACACTGCTTCGAGAAGCCGGTCCCAGACACCTGCCTTTCGCCATCGCACGAAGCGGTTGTAGCAGGTGGTCGGCGGTCCGTATCGTTCCGGTATCTCCGCCCACGGTGAGCCCGTCCGGAACCGCCACAGGATGCCGCTCAAAACGCGACGGTCATCAACACGCGGCACGCCGCGAGGCTTGTTGGGCAGTAGCGGAGCAATGATCGACCATTCCCGGTCGGTCAGTTCGTAACGGCGTCGCGTCATCAAAGGCCCTCCTCGTCAAGGACCCTTGAATCAGTCGCGCTATCAATTGCCAACGAGTTTTATGAGTTCACGGCTAAGTGTGGAGCCTCAACAGGTTGTCCTGGGTCAGGGCGAGGCGGCTTATAGGTCGTTTGGGTCGCGCCGGTAAGACGGCACCGCCGCGACCGACTTCCCAGCAATGCGGATGTCTCCCTCAGTAGGCGCTACGAAC
>NZ_JBVVQZ010000036.1:0-25420 GCF_055811635.1 Mesorhizobium sp. WSM4806 | reverse complement strand
GCCGGGCCCATGCGGCTGTAGAGCAGCTCGGCGCGCCTCGTGTCGATCAGGTTCATCGCGCCCTTGATGATGCCGTTGGTTTGCAGGAATGCCTCGTCGCACTGGGCGATGATGTCGACGATGGCATCACCGATACAAAGCACGTCATAATCCGGCATCAATGTCTCCGCCAACTACCCCACCGGCTTTCTGCTATGCCGACCGGGCGCGGGTCTAGCGAGTTGAAAAGGGTTGCCGCATGCGCTTGATCCAGCGGCCCTCACGCAGCTGCCGGTCCTGCTTCACGCAGCAAGTCGTCGGCTCTGTCCGTCTTCTCCCAGGTGAACTCAGGCTCTTCACGGCCGAAGTGTCCGTATGACGCCGTCTTGCGGTATATCGGGCGTAAGAGATCAAGCATCTTGATGATGCCTTTCGGTCGGAGGTCGAAAAGCTCAAGAACAGGGCGCTCGATCCTTTTTTCTTCGATCCTTGCGGTTCCGAAAGTATTGACGAGGATAGACACCGGCGCAGCGACGCCGATCGCGTAGGCAAGCTGAACCTCGCAGACCTCCGCAAGTCCGCTGGCAACGATATTCTTCGCGACATACCGGGCGGCATAGGCTGCTGAGCGGTCAACCTTAGATGGGTCCTTGCCCGAAAAGGCGCCGCCGCCGTGACGCCCCGTTCCACCGTAGGTATCGACGATGATCTTGCGTCCAGTGAGGCCGCAAGTCGCCAGGCAGGCCCACCGACCACGAATCGCCCCGTTGGGTTGACCAGAAATCTGATCCCCGAAGTATCCAGGTGGGTTGGCAGGACCGGTTTTATGATCTCCTCAATGACGCCTTCCCGGACTGTATCTTGGGAGACCGCCTCGTCATGTTGCGTCGACAGGACTATGGTGTCCAGCGCCACCGGGCGGAGACCCTCGTAGCGTACGGAGACTTGAGATTTTACGTCCGGACGCAGCCAGCCAAGCTGTCCCGTTTTCCGGATCTCTGCCTGTCTTTTCGTCAAATGGTGAGCGAGTTGGATCGGCAAGGGCATCAATGTATCCGTCTCGTTGCATGCGAATCCAAACATGAGGCCCTGATCCCCCGCCCCCTGCTCGAGATCCTGCCCTCGTCCTTCATCAACGCCCTGGCTTATGTCGGGCGACTGCTCGGTGAGAGCGAGAACGACGGCGCAACGTCGACCATCAAAGCCGATGGCATCGTCGTCGTACGCAATGTCGAGTATCGTATCGCGGGCGACTTGGCTGTAATCGATCTCCGCGTGGCTGGTGATCTCGCCGGCCAGAACGACCATCCCTGTCTTCACCAACGTTTCACAGGCCACGCGCGCCTTCGAGTCGATGCGGAGGATGGCATCGAGGATGGCATCGGAAATGTTGTCTGCCATCTTGTCGGGGTGTCCCGCGCCGACGGATTCGGAAGAGAACACGAACTGCCTGATCATGGAATGTCCTCGCTTCAAGTGTTGGGGTTAGGTGGGAAGTTTCTGGATTGGGGCGGCCTTACCGGTCGCTGATGCCGGGAACATCGAACGCACTGCAGAAGTCGGCAACGTCTCTTCGCACATTCGCATGACATTTGGGCGGTCGGGCTGGCGGCAGACCAAATCAATAAAAGCGGCGATCTGCACCATTTCCCCATCGCGCATGCCCATGGACGTCACTGCTGGCGACCCTAACCGGATCCCGCTTGTAACCGCTGGATCGCGCGGGTCGCCCGGCACCATATTGAAGTTCGTAATGATTCCTGCCTCGGCTAGGCGCCCGGCATAGGCTTTGCCTGATAGCGGCCGGTCCCGCAGATCAAGGATCAGCATGTGATTGTCAGTCCCGCCAGTGACCAGGTCATAACCACGGTCCAGAAGCGCCTCGGCCAGAGCCTTGGCATTTTTGACGACCTGCTGACCGTAGGTGCGGAAAGACGGGGTCGCGGCCTCATGCAAAGCGACAGCTAGCGCGGCGATGGTATTCACATGGGGCCCACCTTGCAGTTGAGGAAACACCGCGCGATCAATCCGTTTGGCGAGATTGTGTTTGCTCGTCCGATGATAGAGCGCCTGATAGCGATCTTCATTCTTCGACAGAATAAAGCCTCCACGGGGGCCGCGGATCGACATGTGAGATGTGCTGGTGACGACGTCGCAATGAGCCACGGGATTCGGATGCGCTCCGGCTACAATCAGGCCGCTGATGTGCGCAATGTCGGCCACAAGATAGGAGTTCGCCTCCAGAGCGATTTCTTCCATTGCCGCGTAGTCAAAGACACGCGGGTAGGCAGTTCCGCCGACCCAAATCAGTTTCGGCCGTTCCAACCTGGCTGTCTCGCGCAAGCGGTCATAGTCAATTTGCTGCGTCTGTTCGTGCAGACCATAGGGGACGTGTTGGTAATCGCTGCCGGAGAAGTTGCCGGCCCAACCATGGGTCGGATGGCCGCCCTCGGGGAGAGGCAAGCCCATCACTTTGTCTCCCGGACTCAACAGTGCTCGATAGATGGCCTGATTGGCCGGCGAGCCGGAATAGGGCTGGACGTTGGCGTGCTCATTGCCAAACAGCGATTTCAGGCGCTCGATCGCGAGGGTCTCAAGCTCATCGACGATCTCGTTTCCCGCGTAGTCGCGCGCACCCGGGTACCCCTGGGCGTACTTGTTCGTGAAGATCGAGCCGGTCGCTTCCAGCACGGCTGAGGAGGCAAAGTTCTCAGATGCGATGAGTTTGAGCGTCGTCCGCTCCTGCCGCCTCTGTCGTAGAACTAGTTCGTGAACGTGGCAAACGACGTGGACCAAGGAAGACCATCCGTATGTGCCGGGCTCTGCGATGGCTGCGTCAGCGGAGTTTTTCATGGTAATGTTGCGCTCCCATCTGGGCAGATTTTTTTACGATCAAGCAGCAGTCTCCTTCGACCACGCGTCTTGTACCGCCTCGAGCCGCTCCAGGTCCCGCTTATGATACCAATCGTCGTGGGGCAGGAGATCGACCAAGAATTGAACCAACCCTCCGTCCTTGCCCCCTGCATTGAGATGATATGAGGTCAAGGACGTTGTCCGTTGCCGCAAAGAAAGTCGGCTCTGGCGAGCATCCGGACGTGTCGCGCAACGCGCTCCCGACGAAAATCGAGAATCTCCGCTAGTTCGCAGACAGTCAGGTCGGCATGCGCGCAAAGGCCCAGGATCCGAAGGCGATCAAGATGTGCTGCTGTCATTAGGCGATCGATAAAGTATTATCATTGGCCAGCACGACGCCAAATAGAAGAACCGAACCCTCGTCCTGCTGGCTTTGTCATTTCGCGCTCTTCGCAAATGCTGTTCGGCAGCGGAACATAAAACGCACCAGATTTCTGCCGCCACTGAACTCGAAAATTGTGGTGAGCGTACCATTGACGGCGATTTGCGGTCGCAAAGATTCCATGAATTTCTTTGAAGGATCTGTTGCAACGCCTAAACAAGAACGCAACGAGATTGGCGAGGTGCTGGTAAAACGGCAAGCTGGCGAACTGCTTGGCTAAGAGGGAGGCGATCGGCGCCACCTTTCCCGAGGCGACAGTGCTAACCTGCCCGATCCACCATTTACTTGATTTCGTGTCATGGAAGGATCGCAAAGCCGGTGTGCCGACGCTCAGCGCCATCTGCCGGGGCGCGGACGCCAAGCCGGCATGAAGGCTCTGGAGGACTTCGAGGCCGGCGACTGGGCCGGCGACACCCGGCGATCACCTGGCGGCGCGACTGGCAGCACGTCGTGCCGTTCTTCGCCTATCCGAGTGTGCGCGCCGTCATCTACGCGACGGATGCGGTCGAAATGTCCGCGGCGCGTCGGCGCCATTTCCAATAGCGCTTAATCCTGGTCAGTCAGGTCGCACCAGATCGATGTGGCTGACACGGAGGGCTTGTGCCAGTTCATAAAGCGTGACGATGGTGGGGTTCCTTTTGCCCTTCTCCAGCCCGCTGATGTACTGCTGGCTGAATCCGGAGATCTCGGCAAGCTGCTCCTGCGTCAAGCCGGTCTTCTCCCTGATCCTGCGTGCATTTCGTCCGACCAGCTTGCGCATATCCATGCGCGGAGGTCAGCGGATCACGGGCCTTGAGTTTATCAACTATAATATGTAATCCACATTGTCATCGATTTGCCCGAACCATCTGCCGCGGGGGCAGCAAATCCAGGGATGCGATTTCGATGACGTTGGTCGCTCAAGCCAAGCACAGCACGAGCTATCGGTCACGCAAGCAACGCACACGTGCGAGAACCCCGCAAGGGTCGATTTCGAGCGCTTCGGCTACGTCGAGGAACTCAATGAAGTCCATGCGACGTTCACCGCCCTCATACTTGGCCACGAAAGACTGCGGGCAGCGAAGCGCTTCGGCAACCTTGGCCTGGGTTAAGCCCTTGTTCTTGCGCGCCGCTATCAGCTGTTCCAGCAGCCGGCGTTGGCGAGGCGATCGAAGGGATCTCGGCATCAGACGATGCTTAAGTCTATTCAGATCGCGGATCGAGCATCCTTGCCGGCTCAACCTCCAGCACCGTAGCGAGCTTCTCGACCATGTCGATGGTAGCAGCATATACACTGCGCTCAAGAGCGCTGATGTAGGTTCGATCAACACCAGCTTCATGTGCCAGCGCCTCCTGCGAGAGCTTCTTTTTCTCGCGAAGCCTACGCAGATTGCGGGCAAAGACCTCTCGGATTCCCATACGCGAGAGGCCACCCTCTTGTTGAGGATTTCACCACGGAGTATACTCTACAAACTTAAGGAGCAACTCGCACGAGCATCGACTTTGCCCGAACTACCTGCTGTTAGGGATCGCGACTTCCCGGATGCGATCTGACGATGATTATCGCTCAAGGTCAGCGCTGTAGGTCACGCAAGCTGCGCCAGGGAGCGAAGCCGAATGGTCTAGACCCATGTCGAAGAAAGCGGGCTCAGTTCACTGGCGGCCGGTTGCGCGCCATCAAAATCGAATTCGGCAATCCGGGATGGGCCGGATCGCCTTTGTTACTGCGGCCTAATCAACTCACAAGGATCAACGTCAAGCGCTTTTGCCAGCTGGCCAAGCACACTGACGCTTGCGGAAACCCGAGCACGCTCGATCGAGCCCACATAGCGCATGCTCAGCTCTGCGCGGGCAGCCAATTCTTCCTGCGTCAGGTCCTGATCATGGCGCAAACGACGCATGTTGATCGCCATGACCTCCTTGAGGTCCATGGCAAGAAAGGGACCAGAACCGGAACTATCGTTCTAGGAACGATCGTGCCTATTCGATATGATTAGCCCAACGAGGAGATATCTTGCCCTATCTGATAACGACAAACCCAAACCGCAGGAGGTCGCGATGAAACCCAAAGTTCAAGACGAAGTCCCGTGGTCGGACCGTCTGACCGCTTACGACAACGAGCACTTCACGATCTATATGAGGCTCCTGGACGCGTCCGCCGACGATGCCAGCGAAGACGAGATGGCGCAGCTCGTCCTCGGCATCGATCCGATGCAAGAACCTGAGCGCGCCCGAATGGCGGTTCGCAGCCATCTCGATCGGGCAAACTGGATGGTTACGACTGGATACAAAGAACTGTTCGCGCGCTGACCGGCTCCAGGTGAGCTATTCCAATTACTTTCAGGCGAGGAAATCCCAATAGCCACGATCCATGAGCATGTGACCGCGCCGGACGGCACGGCGGATGCGATCGCGAAGGTGGTTGCGCGGATCCGTCCAGTCGGCCCTGACGCGTTGTCGGCCCAACAGGGCCATTGCGATTTCACGGTGCGATGCACCGCCTAGCGAGCCGTCAAGCGCCTGGAGGACAAAGCGCAGACGGTTGGCGCGCGCTTCGGGCGGAAACAGCCTGTCGGGAAGTTGTCCGGTCGCGTGAAGAGCATTGAGGCATTCGAACGCATTCAACTGCTGTCTCATCCGATCGGCGGGCCAGATCGCGTCGACGGAAAGCGGAACGGGGCGCAAAACGTCCGCGCCCTCCACAACCAGTTGTAAATCCCGGTGAGCATTTCGCAGCATGACATGCTGGCGACCGTCCGCCGTGATCACGAGTGCCGCCCGACATGGCATTGCAGCGAGATCAAACGAAAGCGTTTCGGGCGACAATGCCTTTTCTGCAATGACCGGCAGGACATGCGGGCATTGGCGGGAGCACCAGAACACATTCGCATCAGGCCTCAACGAGCTTGCGAAACAGGAGCCCCCACCGCGTCAGATCGAGCGACGATCTCACCACTTCTATGTCGAAGCGCCTTTCTGCGAATTCTGCGTGTTCAAGCGCGTGCCTCAAGTCACGCTGGAAGGCCGGATTGCGCCGCAGGAATTCCCAGGCCCAGCCGCTTCGGGTCAGGTAGCGCGTATAGCGATAGGATTTCTCATCCTGCCAGTCCGGCCCGTCGGCGTCATTACCTATCATAACCATCTCAGGCGCCACTGCAGAGTACCGGCGCCCACAGCACGGGACCGCCAAGATCGCCATTGTGGCGGACCGCAGCAAGGCTCTCCTCTGAGACATCCAAAAAGCCGGCAACGGCGCGCGTGGTGCCGATTGTCTGGGGCTTACCTATCCGTACCAGCGGCCATCCGGCGCGACGCAGGATTCGCTCCATGCGCAAATCCGTAACCGTGACGAAATGGGTGAGTTGCCGTGACAAACCGAACTCGATCATGCCAGCGAGAAGTTCATACGTGGCAACAGCTATACTCCCACTGCCCTTCGGTGCAGACGGTGGGAGATCAAGGGCGAAACGGCTGCTTTCCCAGACACTCGGTTCCTCGGGTGCCGCTCTCCCTTCCAACAGCCTCGAAAAGACATCTCGCAGCATCGTCGGCCCCGTCGAGGGCAGAAGGCGTACGCCGCCCCCGACGCGACCGGCGGAATCGCGCAACACGAGATAGTGCGGTTTCAGGGAATCGAATGAATCGATCTCGAAGCCGCCGGTCGTGCGCACGTTCCAGTCCAGCCGTTCCTTGAAGACGCGGTAGCGCAGGCGGTGCATTTCATGAAGTTCGTCGGCAAAGGCGCCGTACCAGCCGGGCGCAATAAGCTCAATCATGATGGTCTCCTCGCAGGTATGACCCTGCCATTGGAGGCGAACCTTCATGCCGCGACTGCCTGTGCAGTTGCACAGGTAGATAAAAGAGGGATTCTGTCCCTCAGAGAATTGATGATCGTGAGGAGGCCAGCAGCGTCACCGCCTGATTTTTGGTGCGCACGCCGAGCTTCTTCTTGGCATTGTCCAGATGGAAAGCGGCCGTTCGCTCCTTGATCCCCAAGATGCAGCCGATCTCCCAGGCGGACTTGCCCTTCGCCGTCCATTGCAGGCACTCGTACTCACGGGGCGTGAGCGAAACACCGTCCACCGCCAGATCACCCGAAAGCTTGCGGCGAACGCCAACGTGAAAGCACATCGCCATAATCTCTAGCGCCTGTTCATATCGCTCGGCGATGCGCAGGAAGGTCGGATCGAGCCTGTCTGCCGCGAAGGTCATCGCAGCAGCTCCGCCTCGGCGATCGACAAGTGGAATCGTCAGTCCGCAGCAGATGCCGAATTCGGCAGCCTCATCGAAAAGCTGCTGTTGTCGCTTTGAAATGCCGGCATAGCCGAAACCCGGTCCCCACCGGAAGGGAAATCCGCTGTATCTTGCCCATCCTATGACCGGGTCGATCCTTTCATATTGGTGGCGCAAGTAGTGCGACGTCCAGCCGGAATGATAGTTCGATATCAGCCTGGGCTTTGTGACGCCATCAGGCACCAGAGACAGATAAGCGAATGCGCGAATGTCGAAGGCGCCGGCCGCGTTAGCCAGTGCGTCACGCAAATCGACCTGATCGACGCTCAAAGACAATTCTTCCAGCAAAGTTTCGAAGACGAGCTGCATTTTCTCCTGCGGCTTGTTTTCAATAAAACCTGGGACTTTCTGGCTTCTTGGCAGCTACGGCGAGGAGACTCGCCCTCGAGATATTGGACGCTGGAGAGAATTCACTGCGGTGACTACTCCGTGGACCTTCGATCATGTGAAGGGGGTTGCGTGCGAGCTCCACGCCGGCTGCCGTCAGCCGCGCGTCTACTCTGCAATTGTGGGCGATTGCTATGGTGCAATAGAAATATCGAAGCTCGATGTGCCATCCGGATATACAGATGGCCTCCTTCTCGAATTCTCGATTGCGGACGCGCTACAATCACCCTGATCCAGCGGGTCAAAAAAGGCGCCCTGCCGGTGGGGAGGTACACCGGCAGGGCGCGCCGCACAAGCGCCCTGGTCTTGGGCAACAGGACAGCGGCGGCAAAACTGATTTGGTTACCGCTTGCGATCGAAGTCATCCGAAGCAGGCTTAGAATCTGACGGCTTGAAATTTAGCAGTTTCGGTCGGCTCGGCGCGAAATGCGCTGTCAACCCGTTTTCACCAATGGGCACCAATGGACGACCAGTCCTAACGACAGCATGACGTCAAAGCGTCTGGTCCGTGGGAAAGTTCACCCCAGGGAACACCACGTTGGTTACCGGGATGTCGTCGAATCTGGGGCTCGCTTGCGTGGGCGCTGTTCATACCGCACCCTCGGCCTTCAGCGCGCGATAGGTTATCTCGACAGATTTAGCGGTGGCGTCGACGATTATGTCGATCTCCTTCCGGGTGATGATCAAAGGCGGGGCAAAGCCGAGGATATCGCCGTGCGGCATGGCGCGGCCGATGACACCGTTCTCGAACAGAGCAGCGGCGGCGCGAACGCCGACCTGCAGATCGGATTCAAACGGTATCCTTTGTTTTGGATCTCGCATCAGCTCTATGGCGGAGAGGATTCCGACACCACGAACCTCGCCGACGATGGAGTGTCCCGCCAGTTCGGCATTCATGCGGGCATGCCAATACGGTCCGACATCGCGGACATGCTCCAGGATATTTTTTTCCTTTAGGAGTCGAATATTGGCGAGCGCGGCCGCAGCGCAAAGCGTGTGACCCGAATATGTCCAGCCATGGCCGAGGGCGCCGTGCTTTTCTGTTCCTTGTTCCAAGACCGACCAGACGCGGTCGCCAATGATTGACCCGGAGATGGGCAAGTAGGCGGAACTCAAACCCTTGGCGATGGTCACGAAATCCGGCCGCATGCCGTAGAGGTGGGAACCGAATTTCTCGCCGGTTCGTCCAAACCCGCAGACCACTTCGTCGGCGATCAGAAGGATATCGTACTTGTCGAGCACGCCTTGGATAGCGGCCCAATATCCTTTTGGGGGCGGAACGATACCGCCTGTCCCAAGCACCGGCTCTCCGATAAAAGCTGCAATGGTCTCCGGGCCTTCAGCGAGGATGAGGGCTTCAAGTTCGTCCGCGCAGCGTTTCGAGAATGCTTGCTCACTTTCGCCGTCATGCGCTTGGCGATAGTGGTGCGGCGTCGTGGTATGGCGCACCAAATCGAGCGGCAGGTCGAAGAAATTATGGAAGAAGGGAAGGCCTGTCAGGCTACCCGTGACCAGCCCAGACCCATGATAGCCACGATTTCGCGAGATGATCTTCTTCTTTTCAGGGCGGCCTAGAATGTTGTTGTAGTACCAGACCAGCTTGATGTTGGTTTCGTTGGCGTCGGAGCCGGAAAGGCCGAAAAAGACCCTTCGCGTGTTCTGACCAAAATACTCGACCACGGCCTCTGCCAAGAGGGCGACTGGCTCCGTACCTTGACTTGCATAGACATGGGCGAACGGCAATTCGTGCGCCTGCCTGGCAATGGCCTCGGCAATTTCCGTGCAGCCATACCCCATATTGACGCAGTAGAGCCCGCCGAAACCGTCGAGGCTCTTTCGGCCTTCGGTATCCCAGATATAGACACCTGCCGCACCGGCCATAATCCGGTTTGGCGTCTCGCCTCGGCTGTGCTTGGCCAAATGCGTAGACGGATGAAAGACGAAGCTTCGATCCTTATCTCTGAGCTGCTCGGTTCCCAGATTACTCAACCGCATGGTCCCTCTCCTCGCCATAGTTGGCGGAGAGCACTTGGCCGGCCGCCTCTCTAGAAATAGCATACCGCATACGCGTCTCGAGTTTCACGGGAATGCACGCCTTTAGCCGACGAATTCGCGGTATCGAGGTTAAACGCCGTGGAAACCAAGGCTTCGGCGTTCACCGGTGCCTTAGTGCGGACAAGGGGATCGGCGAATTGGATTTCACCGGTTTGGTCACGACAAGACTGTAATATTGATCGATCCCCAAGCCTGCCTGCAGCAGTCCCTCCATGAAATCCTGATACGCAGCCATGGAAAGAGATGCGACGCGCATCAGATAATCGATCCGCCCGCCGATAGCCCAGCAGTCCAGGATTTCCGGATATTCTTGGATCGCAGTCTCGAAGTGTCTTTGGTCCTCGAGGCGATGACGATCCAGCACGACCTCCACCATTACAAAGACCATGCCCCCGATGAGGGCCGGACTCAGCCGCGCGTAAAACCCCTCAATAATCCCTGCGACCTCGAGTGCACGGAGCCGCTCCGAGCAGGCCGACGCCGAAAGATGAACTCGCTTCGCAAGCTCGCTTTTTGATATCCGACCGTCGGACTGAATCTCTGAAAGAATCCGGAGATCCCAAGCGTCCAGGCGCACAGGATTAGGCTTCTTCATGACCTTCTGCTCTACAGCCGTTGTCGACGATGGAATTGATGCCAACCAACCGGGCCTGGCCGGGAAGACTCAAACGCCGATGTTGCGTGCAATGCTGTCCGCCGCCATGCGTTTACGCCACTCAAGGGGCCCGGAATTGTGAATGGAGTTTCCCTCAACATCGACAGCCATGATGACAGGCATATCCTGCACCTCGAATTCATAGACTGCTTCCATGCCCAGGTCTTTGAAGGCAATGAGCCGCGCTGACTTGATTGATTTTGATATCAGGTAGGCAGCCCCCCCTACTGCGATGAGATACGGCGTTTTGTAACTTACAATCGACTCGGTGGCCGCCCGTCCCCTCTCCGCTTTGCCCACCATCGCGAAAAGCCCGGTTTCGGCGAGCACCTTGTCCGTAAAATCGTCCAAGCGGCTGGAGGTCGTTGGGCCAGCCGGTCCGACGACCTCATCTCTCACGGCGCGGACGGGTCCAACGTAGTAGATCACGCGTCCCTGCAGATCGAACGGAAGCGGCTTGCCGGCGTCGATCAACTCGACCATCCGCTTGTGGGCGGCGTCACGGCCCGTCAGCATCTTTCCGGACAGCAGGAGCGTTTCACCACAGCGCCAGGATGCCGTCTCTTCCTTCGTCAGCGCATCGAGATTAACGCGGCGAACGCCGGCTGGCCTCAATTCGTCGGCTCCAATGTCTGGCCATTCGCGCAAGTCGGGCGGCTCCAGCCTGACTGGTCCAGAGCCATCCAGGGCAATTTTCAGGTGCCGGTTGGCGGCGCATTGCGGGATGAGTGCAACGGGCTTGGACGCTGCATGGGTAGGATAGGTCGCAACCTTGACATCGACGACCGTCGTCAGACCACCAAGGCCCTGGGCGCCGATCCCGAGCGCGTTAATCCGTTCATAAAGCTCAATCCGCAGTGCCTCCTCCGCGCCTGAAGGGCCTCTGGCGATCAATTCCGCCATATCGATTGGCTCGTTCATGGCCTCCTTGGCCAGCAGCATCGCCTTTTCAGCACTACCACCGATACCAACGGAGATCAGGCCAGGCGGACACCATCCGCTGCCGAGGGCCGAAACGGTATCGACCACCCAGTCGGAAACAGAGGCGCTGGGGTTGAGGGTCGTAAAACGTGCCTTGTTCTCTGACCCACCACCTTTTGCGGCGATGGTGATCTCAATCTGGTTACCTTGCACCAGGTCGACGTGGACGACTGCTGGCGTGTTGTCACGAGTGTTGAGCCGCCCCGCGAGAGGATCGGAGACGATCGATGCACGAAGCGGATTGTCCGGATCGAGATATGCCCGACGGACGCCCTCATTGACGAGGTCTGCGAAACTGCCCGTTGACTTGATGCGGGCGTCCATGCCGACCTTTGCGAAGACCACCACAAGTCCGGTGTCCTGACAGATCGGGCGCCGCCCGAAGGCCGCCATACGGGAATTCAGCAGAATCTGCCCGATGGCGTTCTTCGCCGCCGGGCTCTGTTCGCGCGCGTAGGCCTGCGAAAGAGAACGAATATAATCTGGAGGATGGTAATATGAGATGTACTGAAGGGCGTCGGCGACGCTCCTTGTGATGTCCTTGCCGCGGATGGTCCGTGTTCTATTTCCCACCGGATCTCATCCAAATGAACTGAGGCCGTTGACCATTTTTAGGATTTGGAAGCTTCGCACCCCCTGCTCTCCGCCCTCATATCCATAGCCGCTCTGCTTGACACCCCCGTATGGCGCGTCTGCGGAAACCCCTTTCAGGTAATTCACACTGATAGCGCCCGCCGAAAGACCGTTGATAAGCTTCTGTTGCGCATCGGCAGCGTCGGTGAAGAAATAGGCGGCCAGGCCGTACTCGGTGGCGTTGGCTTCCTCGATGGCCTCTTCGATCGTATCGAACGGCGCGACCGTGAGGATCGGTCCGAACGGCTCTTCATGAAGCACTCTCGCTTCCTTTGGCACGCCCGTCAGGATGGTTGGCGGCCAGTAAAAGCCCGGTCGGTCGAGGCGGGTTCCACCTGTCTCGATGCGGGCGCCACGATCGACCGCATCCTTGGTCAGGCGCTGCATGGCCTCGATTCGCCGCGCGTTTGCCATCGGTCCCATCTCCGTTGCAGGGTCGTCCGGTAGGCCTATCCTGATCTGGCGGACGGCTTCCGTCGTCCGGGATAGGAATTCCTCGTAGCGTGTCCGCGCGACGAGGATCCTGCTGGGCGCATTGCAGCTTTGGCCCGCGCACTCGAACTTGTATTCCGAAATAGCCGGTATGGCCTTCGCCAGATCAGCATCCTCGCACACAATGACTGGGGAGTGTCCACCCAGTTCAAGGATGCAGCGCTGTAAGTTATTCGCGGCAAGCGTGGCCAGCTGTTTTCCAACCGCGGTTGAACCGGTGAAAGTCAAGACCTTCACGATTGGCGAACTGAGCAGATGCCGCGATATATGCACCGGAACGCCGAAGACCAGATTGATCACGCCATCCGGAATGCCTGCTTGACGCAACGATTCCACGATATGGACAGCCACGCTCGGTGTCTCTTCAGCCCCTTTAAGGATCACCGGGCAGCCTGCCGCCAGCGCGGGGGCGAGCTTGCGGGCGATGAGAACGGCTGGATAGTTCCACGGTGTAAAGGCAGCGACGACACCGAGCGCCTCCGGCACGATCATCCTGTTCGGGCCTAACGGGATCGGCGCCGACAGCTCTTCGGCACGGCTGCCGTTCCATTCCAGCGTTTCGACGGCGCGTGCGTACTCACCTGTTGCTTCGGCGACCGTTTTTCCCTGTTCGGCCGATAAATCCCTGGCTGCTGCTTCAATCTTCGTTGCCAAAATTCTTGCGGCTGCTGCCAGGATTTCGGCACGTTCTTTTGCAGGCCATGAAGACCAAGCCTTGCGGCTGCGTTCTGCCGAAGCGAGGGCCTCATCCAGATCCGACACCGTCGCCGAGGCCACCGAGGCAAATACCTCCTCCGTGGCTGGATTAATCACCGGCAATGTGGCTCTGCTACCACCGGCTCGCCATTTGCCGTTTATAAAGAGCTCGTTGCTCCTAGCGTCGGACATGCGCGCTCCACTGCTCTGAATTTCCAGGCGAGCACCGTTCGATGTCGAAACCGCTGAACTCTCGCCTGAGCCAGTTTCATCGCGACGGTCGCGGCGGGTCAAATATCGATTAGTGCCGAAATCCATCTGGAATCCAGATCGATCTATTCCGATGGCAAAAAGGCCGTGTTTTATAGATCGACGGTTGTCAGGTGGCGTCAGGAACGGATGCTGCCCAGCGGCGGCTCTCTATTAACTCTCTGGCGACCTTCGGAATGAGCTTGCGTATCGCGGAAACGGCCGCAGAACGCTCATCTTTCGGATTTACCGCAAGCACAACGGAGCGGGTAATCATCGGGTCGACGATCTTGATTGCACGGACCAGCCCTTGAGAGGCTTCTTTCTGAACCGCAGACGGGGCGAGAATAGAATGGGCTTTCCCCTCTATCACCATGTTGATGATCGTTGAAAGCGAGTCCACTTCAAACTTGACGTCCAGCGCGCAACCGTGTTGTGCGACGACGTCAGCCACAGAACGCCTAACATTGTTGTTGCGCATGGGAACAGCCAGCGGGAATGCATGCAGGTCAGCCAGAGATATCGCATCTTCGAAAGGCGGCTCACCGGACGGAACCACCAGACAAAGGTTTTCGCGCGCTAGCACCGTCATTCGCCCTACACTGTCCGCGGTGCGGTAGAGAACCGCCAGATTGAAGCGTCCAGCAGCCATCCACTCCTCTAGCGGTCCAGTCATACCCTCGACCATCTTGAGGGACACCTTGGGCAGTTCGTTTCTTACCGACTCTAGCAGCGGGCCGCTTAGGACTCGAGCAGCTCCAGACGGAATGCCTATGGTCACCTCCCCAGCAGGGGAAGCAGCTGTGTTGGTCAATTCCACCTCGGTAAGTCGAATTTCTTTGAGGATCGCCCGTGCCCGCTCGAGGAGTTTGGCTCCTGACGCCGTCACGCTGACGCCGGTTCTGTCGCGTATCAGCAACTGAGTGCCGAAGCCTACTTCCAGCTGACGCACATGCAGGCTCAGCGCACTCTGGGAGACATTAAGGAAGCAAGCGGCCTTCGTAAAACTGCCTGCTTCGACCACGCCGACGAAATATCTTAACTGCCTGATTTCCACGGGTACTCTTCCGAGGCAAACTCCAATCGATGTAATCTATCTCGAAATCTGATGCCGCGATAGCAATAATTGTGCCACGCTGTAGCAAATCACGGTCGAGCAAGTGGGCCACCTCGGTGTCGTGTCGTCCAGTCTGGTCTCTGAAACAGCCGCCGAGGACTCACGCCCACCCGGCTTCCGGACTCGTGGCTATGATTTCTCGGGCCCGTCGGATAACCGGTGGATCGACCATCTTTCCGTCAAAGGCGAAAGCGCCTCTGCCATGCGCTGCCGCATCTTTTTCCGCCGCGAGGATGCGACGAGCCCACTCGAGCTCCTGTCCGCTGGGCGAGAAAGCTTCATTGAATATGGCCACCTGGTTCGGATGAATCGCCAAAGCTCCGGCAAAGCCAAGCCGCCGCGCATGCGTCGCGGATTCACGAAGTTTGTCAGTGTCGGAGAACTCGCCGATGCTTCCAATAAAGCCCAGAGGGAGCAACCCGGCGCACGGGCAGCGAAAAGAACGGAAAGGTTCGGGCTCAAGAGAAGGTCGAATTCCGGGGCGCCGCCAACAGCGACACTGAAGTCTTCAGGACCGAGCGCCATTGCGACCATCCTGGGATGCGCCGACGCTATGGCCGCGAGCCTTTGCAAGGCGCCCGGGGACTCGATCTGGGCAAGGAACCGGATGCGTCCCAGCGCAAGATTCCTTTCCCGTTCAAGTTCCGAAACCGCATTCGCGATCTCTAAAATCCACTCTGCCGAATCGGTCTTGGGAAGAACTAATGCGTCCACACCCGCAACCACGACTGCATCAAGTTCGGCCGGCAAGGCGCGCAAACTACGATTCATGCGGACCAAAACGGATACGTTCTTGCGGCCCACCTTTGCCACGGATGCAGAAAGCTGCTGCCGTGCCTCGCCCTTCTGATCCTGGGGAACGGAGTCTTCGAGGTCCAGTATGACGCCATCTGCACCCCGCTCATGGGCCGTCTCAACAAAGCGCGGAACGTGGGCGGGAACGAAGAGCAGCGATCTCCAGCGGGGTACAGCCATCGCGCTTTCATCGGCCGGAATGGTGTCCTTGATCATGAGTCGCCTCTGCAGTCGATTTTAGCGAGGGCGGTGGCAGTGAGCTTGCTGGGCGGCCGATGCACTGCGATGGCAAGCAGGCACGCTCCGTCCCGAGCGCGCCCACTTACCGACAGGATGCGCGCTCACGCTGACGCGGCTCTATCGCGCAAACGCCCCAGAACCTCTTCCCGGACACTCTCCGTATGCGCGCCAAGAGCCGGCACTGGGCGCAGCGAAGGGCGTTCCGAGTTGAAGATGGCCGCAGGCGCTATCGTCTTGACAGTACCTTCGGGTGTGCCGACCTCGACCCTGCGAAGGTGGGGATGCTTTGAAATATCCGCCACTTCGTTCAGTCGGCCATATGCCAGACCGGCCGCCTCAAGCTCCTGCATCGCCTCCTCGCAGCGCAATTCGGAAAAACGCCGCTTGATGATCTCATCAAGACGAGCGCGGTTACCGAGCCGCTCCATGTTATCGGCAAACCCGGGCGCGCGGGTAAGCTCGGGCTGCTTCAGGAATCTCTCGCAGAAATTCGCCCATTCGCGGTCATTCTGAACCGAAAAAATAACCTCTTTGCCGTCGGCGCATCGATAGGCGCCATAGGGTGCCAGCGACGGGTGGTTCACGCCGGCGCGTACCGTGTAATAGCCGCTATAGTCGTGTTGCAGAACTGGCACATTCATCCAGTCGGCGAGGGCATCGAATAGTGACACCTGAATGCTTGTCCCTTCGCCGGTGACCTCGCGGTGATACAGCGCCTGAAGAATGGCGCTATGCGCTGTCATGCCCGCCGAGATGTCGCAAACCGAGACCCCTACACGCGCGGGCCCTTGTTGGGTGCCGGTGATCGCGCACAGACCTGTTTCGGCCTGGACGATAAGATCGTATGCCTTCAAATGGGAATACGGCCCTTTCTCCCCGAAACCAGAAATGTCGCAAGTGATCAGCCGCGGAAAACGTCGACGGAGATCTGCAGACGCGAAACCCAGCTTTTCGATACTGCCCGGCTTCAGATTCTGGATGAAGACGTCAGCAGCGGCGATCAGCGATTCCAGGACGGCACGATCCGCCTCCAACCTCAGGTCCAGACAAACCGACTCCTTACCCCGGTTGAGCCAGACGAAGTAAGCGCTCTGTCCCCGCACCAGCTTCTCGTAGTTTCGGGCAAAGTCCCCTTCCGGCCTTTCGATCTTGATGACCCGGGCGCCGGCATCCGCAAGGCGCGACGATGCATACGGCGCTGCGACGGCCTGCTCCACGGCTACGACAGTGATCCCCTCAAGAGAGTTCTGCATGCGACACCGCGCTTTTCATCCAATTTTTTCGACATGAGCCCGACGGCGGTTCAGGATCGCAAACAACCGGTTTTGTTCGTTCCCAACGATGGAAAATCCCTCGTCGACACCCATTCCGGGCTTTGCAAGCATCATGTCGGCCTGGGTCGCGACGGATATGTGGACCGATGCCCGGGCAGAGAGATCCGTCTCGGTACAGCTTCCTCCAACGTACGCGCCTACCTCGTTCTCCTTGCACAGAAGCACGGCCCGCGCCGTGTCGGCTATTGAGCCGACATCCGGCGTCTTGATTTGCACGAAATGCGCGGCCTTCGCTTCGGCAAAGAGCCGAATATCCTCGAGCGTATTGCACCTTTCGTCCACAACGATGCGGGCCTTGGATTCCCTATCATTCAAAATCGAGGTTATCCGGGCGTAATTATCAATTTGAGCTTGCGTCGAACCAAAATCCGCGGGGCACTCGATATTGAGGATGAACCCCGGAACCGTATCGGCAACCGTGCAGATAAAGTCGGCGATCCGTTGCGGCTCCAAGCCGATTTCCAGGCCGATCCAGCCATAAACATCGAAATGCAGCACCGGATGATAACCCGGACGGCCGATTTCGCGCGTACGCGTTGCAACCCACTTGACGAAGTCCAGGAAAGTCTGGCCGCCTTGGCCGAATTTCTGCCGTGAGTTGATCAGGCCGTGGGGAAGCACATCCACCGCCTTCAGGATCATTTTGTCGACATTGATTTCGCGAGCGTCACCGCTTTGGCAGTAAATCGGGACCTTACGTATTGGCAGCGGGAGGTCAAATTCACTGCATATGATCTCCGCCATCGTCGTACGCTGAAGATGAGCCGCTGCACGAAGGAGCGCCTGGCTCACGCCATACTCAATCCCGAGAGGTAGCCGCTTATGTGCGAAAGGCTCGAGAACCGTCGCGCAGGCATCAAGGTAAAAAGCAGCATCGGCATCAAGAAGCCGTGGCGTCACAACGCGCGACGTCAAATCCGAGATTTGAGCAGTTTCAAACACAGGATCGCGTCCGCCAGCACCAGAGTACTGGACGTTCATCATGTCGCCCCAAACAACGGTTTCGTCGGCAAGGACCAGCCCGACGCTGAGCGAAGATGCTGGAATGCGAATCGAATCGAACCCAGGCGTTGTCGGTTCGCCGACATAGATGAAGCCGTCCTGGGTTGCGCCCGACCTAATGGCAGCTTGATCGTCATAGAAGAATGCGCCGTTGCCAGGCACAAGGAGGACGTCTTTGATCTGCAATTCGGTCACTCGATTTCTGTCGGACGACGTTGACGGGCGGATGCAGTTCGATCCGCTACCCGGCCAAGTATGTGCCACTTGGCATTGGAGTCGGCCAATATAATGTTCCGGACAGTGCCATCGCGTTTTGAGATGGCTGGTGCCTTGATTTTAGGACGGCCGTCGCTCTTTCTTTGCAATACGATATGGCTGCTGCGCTCGATGTTTCTCCGGTCCTCTTGCTGGCGATCCTTTCATCATAGTTCAGCCGAACCGTCGGCATGTGGAGGAACTTGCCCAGCCGTGAGAATCGGGATGGCAAGGACCAAATGGGGCGCGATCGTTTTGGATACGCAAGTCCTGCGCGCCCTGGAAGCGATGGGTTCACTCCTCGAGGAAATGGGTCACGTGGTTGTGGAAGTCACACCGCCATACTAGTCAATGAGTTACATTTGATGTGCATGGTATATGAGCCTTCATCAAAAATCGATTGTCGCCGCCGACCACCTGGGTGCAAGATGGCCATGTGCGATAGCAGGTTCGGAGATCTAGTGGTTACAGCCTAACAGAAGAGTCCGACTTGGGATTCCCTTTGGAACGTGTGCGTGCGAGTCTGGCGCATGCGTACAGGAAGATGATCCGCTACCAGTCTCGCCGATCGCCAGAAACAGAGCTGCGTGTCTCTGCTGCGTCTGCGCTCTAGACCAAATGTTCTCCTGGGACCGGCGAACATTTAGTCTAACAAGCTTGAGGTGTTTTTATCGGGACGGGTGGTTACGTCTGCATATTCGGTCATACAGGTCGCCGAACGTCGCCGCCTCAATTATCTCATCCAATTGCGGCGACCTCCAGTGGTCGCTTTTATCCAAATTAGCTTGGATCTCTGCGGCGATAAGGCTGTCTCCCCCAACATCAAAGAAGTTATCTTCCAAGGATATTTCGTTGTCTCCCATAATAGTTTTGACTTCATCAAGAAAAATTCTCCTCGGATCATCGTTACTCAACATCCTGACCTTTCCTGATTCGACTTCTTTTTCTGGCAGAGATCCTTTCTCTTCTTCTGGCTGCTCGTCTGGCGTCGTGATCACTCCCCCCCTTTGACGCTCTCGCTCCCCTGGCTGCCGCGGAACCGTCGGGCCCGCAGACTGATCGTCCGGCCAGCATCGGTGACCGTCAAATGAGTACGTTGGAAGGGGAATGCGGCGGCGAGTACCGAACGGTTCCAATTGATCACTGGCCCGTTTCCAATCCACCGCAACACCTGCGGCCCAGAGTGCCCCAAGGCATTCCAGAAGGACATGGCGGTCAGTGGACTCTTCATCGTTCTCGTCGCGCGCGGCTGGGACAATCGATGGAATTGGGTTGTTGCGATCCTCCGGGTTGATCGCCCCATGCGCGAAACGCGCCAGATTGCGCGAAGGGCCAAGGTCAATTAGCGCAGTTACACCAGCCGCGACCATGGTCTGAATAGAGCGATCGAATCGGATCGTCCCAGTTGCTTGCCCACTCCAGTGGCTCTCCGGCAAGGGTACTTTCACGCCATGCAAGGATCCTGAATTCAGAGCTATGGCGACATTCGGCAGACCCTTTTCGAGTAAGCGGACCTGCGCGTCCATGATGTCAGTCGCTCGTTTCATCAGCGAAGAATGGCTGGGGACGCCAGCTGTATTAAGGAGGTTGTTGGGGATCTGTCGCTGTTCGAGACTTTCCTGAAGCCTTTCCAGAAGTTCCCGCTTGCCGGTAAACACGACGTCGGAATTGGAGTTCACGACACCGACGCCGATCTCGCCAGCTTCAGCCGGATCACGCCAAGGGTCCTCCTTGAGGATACGCTCAGCCTCGCTCGGGCCACATCCGGCCGCAAGCATAGCACCATCGATACCAAGATTCGCCATCGCACGGCTTCGAGTGATCGTCAGCCCAACAGCATCTTCTACTTTTAGAATGCCCGCTAGGGTGGCCGCAACGTATTCGCTCATGCTGTGTCCGACGAGATAACCGGGCTGAACTCCGAACAGTTCTAGCAAACGCGCCATGGCGAATTGCACGGAGAAAATCATGACACTGATTTCTTCGAAGGAAGCCGTCCGGTATGCGTCGTCTTCCCCAAACATGACCGTCTCCAGGTCACGATCCAGGAGCCGGCGACTAGCGGCGGCACAAATCAGGAAAGCATTGCGAAAGTCTGGCACGTGATCAAAGAGGTCCTTGAACATTCGCGGGTGCTGCACTCCGCAGCCGGGCAGCATGAACCCAATCGACGGCGAGGAAAGGGTCCGATTAGCTGCACGATCCACCTCTTCTTCCAACCTCGCGATGGCCATGTCCAAGTTGCGCGCCACAACGACGGTTCGATGCTCGAACTGGCATCTCGCCACGCGTAGTGTATGAGCGACGTCACCAAGATCGATCTCGCGGTTACGCCGCAAGAACGCAGCTAGATTCCGGCAGGCCCGGCTTAGCGCCGACGGGGTCTTTGCAGATAGGCAAAGGGCGTGAGATCCCCGTGCAACCGATCCGGGCCAAGCCCTTGCATTGTCGCTGTCCCATTCCTGCAGCACGATATGGCAGTTGGTTCCTCCCATACCGAGCCCAGTGACTCCTGCAGTTCGTGAGCGTCCCGGCGGACGGGGCCAAGGCCTAAGCTGCTCATTGATGAAGAAGGGCGTGTCTTCCAGACCCAGATCTTCATTAAGCCGGTTGATGTTGATGGTCGGGGGTATTACACCGTGCTGAAGCGTGAGAACTGTCTTGATAAAGCTCGCGACCCCCGCGGCGGCATTGGAATGGGCGATATTCGGTTTGATTGACCCAAGCGCACAGGCGTTGCCCGTTTTCTCTTGCCCCGCGAAAGCCTCTGCCAGAGCGCGGACCTCGATCGGGTCGCCGACCTTGGTGCCAGTCCCATGAGTTTCGATGTATTCCACGTCTTCAGCGCCGAGCGCCGCGGAGGCAAGTGCTTGGCGCACAACTGCGGTCTGGCCTTGCGCGCTAGGCGCCGAGAAGGACGATTTGGTGCGGCCATCGTTGTTAATGGCACATCCTTTTATCACTGCGTGGATTGGGTCGGCCGCCGCCAGGGCATCTTCGAGGCGCTTGAGAACGACAACCCCTACCCCATTTCCGAACACCGTGCCATTGGCGTCGGCATCAAAAGCTCGGCACACGCCGTCCGAAGAATTGATGAAGTTTTTGACATACTGATATCCCGCTTGAGGGAAGGTGATACTCGAGGCGCCTGCCAGCGCCATGTCGCAATAGGCGGCAGCGAGTGACTGAGCGGCGACCCCGATTGCCACCAGCCCAGTTGAACATGCGGTTTGCACCGCAATGCTTGGGCCGTTGAGGTTCAGCATGTAGGACACGCGCGAGGCAAGGTAGTCCTTCTCGTTGCCGAGCTCCGTCAGGAAAGCGAGCGGCGCGTTGCTGGGATTGATGAGGCCGCCCCCCTTCAAATGGCGTAGTAGATAGAGGGGGAGGCCCGAACCTGCGAACACCCCGGTCCGGCCCTCATGCTGAGTTGGCGCATATCCGGCCGACTCGAGTGCCTTCCAGCAGCATTCGAGAAACACGCGATGCTGCGGGTCCATTAGCGTCGCCTCACGCCTCGAAAGGTTCCAGAAATCCGGATCGAAAAGGTCCACATCGTTGAGATGGGCGCCCACGCGCACATAATCGGGGCGCTTCAGGACAGCCTCTGGAATGCCCCGGGCCTTGAGTTCCTGCGTGGAGAGTGAGGTGATCGAGCAGACCCCTTGGCAGAGGTTTTCCCACAGTGCATCGACTGTTTCCGCGCCAGGAAAACGCGCGACCATACCAATAACCGCAATGTCCATACCGGGGCTGCGTCGACGGTCCAACGCCTTCAAATGGGGCGGCCTACCGGGCAAGACTGGCGGTGTTTTGGGAAGCTTGCCGCTTTGGGGATGTCCCTGCTCGCCGATGCGTTTGCGGAGAAGAGCCGCGAGTTCTTCAAAAGTCGGATTGAGGAAGACCTCCACTACGCGGAGCTCCACCTTCAGACTCTCACGAAGCTGTGTGCAGAGACGGGCAGCCAGAAGGGAGTGTCCGCCGCAATCGAAAAAGTTGTCGCCCGGATCGGCAGTTTCGGCCTGGAGAAGGTCGCGCCAAGCTGCGCGAACTGCCGATTCGACCTCGTCGGTACCGATCACCGGAGCGCACGCCTCTTGCGCGAGCCCGCGAAGGCGCGACCGATCAAGTTTCCCGTTGGCCGCAATGGGCAATTCCCTTACCGCCACGAAATGCGCGGGTATCGCATAATGGGGTAACTCGGACTTCAAATACGCTCGCAAAGGAGCCTCCCAGGCTTTGCAACCATCGTGCAGGACTACATAGGCGACCAGTCGGTCCGGCTGGCCGGTCGTCGCATCGAGCTCAGGCAATACGGCGGCGGAGCGGACCCCGGAGTAGCGCAGCAAGGCAGCTTCTACAGACCCGGGCACGACGCTAAAACCTCGGATTTTCACCATGAAAGCGCAGCGCCCGATAATCTCCAATTGGCCACCGGGCAGCATGCGGCCAAGATCGCCGGTACGGAACATCGTGCCACCAGCTCGGAACGGGTCGGGAAAGAACCTTTCGCGTGTCATCTCCGGGCTGTCGAGATATCCATGAGCCAAGACATCGCCGCCGACGAAGACCTCGCCCAAGAAGCCCAGTGGGACCGGATCGCGTTGCTCCCCGAGGATATAGACACTGACATTGTACTGAGGCGGACCCACCGGCGCGACCTTTTGTATTGTCGCAGGATTGACCTCGCTCAAGTCAATATGCGAAACATCACTTGCCTCCGCTGCGCCGTAGTAATTGATGATTCTGATGTGCGGCAGCGCGTCCCTGACCCGCGCAAGCAACGCTGCTGTTAGTACCTCGCCTGATAGGTAGATCAATCTGAGATCGGGAAGGCGGGAGGGGAGGTCGGGGAAGCCGCTGCTGATAATCACGTCCAGCAGTGATGGGGTTAGCAATATTCTGGAAATTCGATTTCGTTCCAGGTAGTCGACCAGCTGGTCCGGATCATAGATAACGTCATCAGGGATCAAGTAGGCTGGAATCCCGGCGAGAATCGGCCGCATGACGGCCCCGAAGAGATTGACCGCCTCGCGCTCATCAGGCGCATATGGCAGCGCGCAATAGCGCCACTGGTAAGAGGATACAGCGCTTCGGTGAGGGCAGACGATCCCTTTTGGTTCGCCAGTCGTGCCAGACGAAAATCCAATGTGGGCGGGGGCATCGAGATCCACCGCTTCGGGATTGGCCGGGCTGGCCTTACCGAGTTGTGCTTCCCAACCCTCGTCGAGCGACAGCGCAATACCGGACCAGTCAGGCGGAAGCTTAGCTGCGAAACGGTTGTTGGTGACAACGATTTCAACACATGCTTTCTCAAGTATTCGCTTTACCGCAGCGGTGGGCAGTGCTTTGTCAAGCACGACGTAGGCCGCCCCTGTCTTTAGAATACCGAACAAAGCGACGGCGTATTCAGGTGAAGTATCCATCAGGATACCCACACGGGAACCTCGGCTCTGACCATGTCCAAGGAGGTGCCTGGATAGAATGTCGCTTAGGTCGTCGAGTTCACGATATGTGATGGTCGTAGCCTCTGAAACGATGGCAGGACTGTCTGGGGTGAGAGCTGCTTGTTTGCGGAATCGCTCATGCAGCGTTAGATTAGTATAAGGGAAGACCTCGCCGTGTTGGATAGAAACCGGAAGTTGTCCCTTCACCTCGCTAACCTCGCGCAGGAGGCTGGACACCACCTCCTCCGTCATGGAATGGGTGAAAAAGTGATCGCCATCGAACATAATCCGGGCGAAGCGCGACGTCGTAAGCCGACGCCATCCGTCTAGGTCATTGGCATTGATTTCGTCCTCAACTCCGCCCATTGCGGTGATTGCCGCCTGGAGAGGCGTTGGCAGGTTTCGGTCGTAAGTCTCCGCAAGTTCGAAGTCGGCCCGCAGGGGCGGCAAAATGAAGTCCAGTAGCAGTTTTTCGTTTGCCAGCGCCTTCTTGGGGACCAGGCCAAGGGTACGAATCACATCGGTTAGCTTATCATCGGCGTATCTATACATCGGCGGCTCTTCCGGGGGCAGATCCGCTGACGGGTGAGCAGACACGACAACATGGAAGGGAGAGGGCCGACCGGCCTCCTCCAGGGAGCGGGCGATCTCGTAGGCCACGAGGGCACCTGCGCTATGACCGAAGAAAACAAAAGGCCTATCGCTGTATGCCTGGAGAGCCTCGATGACCATGGGTGCCAGTACGTCCATCCTGCGAATGGCGGACTCCGCTGATCGTTTGCCGCGCCCGGGAAGATCCAAGCAAATAAGCTCAATGTCGTCAGGGAGATAGTCCGGCCAATTACGGAACGACTGGACGCTACCCCCCCCATGAGGGAAGCAAATTAGCCGATACGACGGCTCAAGTGAACTCTTTACAACACTAAGCAGTGCTTTAGCCTTACCAAGAGTTTGTTCCATCTCTCAAACATCTCCACCGATATTTCGCCTGAAAATCCCCATTTCTTAAGGGACGTTACTTACTTAATAAGACTTTGAACTTCTTGTATATCTCTGTCCGAAGACTTATTTTATTCGATAATTGCCAATTCTGTCTTAGTTACAGGCAGCCACCATAACCGCAGTTAGCGAATGTAGGAAGTCAATGTTTGTTAAACTTCATTCGAGGTCTGTTGACTAAAGTTAAAATATGATAAATTTACAAAACGATTTAGTTTCTAATATGATAAATTTATACAACGGCTTCATTGTAGTAGCGCTGTTGACCCTCATTGCGTCCGCCCTGCATTGCGTACTTGTGCAGCGTCCGAGCGCAATTCGGCACAAGCTTTTTGGCTGTGGTTGACCTCAGACCTTGCTGTGAAGATACCATTGTCCGCAACCTTCGATCATAAAGGTTCTGTAATTTTTTTGATATCTGGCTGTCCAAGTTGGTCATCCAATTGCGATGGCAGGGTGGGCATGATGATCTGTTGAGGATAATCCGATGCTATATGCCCTACTAACTGCCCGCGGATTAGGAGCGCATTGAGGTAA
>NZ_JBVVQZ010000035.1:0-28664 GCF_055811635.1 Mesorhizobium sp. WSM4806 | reverse complement strand
CCGCCCAACCGGGCGCACCCGCCCAGCCGGCCGCGCCGGTCGATCCGAACGCCGTGGTCGCCACGATCAACGGCCAGTCGCTGACCGAGGCCGACCTTGCGCTTGCCGAAGGCGAGCTGTCGCAGCAGTTTGCGCAGATGCCGCCCGAACAGCGCCGCGCCGCAGCCCTTTCGGCGGCGATCGAAATCAAGGTCATGGCCGCCCAGGCGGTCACCACCGGCCTCGACAAGGATCCCGACTTCCAGCGCCGCATGGCGTTCCTGCAGCAGCGCGCCCTGCATGGCGAAATGGTCGAGAAGGATGTCGTCGGCAAGATCACCGATGCCGAGGTTCGCGCCCGCTACGACCAGGAAATCGCCAACACGCCGCCGGCCAACGAGGTCCATGCCCGTCACATCCTCGTGAAGACGAAGGAAGCGGCCGATGCGATCATCAAGCAGCTCGATGGCGGCGCCGATTTCCAGAAACTCGCCAACGAGCACACCAGCGATCCGAGCGGCAAGACCAGCGGCGGCGATCTCGGCTGGTTCGGACCCGGTCAGATGGTGCCGGAATTCGACAAGGCGGTGTTCGCGCTGGCGGTCGGCAAGTACACCGAGCAGCCGGTGCAGTCGCAGTTCGGCTGGCACGTCATCCAGGTCGAGGACAAGCGGGCCAAGCAGCCACCGGCCTTCGACCAGGTCAAGGATCAGGCCCGTCAGGCTGTCATCCGCGACAAATACATCGCGCTGGTCAAGTCGCTGCGCGCCCAGGCCAAGGTCGAGATCCCGGACGAGAAGCTGAAGAAGACGGTCGACGCGCTGGAAAACACCAAGTAGGCGAGGGCAATCGCCTGTGCAAAATTGTTGGCGTCGGCGCCGCCCCTCATCTGCCTGCCGGCATCTTCTCCCCGTGTAGTGACGGGGAGAAGGGGGCTGGCCGCGACCCCGGCGCCATTCCTGCAACGCTGGAGGTTGGCGAAATCCGTTGCGAAGGCGTCCTTCTCCCCGTCACTATACGGGGAGAAGTGCCCGGCAGGGCGATGAGGGGCAGCGCAGCCTCCGACAATTGTTCCTCTGGTGGTCTGCACCACGCCAGGGTCTTGCCCCGCCACCCTGCCGCTCTACCGGGCGGTGCGACCGATGACACGTCGACGCCTCCGCCGGACAGCCGCGCCGTCGACCGAGCCGGCATCGTCAGCTTCTATGCCCTTCAACAGATAGCCAACCGCCTTGCGCAGCGTCGTTTCGTCTTCGTCGAGGCGATTGGTCAAGAGATGCGTCCAGGCAAACGAGGCGACCAGGTCGGCGACGAGCGTGGAATCGACGTCGGCCGCGACTTCGCCTCTTGCCTTGGCGCGTTCGATCATCTGGCCGGTATGGGCATGGCGTCCTTTGGTGTATTCGGCAAGCACGGCGGCCACCATTGCGTCCGACTGCGCCTCGGCGATCAGCGATCTGAAGATGCTGCCTGACGATGTTTCGCGCCAGTGCGAGAACAGGCTTTTGAGGAAGCCGACGAGATCGTCCTCGAGGTTGCCGGTATCGGGATAATCGACGCGCTTTAGCCGCTGATAGACGTCGAACAGCAAGGCGGCCTTGCTCGGCCACCAGCGATAGATTGTCGGCTTTCCCGCACGCGCCCGCCGCGCCACCGCTTCGATCGAGAAGCCGGAATAACCGGCCTCGACCAGAACTGCCTCGGCGGCGTCGAGAATGGCGTCGGCGCTGTCGGGGTTGCGCCGCGCGCCGATCGACCTGCGCCCCCGATCCAGCCCCATCCTGTTTTCCTTCGATGCTTTTTCGTCGGCAGATCGTACACGCTCTCTCGACGAAACGAAACGGTCCGTTTCGCGCAACTGAACGTTCGTTTCGATGAGAAAGGGCATGTGCCCAACATCAAACGCCCTTGCGCCGGCGCCCGCTATCGGGCAAACCGGCGTTCCCCTTGCGTTTTTCCCGCCCGAGGTCCTCATGTCAGCCACGATTTCGCCGCTCGCGCCGAAGAAATATCCCAACATGCCTGACATCGAGGGCGCCCGCATCGCCACAGCCGAGGCCGGGATAAAGTACAAGAACCGCACCGACCTGCTGACCATGGTCTTCGATGCCGGCACCACGGTCGCCGGCGTGTTCACCAAGTCGAAATGCCCGTCGGCGCCGGTCGATTTCTGCCGGCAGAATCTTAGCGCCGGCAAGGCGCGCGTCCTGGTCGTCAATTCCGGCAATGCCAATGCCTTCACCGGCAGCAAGGGCCGAGCCTCCACGGCAATGACCGGCGAAGCTGCGGCCAAGGCTGCGGGCTGCACGCCGGACGAGGTGTTTCTGGCCTCGACCGGCGTCATCGGCGAGCCGCTCGATGCCGGCAAGTTCGGCCATCTGCTCGCCGGACTGGTCAGGAACGGCAGGCCGGACCTGTGGACCGAAGCCGCCAAGGCGATCATGACCACCGACACCTATCCGAAACTGGCGACCGCGACGGTAAAACTCGGCGACGCCGACGTCACCATCAACGGCATTGCCAAGGGCGCCGGCATGATCGCGCCCGACATGGCGACGATGCTCTCCTTCATCGCTACCGACGCGCCGATCGCAGCCCCCGTGCTGCAGGATCTTTTGTCGCGCGGCACCGCCAAGACCTTCAATGCGGTCACCGTCGACAGCGACACCTCGACCAGCGACACACTGCTGATGTTCGCCACCGGCACGGCCGCCCGGCGCGGCGCGCCTGATATCACGAATGCCGGCGATGCGCGCCTTGGCGCCTTCCGCCGCGCGCTCGGCAAGGTGCTGAAAGCGCTGGCACTGCAAGTGGTGCGCGACGGCGAGGGCGCGCGAAAACAGGTCGAGGTCACCGTCACCGGCGCGAAATCGGCCCGCTCGGCCAAGCGCATCGCGCTGTCGATCGCCAATTCGCCGCTGGTCAAGACGGCGGTCGCCGGCGAAGACGCCAATTGGGGCCGCGTGGTCATGGCCGTCGGCAAGGCCGGCGAACCGGCCGACCGCGACCTGCTGTCGATCTGGTTCGGCGACATCAGGCTGGCGCATCAGGGCGAGCGCGACGCCGCCTACTCCGAGGAGGCGACGTCGGCCTACATGAAGCGCGACGAGATCCGCATCCGTGCCGATATCGGCATCGGCCGCGGCAAGGCGACGGTGTGGACTTGCGACCTCACCAAGGAGTATGTCGCCATCAACGGCGATTATCGGAGTTGATGGCGTTGGTTTCCAGACATCCGGCAAGCGTGCTTGCCATCGTGCGCCGCTACGAGGCGGCCGGCTTTCGCGCCTGGCCGGCGGCGGCCGTGCATTATGACGGCACCTGGGTGGTGCGGCTGACGGCGGGCCATCCGGCCAAGCGGCTGAATTCCGTCAACCCGCTCGATCCGGGCGACATCCAGCACATTGCCGATCGCATCGGCCGCGCCAGCCGCCGTTTCGACGCCTATGGCCGGCCGCTGACCTTCCGCATATCGCCGCTGTCGGGGCCGATCCTTGCCAAACATCTCGACAGCGAGGGCTGGAGCACATTCGACGAATCGCTGGTGATGCGGCTGCCGCTGGCGGACGCCCAGCTCGATGCCGCCATGGACCAGATCCCGCTGAAGGACATCAGCCGCTTCATCGGCGCGGCGCTCAAGGTAAGCGGCTCGGATGTGTCTCTGCGGCCGGGCCTGTCGGAGATCATCGGCGCCATCCAGCCGGAGGCCGGGCTGTTCGCGCTCGAAGACGGCACCGAACCGCTGGCGACGCTGATCTGCGTCCATGACGGCGATCTTGCCGGGCTGTTCGAGATCGCCACCGACAAATCGGTTCGCAACCAGGGCCATGGCCGCCACCTCATCCTGTCGGCGCTGAAATGGGCACGGCTGCGCGGCGCCCGGGAAGCCTGGCTGCAGGTCGAGGCCGACAACGCGCCGGCGCTGGCGCTTTATCGTTCGCTCGGGTTCGACGAAGTCTATCGTTACCATTATCGCCGGCCGCCCGGCGCATGACCGGCCCGCACCCTGTCGGCAAGCGCCTGCTCCTGGTCGCAGCCTGCGCGCTGGTCGATACCGACGGCCGCGTGCTTCTGGCGCAGCGCCCCGAAGGCAAGCAACTGGCCGGCCTGTGGGAGTTTCCGGGCGGCAAGGTCGAGCCCGGCGAGACGCCGGAAGAATGCCTCATCCGCGAATTGTACGAGGAGATCGGCATCGAAACCGATATTCCCTGCCTGGCGCCGTTCACCTTCGCCAGCCATTCCTACGATGATTTTCACCTGCTGATGCCGCTGTTCGTCTGCCGTCGCTTCCGCGGCATCGCGCAGCCGAAGGAGGGGCAGGTGCTGAAATGGGTGCGGCCGCGCCAGATGCGCGATTTTCCGATGCCGCCGGCCGACGCGCCGCTGATCCAGTTCCTCATCGATCTTCTGTGATTTGCCCTCCGAGACATAGACAACGTTAATGGAAGATTTATCTGGCCGTGAAAAAATGACGGCAGAAATCGAAGGAAGGTCGTGTCCAGGCCTTCGCCGGAGGGCGGTTGCATGAGCCTCGACAGGGACTGGGATTCGATCCGACCCGACCGCAGCTTTAGGGCTGCCGGCATGGGAATATTGCGGATCACGCTTTTGTTCGGCTCGGCCGCGGTGGCGCTGGCCCTGATCGCCACGCCCTTGCTCGACAACCGGACGCGATCAGCCCGCGACGATTTTGCCGGCGGCCTCGACAGGATGAGCACAGGGTCGGTTGAAAGCACGGGTTCGATTGGAAGCACGGGCTCGACCGGCCGTCGTGATACCTACACGCTGCGCAGGAGCGTGCTGCAGCCGCTGCCCACTTCGATCTGCGTGATACGCGACAATGGCCAGCGCAGCGGCGACTGCTGACACCGGCCAAAGCGGGTGCTTTCATCGCCTGTTAAGCCTGTGTCATTAACCTTTCTTAACAGGTCCGCGCTAGGGTTCCGGCAAGCGGGATCGACGGCCATGAAAACATTGCTGCAACGATTTTGGGAAGACAAGACCGGCGCGACGGCTGTCGAATATGGGCTGATCGTGGCCGTGCTGTCGCTTACCATCGTAGGCGGCGTCGGCAAGGTCGCCGACGCAATCACGTGGCTGTTCAGCGACAATGCCAGCAAGCTTGTGAAGGCTTTCGCGCAGTAACCGACCAGCCGCGTCCATAATAAACCGGTCAGCGCCGGCCGGGATTTTCCAGGATTGTCTTCAGCGACAGTTTTGCCGAGCCCGGCTTCATCGGTTTTTGCTGCGAGGCGTCGGGCGCCCAGCCTGACATCCAGACGATCGGAAAACTCGCCCTGACGCGGCCATCGGCATCCGAAAATCGTTCGGCATAGATTTCGGCGGCGCGGGCAAACAGCTTTCGTGTGGCCGGTCGCCTGCTGCGGTCGATGAGCGCGCTGGTCTCGCCCATCGCCCGCAGGTCCGCCATCAGGCCGAACAGGGAATCGTAGCGCACCGTCACCGTCTCGACGTCGGCGACGGGCAAGGCCAGACCGGCGCGTTGCAAAAGCGCGCCGGCGTCGCGCACGTCGGTGAACGGGATGACGCGCGGGCTGGCGCCGCCGTAAAACTCGGTCTCGGCGGCGAGCAGGCATTCGCGCAGCTCGGAAAGCGTGCCGGCGCCGGCAAAAGCGCCTAGGAAAAGACCGTCCGGCTTCAGTGCGCGGCGGATTTGCACCAGCATGCCGGGAATGTCGTTCATTGCCTGAAGCGACAAAAGCGACACCGCGAGGTCGAGGCTTTCCGGCTCGAATGGCACGGTCTCCAACGGCGCCACCAGTCCCGCGGCATCGCCCCCCGCCCCGTCGCCCAGGAAAGCCGCATCCGCCTCGACGCGCACGATGTCCGCCACCTTGCCGCTTGTCGCGAGCACGTCGACTGCCGCCGGCGTCTGGCAAAACAGGACGGCCGCCCTGTCGAATTTGCGTTCCACTGCACCCAGCCGGTCGGCGAGTTCCTCGGCCGCCCGCCGCATCAGGAAATCCGCGCCGGCAGCCGGGCTGGCGAGGGCCCGGCGCTTGTGCGCCAGCCAGAGAGAGGTATCGACTATAGGTTGCAACTGACAGTTCCTGGTTTCCGCACTCTGATATAGGGTGGCGGAGAAAGAACCACGTGGCCGATCCAATGCCGGATATCAAGAGTGTCGCTCGAAAGGCGTTGGACTGGCCGGCGCGCATCCTGTTTCCGCCGGTTTGCGCCGGTTGCCGACGGCATGTCTCGCAGCCCGGCGTGCTGTGCGGCGCCTGCTGGCCGAAACTCAGGCTTCTGGAGCGGCCATGGTGCCCGGTGATGGGCACGCCGTTCACCCATCACATGGGCGAGGGGTTCCTGTCGGCCGAGGGGTTCCTGTCGGCCGAGGCGATCGCCGACCCGCCGCCCTTCGAGCGGGCACGGGCCGCGGTCGCTTACTCAGGTGTCGCCCGCCGGATGGTGCAAGGGCTGAAATACCAGGATCGCACCGATCTGGCGCCGTGGATGGCGCGCTGGATGCTGCGCGCCGGTGCCGAACTGATCGCGGAAGCCGATGTGGTCGTGCCGGTGCCGCTGCACTGGCGGCGCTTTTTCAGGCGTCAGTTCAACCAGTCGGCGGAACTGGCAAGGGCGGTATCGCAGCTTGGCGGGCTGCCTTTTGCGCCCTCCGCGGTCAGGCGCGTCAAACTCACCCGCCAGCAGGTCGGGCTGGAGCGGCGGGAACGCGAGGAGAATGTGCGTGCCGCCTTCAGAGTGCCGGAGGAGGCCGAGATCGAGATCGCCGGCCGCCGGGTGCTCCTGATCGACGATGTCTATACCACCGGCGCCACTGTCCGCGCCGTCGCCAAGGCGCTGAAGAAGGGCGGTGCCGGGACGGTCGACGTGCTGACCTTTGCGCGCGTGCTGCCGGGGGACTTTCGGGCCGACGAGTCCGCGACTATATAGATTGGGAAAAGGCAGGATTGCTGACCGATGGTCGACGTGACGATCTATACACGGATGATGTGCGGCTATTGCGTGGCGGCCAAGCGGCTGCTCGAGCGCAAGGGCGTTGCCTACACCGAGCACGACGCCTCCTTCTCGCCGGAACTGCGGCGGGAAATGATTTCCCGCGCGAATGGCCGCTCGACCTTTCCGCAGATATTCATCGGCGACACGCATGTCGGCGGCTGTGACGATCTCCATGAACTGGAGGCAGAGGGCCGGCTTGACCGTCTGCTCGCCAATGGCTCGACGAATTGAGGACATGACGATGGGTGCTTTCAAGGCGGCGGCGATCCAGATGCGTTCGGGTACCAGCCCCGAGCGCAACGCGGTCGATCTGGAGCGGCTGGTGCGCGAGGCCGCGGGCCAGGGTGCGACCTATATCCAGTCACCGGAAATGACCGGTGCGCTGATCCGCGACAGCCAGGCGCGGGCCGCCGCCTTCACGTCCGAGGACAAGGACATCATCGTTTCGACCGCGCGAAAGCTGGCAAAAGACCTTGGCGTCTTCCTGCATATCGGCTCGACCGCCATCCTGCGCGCTGACGGCAAGCTCGCCAACCGCGCGCTTCTGTTCGGGCCGGATGGCGCCACCATTGCCACCTACGACAAGATCCACATGTTCGACGTCGATCTCGACAATGGCGAGAGCTGGCGCGAATCCGCCGCCTACGAGCCCGGCACTGAGGCCGTCGTCACCGAGATCAGCGGCGCCGGGATCGATGGGGCGAAGCTGGGTTTCGCCGTCTGCTACGATTTGCGCTTTCCGCAGCTGTTCCGCGCCGAGGCGCTGGCCGGCGCCGACCTGCTGTCGGTGCCCGCCGCCTTCACCCGTCAGACCGGCGAGGCGCACTGGCACGTGCTGCTACGGGCGCGCGCCATCGAGAACGGCGCCTATGTCGTTGCCGCGGCGCAAGGCGGCCTGCACGAGGACGGCCGCGAGACCTATGGCCATTCGCTGATCGTCGATCCGTGGGGCCGCATCGTCGCCGAGGCGTCACATGACGAACTGGCGGTGATCATCGCCGAGATCGACCCGGCGCAGTCGGCCGCCGCCCGCAAGAAGATCCCGAATCTGAAAAATTCACGCGACTTCGCCGTGAACGCCACTCCGGTCGAGGCGCAAAGTCTCAGGGGTGCGGCGTCTTGATTCGCTTTTCACTGATCTGTGACCACGAGCATGAATTCGAAGGCTGGTTTCGCAGCAACGACGATTTCGACACCCAGAAGAAGCTTGGCTTCGTCGATTGCCCGACCTGCGGCTCGCACAAGGTCGAGAAGGCGTTGATGGCGCCGGCCGTCTCCACCGGGCGCAGCCGAGAAAAGATCGCGCTCGCCATGGGCGAGGCCCAGAAGCAGGCGTTGGCACAATTGAAGGCGATGGCCGAGAAGGTGCGCGAGAACGCCGACTATGTCGGCGACAAGTTTGCCGAGGAGGCGCGCAAGATCCATTTCGGCGAGAGCGATCCGCGCGGCATCTATGGCGAGGCGACGCTGGAGGAGGCCAAGAGCCTGGCCGAGGACGGCGTCGAATTCATGCCGGTGCCGGCATTCCCGGAGGATCGTAACTGATAGACTGGTGTGACGGTTGGTACCGGGACGGGATTCCGCTTCGACCCGTTGCGGTCCTTGGACCATGTCGCAAAACGGATTATGCGAATGTTGCAAAAATCTGGCGCGAAACTGTCGCTTTAATCGGGGTTTTCGCGACAGTCGCAAAATCCGCATAGCTGCCGTTCTGTCGCAGAACTCCTAAAACCGATGTCAGCCCACGAGCGGATAAGGGTTGCATGCAATACGGGAATCCCGTATAGTCGAGCTTCATGACGGGAGACAGGTTCGACCCCGCCAAGGATGCGGTCAACCGCGAAAAGCACAAGCTGCCGCTGGCCTTTGGCGATCGGATTTTTGCGGACGACAACCACCTGATTATCCCCTCGATCCGCGAGATCGACGGCGAGGAACGGTTCAAGGCGGTCGGTTTCGTCGGGGAGAAGCTGTTCACCGGCGTTTCGTCTGGCGGGGCGACTTGCCTCGCTTCATCTCGGTGAGAAGGAGCAACAAGGGTGAAGAAAGAGCACATCACGCTGCCTGCTGACCCGACCGACGCCGAAGATTTCGACGTGATGGCCGAAGCACTGGACCGGGGCCAGCGCGCCCGCCTGATCCGCAGGACGAGGACTGGGCTTGGCCTGTCGCAAGCCGAGTTCGCCAGCCGCTTCCGGGTCCCGGTCGGCACGCTGCGCGACTGGGAGCAGGCGCGGGCGACCGCGCCGGATTTCGCCATCGCCTATGTGCGGGTGATCGGCCAGCATCCGGACATGGTGGCAAAGGCTGTCGCATAGTTGGCGTTGCCCGTATGCGACTTCGCCGTGAACGCCACTTCGGTCGAGGCGCAAAGTCTCAGGGGTGCGGCGTCTTGATTCGCTTTCATCGAGCCCTCCAGCCGCCAATCTCAAACGTTGCGATTTGCCACGAAACGGAATTACCCAGGCACCTTTAGGGGAGCACGCAAGTCTTTCCTGGATCGCAGGGTGGCGCGCTTTCCGTTCAAGTTCTTCAAGCTCCGATCGGCACCGCGTTTTAGAGGAAGTTCGATCGAGGCGGCGTCAATGGCATCGGGCGCTGCGATGTGAAGAACCGTCTGCCCCGCCTTGTCCTATGCGTTGATGTCGATGCCCTGCGACAACAGGAGGTCGAGGATCGCGACCTCCTGCGGAAACGTCGCACGGATCGGCACCAACCGCCTGATCTTCACCCCCGGCTGACGCTCCCTATCAACTTCTCAAGCAGGCCAGCGAGTGTGTCCTGTTCGGCGCGCGTCAGGCCGGAAAGTATCTCGTGTTCGTTGGCGACGTGAGCGGCGACCGCCTCATCGACCAATGCGAGACCTTTCTCGGTCAGTTGCACGACAACCCCGCGCCGGTCGTTGGGATGCGGTCCACGCATGATCAATCCGGATTTCTCAAGCCGGTCGAGCCGGTTGGTCATGGCGCCCGACGTCACCATCGTCGCCTCATAGAGGGCGGTTGGCGTCAGCGCGTAAGGTGATCCGGAACGGCGCAGCGTCGCCAACACGTCGAATTCCCCGGATTGCAGTCCGAAACGGGCAAACAGCGGAGCGAGGCGTTCTCGCGCTATCAGCGACGAGGCTTCGTTCAACCGTCCGAGCACGGCCATCGGCGAGACATCCAGGTCCGGCCGTTGTCTTTTCCACTGCTCGATCGCTTTCGCGGCGCGATCCATCTATCTCACCGTTAAATATCTTGACGTTAAGAATCTTTGTATTATCTTAGCTTGAGTCACAGTGCTGGCCAAGGGCCCGCAAAAGACGGCGCAAGGACAATAAGGTTCGTTATGAAATTTCTCTGGGATTCAGCGCTCGGTCTTTTGCTCGTCACCGGCGGCCTGCTCGGCCTGACGCTGCCGTTCGGCAAGATCGCTACGGCGGCCGGTGTTTCGGCCATGGTCTGGGCCCTCGTCATCTCGCTCGGCGCCGGCGGCGTGCTTTTGTGCGCCTTGCTGCTGCGCGGACAACGCATCCGGCTCACCCCGCACAGACTGCGTTATTTCTTCGTCACCGCGGCGGTGTCCTATGCCCTCCCCAATCTCTTGATGTTCTCGACCATTCCGCATCTCGGCGCCGGCTACACCGGTATCATGTTCACGCTGTCGCCGGTGGTTACACTGGTGTTTTCGATCCTGCTCGGCGTCCGGCGTCCCAATCTGCTTGGTATCGTCGGCATTGCCGTCGGCTTCGTTGGTGCTGTCATGGTGGCGGTGACGCGCGGCGAGGCTGGCCAGCCGGCCGAATTTTTCTGGGTGGCGGCGGGGCTGCTCATTCCGGTCAGCCTTGCCGCCGGCAATATCTACCGCACGGTCGACTGGCCGCTAGGGACCGGACCGATCGAGCTTGCCGTCGGCAGCCATCTGGCATCGGCCGCGCTGCTTCTTTGCGGCATCTTCACGCTGCAGGGCGGCGGTTCGCTCGCCCTGCTCGCCGGCGTGCCGCTGGTCGTCGTTGGGCAGGTCGCATCAGCCGCGGCGATGTTCGCTTGCTTCTTCCGGCTGCAGGCGGTCGGCGGCCCGGTCTATCTCAGCCAGATCGGCTATGTCGCGGCGGCGGTCGGATTGTTTGCCGGGACGATGTTTCTCGGCGAGCACTATCAATTGCTGACCTGGGCCGGCGCTGCCATCATTGTCGCCGGCGTGTTCATCACCACCAAGGCGCAAAGCCAGATCGCCCCGAAGACGCAAAGTCAGACGGGTGAGAAGGTGGCGGCGTGAGAAGGCGTCGTGAGAAAGTTCAGGCGGGTGCCTTCTCTGCCAGAACCATGTAGTTGACGTCCATGTCCTTCGAACGCTGCCAGCGGTCGGCGAGCGGATTGTAGGTGACGCCGGTGCGGTCGATGATGGTCAGGCCAGCGCCGGCAAGCGCCTTTTCCAACTCGTCTGGCCGCACCAGCTTGCCGAACTGGTGAGTGCCGCGCGGCAACCAGCGCAGCACATATTCGGCGCCGATAATGGCCAGACCGAGCGCCTTCAGCGTGCGGTTGATGGTGGCGACGACCATGATGCCGCCGGGCTTGAGCATCTCGCCGCATTTGGCCACGAACAGGTCGATGTCGGCAACATGCTCGACCACTTCCATGTTGAGGATGACGTCGAATTTCTCACCGGCGTCAGCCAGGTCCTCTGCTGTCGTGGCACGGTAATCCACCGTCACGCCGACCTCCGCCGCATGCAGCCTGGCCACTTCGATGTTGGTGGCGGATGCGTCGGCGCCGACCACTTCGGCGCCAAGCCGCGCCATCGGCTCGCACAACAGCCCGCCGCCGCAGCCGATGTCGAGGATGCGCAGGCCCTCGAACGGCCGCGCCGCGCGCGGGTCGCGGCCGAAGCGCGCCGCCACCTGGTCGCGTATATAGGCAAGCCGGATCGGATTGAACTTGTGCAGCGGGCGGAATTTGCCGTTCGGATTCCACCATTCGGCGGCAAGAGCGGAAAAACGCTCCACTTCTCCGGCATCGATCGTCGATCGTCGGGGTTCTGGCATCGTGTGGTCTCCCGCAGACTCAAAAATTCAGAGCGCGATCGGGCGCAAAACCGGATACCACTTTTGCTGATCGCGCTCTGGTGCGCTAGGAAGTCGGTCGAGAGCCGGCGAATGTCAAGGCAGCAAATTTCGGCTGTTGCCGGCTGCGCCTCTGCGACAGGCGTTCGGGTAGGCGCGTTGCGCTCGTATGTCGCCTTCGTCGCCTAAGGGGGCAAGCAGGGGGGGGCAAGCGGTGGCACGCCTTGCGAAACCCAAAGCATTTGGCTAAGGAGGCCGCGAATTCAGCGGCTGGCCCAGCCCGACGCTCCGTTTCCGTTTTTCGGCCGCCGTTTCGGCACCCAGTCAAAGGCATTTCGCTTCCATGGCGCGAATCGTGATGAAATTCGGCGGGACCTCCGTCGCCGACATCGTCCGCATCCGCAATGTGGCGCGCCATGTCAAACGCGAGGTCGATGCCGGCCATGAGGTCGCGGTGGTCGTCTCGGCGATGGCCGGCAAGACCAACGAGCTCGTGCAGTGGACGCGCGAAGCCTCGCCGATGCACGATGCCCGCGAATATGACGCCGTCGTTGCCTCCGGCGAGCAGGTGACCGCCGGCCTGCTGGCGATCGCGCTGCAGAACATGGGCGTCCATGCCCGTTCCTGGCAAGGCTGGCAGATCCCGATCAAGACCGACAATGCGCATGGCGCGGCGCGCATTCTCGACATCGACGGCGCGTTCCTGATCAAGCGCTTCGGCGAGGGCCAGGTGGCGGTGGTCGCCGGCTTCCAGGGCATCGGGCCGGACAACCGCATCGCGACGCTCGGCCGCGGCGGTTCCGACACCAGTGCTGTCGCCATCGCGGCGGCGGTCAAGGCAGACCGCTGCGACATCTACACCGACGTCGACGGGGTCTACACCACCGACCCGCGCATCGAGCCGAAGGCGCGGCGGCTGGCCAAGATTTCCTTCGAGGAAATGCTTGAAATGGCCTCGCTCGGCGCCAAGGTCCTGCAGGTACGCTCGGTCGAACTTGCCATGGTGCACAGGGTGCGTACTTTCGTGCGGTCGTCCTTCGACGATCCCGACGCGCCGGGAATGGGGGATTTGCTCAATCCGCCCGGAACGCTTATTTGCGACGAGGAAGAGATCGTGGAACAGCAGGTCGTCACCGGAATTGCCTACGCCAAGGACGAAGCGCAGATTTCGTTGCGCCGTGTCGGTGACCGGCCCGGCGTCGCCGCCGGCATTTTCGGGCCGCTGGCCGAAGCCAACATCAATGTCGACATGATCGTCCAGAACATTTCCGAGGACGGCAAGTTCACCGACATGACCTTCACCGTGCCGTCCGGCGATGTCGACAAGGCGCTTGCCGTGCTCGAGCGGCTGAAGACCACGATCGGCTATGACGTCGTGCAGTCGGAAGCCGGCATGTCGAAAGTCTCCGTCATCGGCATCGGCATGAGGAGCCATGCCGGCGTCGCCGCCACCGCCTTCAAGGCGCTGGCCGACAAATCGATCAACATCCGTGCGATCACGACATCCGAGATCAAGATTTCGATCCTGATCGACGGTCCCTACACAGAACTTGCTGTTCGCACTTTGCATTCCATCTACGGTCTGGATAAGCAGTAGCAGACTGCTCGGTCCGGAAATCGGAGGTCGATCTTCGGAAAGCACGATGCAGCAGTTCGAAGTCTTGGAGCGTCCTTTGTGGGTCCAATTGGACCGACGCCGCTCTATTTGAGTTGTTGCGTGAGCGCCGGCCGCGGGAGAAACTGCGGCGGGCATAATGTCCATTGGAGAACAAGCCGCGATGCGTGATACGGCCAGTGGCCCGCGCGTTTTGCTGAAACGGCTCCGCGAGCTCATGCAGGAGCCGCTGGAGCCGCAGGAGCGGCTCGACCGCATCGTGCGCGACATCGCCGCCAATATGGTCGCTGAAGTGTGCTCGCTCTACGTGCTGCGCGCCGATTCGGTGCTCGAACTCTATGCCACCGAGGGCCTGAATCCGAAGGCCGTCCATTTGGCGCAGCTCAGGCTGGGGGAAGGCCTCGTCGGCACGATCGCGGCCTCGGCACGGCCGCTCAATCTCTCCAACGCGCAGGAACATCCAGCCTTCGCCTACCTGCCGGAGACGGGGGAGGAGATCTACAATTCCTTCCTCGGCGTGCCGGTGCTCAGGGCGGGGCGCACGCTCGGTGTGCTGGTCGTCCAGAACAAGACCATGCGCCACTATCGCGACGACGAAGTCGAGGCGCTGGAAACGACGGCGATGGTGATCGCCGAGATGATCGCCACCGGCGACCTTGCCCGGCTGACCCGGCCCGGCCTCGAACTCGATCTGCGCCGCCCGGTGAGCTTTACCGGCCTGTCCTTCAACGAGGGCGTCGGACTTGGCCATGTCGTGCTGCATGAGCCGCGCATCGTCGTCACCAATCTGTTCAACGAGGACAGCGATGAGGAGATCAAGCGGCTCGATGCGTCGCTCGGTTCGCTCCGGCTCTCCATCGACGACATGCTGGAACGCCGCGAAGTCGCCTTCGAGGGCGAGCACCGCCAGGTGCTCGAAGCCTATCGCATGTTCGCCAACGACAGCGGCTGGGTGCGCCGGTTGGAAGAGGCGGTACGCAACGGCCTGACGGCGGAAGCGGCGGTGGAAAAAGTGCAGAGCGACATGCGTGCCCGCATGCTGCACATGACCGATCCTTATCTGCGCGAGCGGATGAGCGATTTCGACGATCTCGCCAACCGGCTGCTGCGCCAGCTGATGGGGCGCGGGCCGGACGATGTCGCGGTCTCGCTGCCGAAGGACGCCATCATCGTCGCCCGCTCGATGGGGGCCGCCGAACTGCTCGATTATCCCAGAGACAAGCTGCGCGGGCTGGTGCTGGAGGACGGCGCAGCGACCAGCCACGTCGTTATCGTGGCGCGGGCCATGGGCATACCGGTTGCGGGCCAGATGAAGGGCGCCGTTTCCATGGCGGAAAACGGCGACGCCATCATTGTCGACGGCGAAGAAGGCGCCATCCACCTGCGCCCCCAGCCGGACCTCGAAGCCGCCTATGCCGAAAAGGTCCGCTTCCGGGCGCGGCGGCAGGAGGTCTATCGCGAGCTGCGCAAGAAGCCGTCGATGACCAAGGACGGCGTCCAGGTCGACCTTTTGATGAATGCGGGCCTGGCCGTCGATCTGCCGCAGCTTGCCGAGGCCGGCGCCGCCGGTATCGGCCTGTTCCGCACCGAGCTGCAGTTCATGGTCGCCTCGACCTTTCCGCGGGCGGAAGCCCAGGAACGGCTCTACCGTGACGTGCTCGACGCGGCGCGCGGCAAGCCGGTGACATTCCGCACCATCGATATCGGCGGCGACAAGGTGCTGCCCTACTTCAAGGACACGATCCAGGAAGAGAACCCGGCGCTCGGCTGGCGCGCCATCCGCCTGACGCTCGACCGGCCGGGCCTGTTGCGTACCCAGATCCGAGCGCTTTTGAAGGCATGCGGCGGGCGTGAACTGAAGCTGATGCTGCCGATGGTGACGGAGCTCGGCGAGATCGCCCAGGCGCGCGAAATCATCGATCGCGAAGTGCGGCATCTGTCGCGTTTTGCCCATCATCTGCCGACCAGCCTGAAGCTCGGGGCCATGCTGGAAGTGCCTTCGCTGCTGTTCCAGCTCGATGAGCTGATGAAGGCCGTCGATTTCGTCTCGGTCGGCTCGAACGATCTGTTCCAGTTCGTCATGGCGGTCGATCGCGGCAACACGCAGCTCGCCGACCGCTTCGATGTGCTGTCGACGCCGTTCCTGCGCGCGCTGAAGCAGATTGCCGACGCCGGGGTGCGCAATCAAACCCCGGTGACCTTGTGCGGCGAGCTGGCCAGCAAGCCGATCTCGGCGATGGCGCTGATCGGCCTTGGCTACCGATCGATCTCGATGTCGCCGGCCTCGATCGGTCCGGTCAAGGCGATGCTGACGGAACTGCCGCTGGCCGAGCTGGAAGCGTTCTTCGACGACAATCTCATGGCGCCGGCCCAGGGGTTGCCGATGCGGGCGCTGCTGCAGGCCTTTGCCGACGACCGCTCCATTCCGTTGTAAATTCACGTGAGGGCGGCCTGCAAATGTCGATTTTCTGCGCTTCCGGTGCTCATGTACCTAATTGTACATTCCGCTCCGGTTCTCGAAACTCGTCATTTCGGCTCGCCCTGACGTGAATCTTATCGAAGTTCCAGGATCATGATCAACCTGCCCCGCGACCGTATGGATCAAGTCGTCAAGCGTTTCGACATGCTCGAAGCGCAGATGTCGGCCGGGCCGGCGGCGGACGCCTATGTCAAGATGGCGTCGGAATATGCCGACATGCAGGAGATGGTGGCTAAAATCAGGGCGCTGCGCACCGCCGAGCATGAACAGGCCGACCTGCAAGCGATGCTCGCCGACAAAAGCACCGATGCCGAAATGCGGGCACTGGCCGAGGCCGATCTGCCGGAGGTCAAGGAACGCATCGAAGCGCTGCAGAAGGACATCCAGATCCTGCTTTTGCCCAAGGATGCCGCCGACGACAAGAATGCCATCCTCGAAATCCGCGCCGGCACCGGCGGCGACGAGGCGGCTCTCTTTGCCGGCGACCTGTTTCGCATGTACGAACGCTATGCCGCGGCACGCGGCTGGCGTTTCGAGACGGCGTCGGCCAGCGAGGGCGAGGTCGGCGGCTACAAGGAAATCATCGCCACGATTTCGGGCAAGGGGGTCTTTGCCCATCTGAAATTCGAGTCCGGCGTGCATCGTGTGCAGCGCGTGCCGGCGACCGAGGCCGGCGGGCGCATCCACACCTCGGCGGCGACGGTTGCCGTGCTGCCTGAAGCGGAAGAGGTCGACATCGACATCAGGGCCGAAGACATCCGCATCGATACGATGCGCGCCTCGGGTTCGGGCGGCCAGCACGTCAATACCACCGATTCGGCAGTGCGCATCACCCATCTGCCGACCGGCATCATGGTCGTACAGGCGGAGAAGTCGCAGCACCAGAACCGGGCCAAAGCCATGCAGATCCTGCGCGCCAGGCTTTACGACCTCGAGCGCAGCAAGGCTGACGAGGAACGCTCCGAATCGCGCAAATCGCAGGTCGGTTCGGGCGATCGCTCGGAGCGCATCCGCACCTATAATTTCCCGCAGGGCCGCGTCACCGACCATCGCATCAATCTGACGCTCTATAAGCTCGACCGGGTGATGATGGGCGAACTCGACGAGATCATCGACGCGCTGATCGCCGATCACCAGTCGAAGCTGCTCGCCGATATCGGCCTCGATGGCTGACAGTCTGCCCAGTAGGCCGGTGTGGCTTTGAATTCGAAATTCGTATCACGTTGGGGCAGCGCAATGACGAATTTCGGATTCAAAATCACACCAGCAGATTGCTGGTATCTAGGTGGTGGATTTGAGGTCCCTGGACGCTGATGCCAACAAATAGCAGGAACCTCAAATCCACCACACTAGGGCTGCTGCTGAAAGCGGCGCGGGCACGCCTTGCTGCGGCCGCAGTCGCCGATCCGGCGCTGGATGCGAGGCTGATCGTCGAACATTTTTCCGGTACGACCCGCACACAAGCCATCGCCGATCCCGAATGCGGTGTCGACGCCGGCGCGATTGCCGCGATCGATGCAGCCTTGAGGCGGCGGGTCGCCGGTGAGCCGGTGCATCGCATCCTCGGCCATCGCGAGTTCTATGGCTTGCGCCTGTCGCTGTCACCGGAAACGCTGGAGCCGCGACCGGACACCGAAACGCTGGTCGAAGCGGTGCTGCCCTTCGTGAAGGCGACAGCGGGACGGCAAGGCGAGTGCCGCATCCTTGATCTCGGCACCGGCACCGGCGCCATCGCGCTGGCGCTGCTCAGCGCCGTTCCGGCGGCGGTCGCCACCGGTGTCGATATTTCGCAAGGCGCGCTGGTGACCGCCATGCGCAATGCCGGGGAATTGGGGTTGGCCGATCGGTTCCAGGTGCTCAAATCCGACTGGTTCGAAAAAGTTTTTGGCCGATACCATGTAATTGCCGCCAACCCGCCCTATATAGCGTCCATAGACATCGAAAATCTGCAGGGCGAAGTCCGCGATTTCGATCCGCGCCAAGCCCTCGATGGCGGCGTGGACGGTCTGAGTCCCTACAGGATTATCGCCGCCGAGGCGGCAGGTTTTTTGGAAGCCGAGGGCAGGATTGCGGTCGAGATCGGCCACACCCAACGTAAAGAGGTCACGGGCATATTCTCCGCAGCCGGCTATATGCCGGCGGGGGTATTCCGCGACTTTGGCGGAAACGAGAGGGTTCTGATCTTTGAACTGACAAAGCCGTGATGCAGTGCAAAAAAAGCGCTTGGCAATGCCGGGGAATGCGGCTAGGGTCGCCTTAACCGGATGAGACGAAGCAGGCAGTGCTCTTAGCGATTCGGTTTCCTTGGAAATAGCTGCCTTCTTGCGCAAACGACGCCCAAGCTTCGTGCGGGAATCGTCCGGCAAGTGATGTAACCGGAACAGGATGACACGTGGCGCCAACGCAATCGATGCGGGCGAACGCCGGTGAAGAGACGAAACGGCTGGCTGCATGAGCGCCTCCGTTCGTGAAAAAGTTTTCGAAAATTTCAAAATGAAGAGAGTCGAATGAGGCCACAACAGCAGAACAGGCGCATGCGCGGTCGCAACAACAATGGCGGCGGCAACAACAATAACAACAACCGCAAGGGTCCAAATCCCCTGACGCGCAATTACGAGAGCAACGGTCCGGACGTGAAGATCCGCGGATCGGCTCAGCAGATTGCCGAAAAATACGCAACCCTTGCCCGTGACGCGCAAAGCTCCGGCGACCGGGTGATGGCGGAAAACTATCTCCAGCACGCCGAGCACTACAATCGCATCATCGCTGCCGCGCAGGCGCAGCTGCCGATCCAGAGCGCTCAGCAGAACCGCGACGATTTCGACGATGACGGCGACGAAGATCGCGACGAGTTCGACAATGCCGGCAACAGCAATGTCGGCGAGACTGCGGCTCCGGTGGTCAACCACGGTGCAGGCCCGCAGCCGGTCATCGACGGCACGCCGGCCGAATTGACGTTCAACCAGGAAAACGGCCGCGACAATCGTGATGCCAGTGGGCGTGATGCCAGTGGGCGTGATGCCAGTGGGCGTGATGCCAGTGGGCGCGATGCCGGCGGGCGTGACAACCGCCATCGCGACCGTCGCCCCAATGGCGGCTACGGCCAGAACGGCCAGCGCGGCGAATTTGGTGCGCGCGGCGAGCAGGGCGGACAGCGTGGCGATCAGAACCGGCGCAACGAGAGACCGGTTCAGAACGAAACCCCCGTGCAGGCGGAAGCTGTGTCTCCGAACGAGCCTGTTTCTGTGGCCGAACCCGCGCCGCAGTTCGAAAGCTTTTCGCCTGCGGCTCTGGCTGCCCAGGCCGAGATGAACGAAGCCGCCGCCGAAAGCGGCGCTGCCCGCCGCCCCAGGCGTCCGCGCCGTCCGCGCGTCAATGCTGATCAGGTGGCTGATCAGGTGGATGGCGGTAACGACAATGCTGGCGGCGATAACGTGAATGCTGCTCCGGCGGAAGACGCCGGTGGCGAGCCCACCATCGTCGACGTCAACAACTGATCGAGCAAGGCCCAGGCATTCCTGGACGGCGGAGAGGAATCTCCGCCGTTTTTGTATGTGCGCGCCCCGGGAAATATTATGAGGCCGCCGTTATCGGGACGTCTTGAGGGTCCGTGGATTGCGCCCCATATCTCGCGTGAACAGGACCCGGCTCGAACGGGCGGGTCCGTCACCGCAATCTGATCCGGTGCCGCAAAGCGGGCCGGTGACGGAAGGAGACAGATATGAACCTTGAAAAGTATTCCGAGCGCGTGCGCGGCTTCATCCAGTCGGCGCAGACCCTGGCGCTCTCGCGCAACCACCAGCAATTCACCCCCGAACATATATTGAAAGTGCTCGTCGACGACGACGAGGGCCTGGCAGCGTCGTTGATCGAGCGCGCCGGCGGCAGCGTCCGCGACGTCAAGCTGGGCGTCGAGACGGCACTTGAGGCGATGCCCAAGGTGGAAGGCGGCAACGGCCAGCTCTATCTGGCGCAACCGCTGGCCAAGGTGTTCTCGACCGCCGAGGAACTGGCAAAGAAGGCCGGCGACAGCTTCGTGACGGTCGAGCGGCTGCTGACGGCGCTGGCGGTCGAGAAATCCGCCAAGACCGCCGACATCCTGACGAAGGCCGGCGTGACGCCACAGGCGCTGAACCAGGTGATCAACGACGTCCGCAAGGGTCGCACGGCCGATTCGGCGAGCGCCGAGCAGGGCTATGATGCGCTTAAGAAGTACGCGCGCGATCTCACCGCCGACGGTCGCGCCGGCAAGCTCGACCCGGTCATCGGCCGCGACGACGAGATCCGCCGCACCATCCAGGTGCTGTCGCGCCGCACCAAGAACAATCCGGTGCTGATCGGTGAACCCGGCGTCGGCAAGACGGCGATCGCCGAAGGGCTGGCGTTGCGGATCGTCAATGGCGACGTGCCGGAATCGCTCAAGGACAAGCAGTTGATGGCGCTCGATATGGGATCGCTGATCGCCGGCGCCAAATATCGCGGCGAATTCGAGGAGCGGCTGAAGGCGGTTCTTTCGGAAGTCACCGCTGCGGCCGGCGGCATCATCCTGTTCATCGATGAGATGCACACGCTGGTCGGCGCCGGCAAGGCGGATGGCGCCATGGATGCGTCGAACCTGTTGAAACCGGCGTTGGCACGCGGCGAACTCCACTGCGTCGGGGCCACGACGCTCGACGAATACCGCAAGCATGTCGAGAAGGATGCCGCCCTTGCCCGCCGCTTCCAGCCGGTGTTCGTCAATGAGCCGACGGTGGAAGACACGGTCTCCATCCTGCGCGGCCTGAAGGAGAAATACGAGCAGCACCACAAGGTGCGCATTTCGGATTCGGCGCTGGTCGCGGCAGCGTCGCTGTCCAACCGCTACATCGCCGACCGCTTCCTTCCGGACAAGGCGATCGACCTTGTCGACGAGGCCGCGTCGCGGCTGCGGATGCAGGTCGATTCGAAGCCCGAAGCGCTGGACGAGATCGACCGCCGCATCATGCAGCTCAAGATCGAGCGTGAGGCGCTGAAGGTCGAGAAGGACGACGCGTCGAAGGACCGGCTCGCCCGGCTCGAAAAGGATCTTTCCGCCCTGGAAGAGGAATCGACCGAACTGACCTCGAAGTGGCAGGCCGAGAAGCAGAAGCTCGGGCTCGCAGCCGACCTGAAGAAACAGCTCGACGAGGCGCGCAACGAGCTCGCCATCGCCCAGCGCAAAGGTGAATTCCAGCGCGCCGGCGAGCTTGCCTATGGCAAGATTCCGGAGCTCGAAAAGAAGCTGACACAGGCCGAGGCGCAAGACGGCAAGGTCGGCATGGTCGAAGAGGTGGTCACCCCCGATCACGTCGCCCACATCGTGTCGCGCTGGACCGGCATTCCGGTCGACAAGATGCTGCAAGGCGAGCGTGACAAGCTGCTGCGCATGGAAGACGAAATCGGCAAGCGTGTCGTCGGCCAGGGCGAGGCGGTGCAGGCTGTGTCGAAAGCCGTTCGCCGTGCCCGCGCCGGCCTGCAGGATCCGAACCGGCCGATCGGTTCGTTCATGTTCCTCGGACCGACGGGCGTCGGCAAGACCGAACTGACCAAGGCGCTTGCCAGCTTCCTGTTCGACGACGAGAGCGCCATGGTGCGCATCGACATGTCGGAGTTCATGGAGAAGCACTCGGTCGCCCGGCTGATCGGCGCGCCTCCCGGCTATGTCGGCTATGAGGAGGGCGGCGCGCTGACTGAAGCGGTGCGGCGCCGCCCCTACCAGGTCGTGCTGTTCGACGAGATCGAGAAAGCGCATCCGGACGTGTTCAACGTGCTGCTGCAGGTGCTCGATGACGGCCGCCTGACCGACGGTCAGGGCCGCACGGTCGATTTCCGCAACACGCTGATCATCATGACGTCGAACCTCGGCGCCGAATATCTGGTCAGTCTCGGCGAGAACCAGGACGTCGATGTCGTCCGCGACGAGGTGATGGGAGTCGTCAGGGCGTCGTTCCGGCCGGAGTTCCTCAACCGCGTCGACGAGGTGATCCTGTTCCACCGGCTGCGCCGCCAGGATATGGGCCGCATCGTCGAGATCCAGCTCAAGCGGCTGGAAAGTCTGCTCGTCGATCGCAAGATCACGCTTTCGCTGGATCAGGAGGCGATCGACTGGCTGGCCGCCAAGGGCTACGATCCGGCCTATGGCGCGCGACCGTTGAAGCGGGTGATGCAGAAGGAACTGCAGGATCCGCTGGCGGAGAAGATCCTGCTCGGCGACATCCTCGACAGTTCGACCGTCAAGGTCACCGCTGGTTCCGACCGGTTGAACTTCCGGTCGAAGCCGACGATCGTAGCGACCGAGGCGGCGGCCTGATTTTCGAGGCCGCCGCATAATCAAAAAATTAAACGGGGGCGCAGATGACGTTGGACGACTACAACAGCTTCTGCGCCTCGCTGCCGTCGGCGACCCATGTCGTCCAGTGGGGCGGTGCTCATGTCTGGAAAGTCGGAGCCAAGGTCTTTGCGATCGGCGGTTGGAGCGATGGCAAGGAGCCGTTCGTCACCTTCAAATGCTCCGACATCGCTTATGACATCTTGAAGGAACAGCCGGGCCTTCGGCCCGCGCCCTATCTTGCCTCACGCGGCATGAAATGGATCCAGCGCCAGACAAGCCAAAGCATGGACGATGACGCGCTAAAAGACTATCTGCGCGAAAGCCACCGCCTTGTCGTGCTCAAGCTGACGAAGCAGGCGCGCAAGGAATTGGGATTCGCCGCCAGCTAGTGTTCTTGCTCCAGGCCGCCAGAAATCCGCCATCTTCATGCCCGGTTCATGTTGGAACCTTATGGTTGGCAACTGATTTGCTGGCGAAGGGTTCGCCTGCCGCAAAGGCCCGAAAATCGAATTGGATTTTCGGAAAGCATGATGCGGAGTTTTTTAAGTGTTAGAGCGTCCCTGCGCGTCCGAAGGGACGCGCGGCGCTCTAAAGAGACAACGCCGGGCGGCGGCAATTACGGACCGGAGAATTTGGCCAGCATGTTCCGCACGATCTTCACCCTTTCGGCGTTCGCCGCCGGGCTGCTTTCTTCGAGTGTAATGGCCGCGCCGACGCAGGACATCGCGCCGCGATCTGCCCGCGCCGCGGATGCCCGAGCCGCGGATAGCCATGCTGTGCTGGTCGCCCAGAACGGCGATTTCGACGTCTACTACGACGCCAGAGGAAACCGCGTCATCGTCGATACGGAAACCGGCAAGGTGCTCGCCATCCAGCCGCCGCAGACCAGGTTCGATCGCCGCGCACTCCGCCGCGAGGGCTTGCGCAATCTCGGACCGGTCGAGGACGACCGCTATTATCTCGACGATCCGGAGGACACGGCGCGCTTGCGCCGCAGGCAATTGGAAGAGGAGGGCCTGATCGTCGTACCGCCGGTCGAGGAATATGATCCCTACGGCGATCCGGTAGACGCTTTTCCCGAAGCACCGCTGGATGGCGGCAACTATGGCAACAATTATCCGGAAGCGCCGCAGCCGGTAAGGCCGCGCACCGTCAAGCGCCAGCCGCTCAACGAGGCTGCGATCGAACCGGTCGAACCGACGGCGCCGGGCGACCAGGCGGCACTGCCGCCAAAGATCGACGGGAAGATTGTCGTCGATCCGTCGCTTTCACTCGGTGCACGCCAGGAGGTCGCGGCGCTGCAAGTGCTGCTCGACCGCGCCGGCGCTTCGCCCGGCGTCGTCGACGGACGCTTCGGCTCGAATGTCGACAAGGCGCTCGCCGCCTACAACGAGATCACCGGCAGCAATCTGCGGTCGACCGATGTGGTCGGCATCCAGGCGGCGCTTGAGCAATCCGGCGGCGATGCCTTCGCCTCCTACAGCATCACGCCCGAGGATGCGGCCGGCCCCTATGTCGCCTCGGTGCCGGAAGACTACGGCCAGAAGGCGCAACTCGAACGGCTGAGCTATACCTCAGTCACCGAAGCGCTGGCCGAGCGGTTCCACATGGACGAGAACTATCTGAAGGCGCTCAATCCGGAAGCCAATTTCAACCGTCCCGGCACGATCATCAAGGTCGCCAATTTCGGCAGGCTGGTGGCCACGCCGGTGGCACGCATCATCGCCGACAAGGGCAAAAAGCAGGCCCGCGCCTATGACGCGTCGGGCAAGCTGATCGCGGCCTATCCAGCCACCATCGGCTCGGCTGACACGCCTTCACCCACCGGTACGCATGCGGTGTCGCGGGTCGCTCTCGACCCGAACTACACCTACAATCCGAACATCAATTTCAAGCAGGGCGAAAACAACAAGATCCTGACCATCCCGCCGGGCCCGAACGGCCCCGTCGGCTCGGTCTGGATTGCGCTGGACAAGCCGACCTACGGCATTCACGGCACACCCGACCCCTCCAAGATCGGCAAGACCGAAAGTCATGGCTGCGTGCGGCTGACCAATTGGGACGCGCGCGAACTGGCAAAAATCGTGTCGCCGGGCGTCACGGTGGAATTCATCGACTGAGCCCTATCCCAAATCATCGCGCAGTCCTGGGTCAACCCGGGAGCAGGCTCTTTGGGCGACGTGATCCTGTTCTGGTTTCAACGACAGCAACCCTCTGGCCGGTTGTTGCCGGCGGATAGGAGGTCTAAGCAGGCTTCATGCGTTCTCCAAGCGAAGTGGGCGCCGAAGCCGTCCCCCTGGTCAGGCCGCTGCCGGCCGATACGTTCTGCCCGCAATCGCGCCGCAGGTTCGTGCTGATCGCGGCGATCCTGGCTTCCGCGCTCGGCTTCATCGACGGCTCGATCCTGGCCATCGCCACGCCGGCGATCCGCGTCGATCTTGGCGCCAGTTTCGCCGAGGCACAGTGGATTTCAAACGCCTATGCGCTGACGCTTTCGGCACTCATCCTTGTTGGCGGCGCCGCCGGCGACCGTTTTGGCCTGCGGCATGCTTTCGTGGCAGGCATCGCGCTGTTCATTGCCGCCTCGCTTGCCTGCGCGGTGGCGCCGAATCCACCAATGCTCATTGCGTTTCGCGCCATTCAGGGCATCGGTGCTGCCATCATGGTGCCAGGCAGCCTCGCCATTATCGCCAAGGCCTATCCGAAGAAGGAGCGCGGCAGGGCGATCGGCATCTGGGCGGCAGCCTCAGCGCTGACGACGGCGCTTGGCCCGGTGCTGGGCGGCGTTGTCTTGTCGGCCTTCGGCGACGGCATCTGGCGGGTGATCTTCGCGGTCAATCTGCCGCTTGGTCTTGTCTCGATCTATCTTCTGCTCGCCAAGGTCCCGGCCGACGCACCGACCGAAAAGCGCAGCCTCGATCTCGGCGGGGCTGCACTCGCCACCTTGGCGTTCGGAGCGCTTGCCTACGGCTTGACTTCGATGAGCGCAGAGGGCGAGGGGCAAATGTCCGGCCCGAGCATTGCCGCCGGCGCGGTGCTGCTCATCGTGTTCATTGTCTTCGAGCGCCGCCAGCGCGAACCGATGATCGATCTCTCGCTGTTTCGGGTCGGCGCCTTCGCCGGCGCCAATGTGGCGACCTTCTTCCTCTATTTCGCACTGTCGGCCAACCTGTTCTATCTGCCGATGCTGCTCATCGCCGGATGGGGGCTGAGCGCCGCCGAGGTCGGCTTCATCTTCCTGCCGCTGTCGGTCTTGATCGCGCTGTTGTCGGGGCCGGTCGGCCAGTGGTCCGACCGGATCGGTCCGCGTTTTCCGATCGCCAGCGGCAGTCTCGTCGTCGCTGTCGCCTTTGCCGGGCTTGCCTTGCTGGCCTATGCCGGCATCCACAGTTTTTGGTGGGGCGTGTTTCCGCTGATGGCGCTGATGGGGCTCGGCATGGCGCTGGTGGTGTCGCCGCTGTCGACGGCGGTGATGACGGCGGTCGAGGACAAGGATACCGGTGCTGCCTCGGGAATCAACAATGCCGTCTCGCGCATTGGCGGCCTGATCGCAGTGGCGGCGATGGGGTCACTGGCGGCCTGGGTCTATGCAGCCGTGCTGAACAGCGGTGCCGCATCCGGCATTCCGGGTTTCGGCGAACCGGCGCCGGATGTCGATGCAGCAAGGCTTGCCGCCAGCGACGCAGCGTTCGCAGCAGTCGCCTTGGTGACCGCGCTGCTTTGCCTGCTCTCGGCGATCGTGGCGTGGACAACTGTTTCCGGCGAGCGACTGCCATGGCCGCGTGGATCCGAGGCTCCGCAGCGCTGAGCAGCCAGGCCCAACTCGGCTCAGCCTTCGATCTTGGCGCTCGCGACCTTCAGCGAATCATTGTCTTCCTGCTTGAGCAGATCATCGATGCGCCCGCGCTCGCGCTTGAAGGCAACGAGGTCGTCGCCCTTCAGCACCTTGCCGACCGGCAGGCGAACGCGCATCGGGTCGACCTTGGTGCCGTTGACGATCAGCTCGTAGTGGAGATGCGGACCGGTGGCGAGGCCGGTCTGGCCGAGAAAGCCGATGGTCTGGCCTTGGCGGACGCGCACGCCCGGCGCGATGCCTTTGGCAAATGCGCTCTGGTGATTGTAGGAGGTCTCGTAGCCATTCGCGTGACGGAGGATGATCTGTTTGCCATAGCCGCCGGCCCAGCCGGCCTTCTCGACGACACCGTTGCCGGCGGCGATGATCGGCGTGCCGATGGCGGCTGACCAATCGACGCCGGTATGCAAGCGCACATAGCCGAGGATCGGATGCCTGCGGGCACCGAAGCCGGAGCGGAATTTTCCTGCGGGCAGGGGATTGCGCAGCAGGAATTGCTGGGCGCTGCGGCCGTCCTCGTCGAAATAGTCGGTGCTGCCGTCCTGCATCTGGAACCGGTAGAAATTACGCGTCGTGCCGCCGAAGCTCGCCGAGACATAGAGCAGCTCGGATTCGTCGGATGCCCGGTCGTCGCCATCCGGCTGCGAGAACAGCACCTCGATGCGGTCCGACGGATTGAGCCGCGACTGGAAATCGACGCCGGACGCCAGGAGCTTGATCAGCCGCTTGGTCATCGCCTTGGACATGCCGTAGGAGTAGGCGGCGCGGTAGATGCCGTCATAGACGTTCGGCAGATTGCCGCGCACCACCACCGGCGGCGAATCATCGAACGCGGTCAGCAATTCGGGATTGGGCTCCGGCTCCTGCGCCGGCACATATTGGCCGTGATCATCGAGCGCGATGGTGACGATATGCTGGGCCCTGTCGTAGATGCCGGTGCGAACGACCTTGGCGGCGTCGCCATGGATCTCGAGGCCGACCCGCAGCACGGTTCCCGCCTTGAGCGCTGTCGCATTCAGCAATTTGGCGATCGCCTCGGCCATACCGGTGGCGTCCTCGCCGGTATAGCCCGAATCGGCGAAAGCCTCGACGATGTTGCGGTCCCTGGTGAAGGGGATGATCTCCTCGGCGAAGGCCGGCGCCTGATCGTCGGGGGCAGCACGCGGCGACACCGAGACGTTTTCCGGAACGATCCTGACGTCGTAGGAGCCGGCCATGCTCTCGGCGAATGCATCGCCGAATCGCTGCGGGTCGACATAATGCAGCGAGGCGACCTGCACGGCGCCGTCGCTCAGACCCGTGCCGGCCTCGCGCACCACCTTTTCCACCTCGTCGGCGGACAAGTCACTCTTTTCGTCGAACGCTGCCGTCTCGATTGGGAAATCGACCGTTTTCAGGCTCAACTCGCTTTCGACCTTGGCGCCATAGATCTGGCCCGCGGCGGCGGTCGCCGGCTGACCGGCATTGCCGTCGCGGTCGTCGCCAAACACCTGCATCGGATTGAAAGGCGGATAGGCGCGGCTGGTCGTGTGCCCGGCGGCAAGCGCCATCTTGATCTGCACGAAAGGCATGGTGTGGATGACATCGCGGTCGCCGACCTTGGTCACCATCGGCACTTCCATGCGCCGGCGGTCCTTGGCCTTGGCGATCTGGCGCGGCGCCACCAGCCTGGTGGTCTTGGCGATCTCGCCTGAATCGTCGCCTCTCGCAAGGCTGATCAGTTCGGCGATTTCGGGCGGCGTCGCCAATTGCTGACGGCCGTCGAGGGCTGCGAACAGCGCCACACCCATCAGCACGCTCGACGTCACGCCGGTAAGAAAAGTGCCCGACAGCCAGCGCGCCGAAACCTCGCGCCGGTCGGGCGGGCCACTGCGACCGTCCGCAATCAGCGGCGGCTCGTTGCCGAGTTCGGCTATGACATTTTCCGTATCTGGCATCCAGAAAGGCTGCTTCTTCCCCGGGCGGGACGGCTTGTCGCTTTTGTTGTGGCCATGACATTTGCCTGTCACGGCGGGCGAAGTCAACGAAGCGGCTGGCTTCGGCCGAGATCCCCAGTCATACTTCTCTCTTAGTGGCTCTCTTAGTGGCTCTCTTACAGTCTCTTGTAAGGCGCCGCGCCAGTGGTGCTGCGCCAGCTTCGTTGACGTCGGTGTCAAACCGCAATGCGGCGGCAATAGGGCTCCGTGGCGGTGTTCGGCTTTGTTATTCCCATGCCGCCGCGGAAGTCGGCTACCGAAAATCGGCGCCGCAATCTTTCGTCGCAAAAAATTCAAAAAAGACCGAAATGGTTGTTGACACTTTGGATGGGCGCCGACTATATACGCCTCACCAACGAGGGCGGCGCGCCGCTGGCGACGA
>NZ_JBVVQZ010000034.1:0-41702 GCF_055811635.1 Mesorhizobium sp. WSM4806 | reverse complement strand
TCCCAGTCGACCCCGATCGCCACCAGCACCGCCTGGCTGGCGATCACGCCGGCTTCGCGCGCCCGCTCATAGCGCGCGTCCAGAATGAGGTACGGGTAAGGTTCGGGAAGCCGCTGCTCAAAGAACGCCTTCAGGGCTTCATCCAGCCGCGCCGTCGCCTGGCTTACCTTCGAGGCCGAGAAGGAATGGCCGCACAGCTCCTCGGTGATCGCCTTCACCTTGCGCGTCGACACGCCTTGCACGTACTTCTCGACCAGCGCCGATACCAGTGCCTTCTCCGAGCGCTGATAACGCTCAAACAACTCCGTCGAGAACCGGCCGGCCCGATCTTGCGGAACCCGAAGCTCCAGCACGCCAACCCGCGTCACAAGCTTGCGTTCGTAATAGCCGGACCGGTAACCAACCCGCTCCGTCGTCCGCTCGCCTTTCTCGGCCCCGATCGCCTCCGTCATCTCGGCTTCCAAAGCCTCCTGCACCACAGTCTGCAAAACTCTGCGGAAGCCGTCCTCATCCGACAACAGCAACGCTTTCAACTCACCTCTGCTCAGTCTAACGTCTCGCTTGGTCATGGCACTTACCCTTCCACGGGAATCGGTGATCGCAACGTCACCAGCGTGCCATAGCCGCCCCTCGCCTCAGAGTAAGGGCTGCACTCTCTCCAGAGCTTTTTGCAGAACCTTCAGGACACTATCGGGCATTGTTCGTTTCTCCATCGGCCAATCAAGGCCCAAGGAGAACGGAAATGGGTACTCTCAATACGATCCTGCAATTCAAGGACGCGCTGCTTGGAATGCCGGAAAGTCAGTAGGCACGAAGCGGCCTTTCACACAAAAGCAAATCTGGGCGATCCGCTTCTTCCTCGATCGCGAAGGACGCCTTCGTGACAGGCCGCTGCTGTCACGCGATCGAACTGAACGCAGCCTATGTCGATGTCGCGGGGCTGCGTTGGCAGGACTTCACCGGCCAGGCAGCAGTGCTGGAGGGCGACGAACCGACCTTCGCCGAGATCGCTGCGGCAGAGCTGGAGGAGTGGCATGACCAGGAGGGAGCTTGCCCGGGTTTGGCCACCGACTCGCGATGCTGCTGGCCTTGCCGGCCATAAGCCAATGAGCCCGGTCGAAGCGATTCGACGCGAGTGCCTGGACTGCTCAGGCCAGCATCTGGACGAGGTAAAGCTCTGCGAGACGGTGACCTGTCCGCTCTGGCCATTCAGAGCCGGCCGCCATCCCTACACCAGAAAGTGCCTCCTGGAGGTCAATTCTGAGCAACGGCCCTTTCACCGGCACTCCGGTGGCCCAAAATCGCTCTTCGTCGGGAATTGACCTCCAGCAGCATGATTGCCGGGAAGGCGAGGCCAAGGCAGGCTAGGCGGTGAGTGTGGTAACTGGTGAGGCAGGCTGATGGCCCACCCCAGCCATCAGCCCGATGCTTTTCATCGCCGTCAGGTAGAGGCGCTGGCAGGCTAGGGGCAAGGTTGCACGCCGGCTCAGCCGGTTGACCCAGGTCCGCAGATTGAACACGTCGACTGAACGGCATCAGCCGAACACCCCGACTACGAAGGTGATCGCGGATCCGCGGAGAAGGTTGGATTTCAGGTCCTCTCCCTCCGCCAACTCGTCACATTTCGCATTCCATCGACACCAAGTACCCGGAAAACCGCGCGTATCGGGAGCGAAGCGATCATGACAGCGTTGGTTGATGCGCCTGTTCAGGGGGAACTAATATTGCCTCGGGGCGCGGCGGATCCGCGCCGCGTTCCGGATCCCGGCCGGACAAGCAGGGTCGCGTCCAGATACTCAAGGTCCACATGAAGAAGGCTAAGCTGGCGGCCGATGTCGATGCCGAAAAAGTCGCCGCGCTGACGCCGGGTTTTACCGGCGCCGATCTCGCCAACCTGGTCAATGAGGCAACCCTGCTCGCCACGCGCCGGAGGGCGGATGTCGTCACGATGGACGATTTCAACAATGCGGTCGAGCGCATCGTGGCCGGACTCGAGAAGCGCAACCGGCTGTTGAACCCGAGGGAACGCGAGGTCGTCGCCTATCACGAAATGGGCCATGCGTTGGTAGCCATGGCGCTGCCCGGCGTCGACCCCGTGCACAAGGTATCGATCATCCCGCGCGGCGTAGGCGCCTTGGGCTACACGATCCAGCGGCCGACCGAGGACCGCTTCCTCATGACGCGCGAGGAAGTGGAGAACAAGATAGCGGTGCTGCTCGGCGGCAGGGCGGCCGAGTGGATTGTGTTCGGGCATCTGTCCACGGGGGCCGCCGATGACCTGGCCAAAGTGACCGATATCGCCCGCGCCATGGTCACGCGTTACGGCATGTCGGAAAAGCTCGGCCATGTGGCGCTGGAAAAGGACCAGCGCTCCTTCCAACCCACTTGCCGGCGGTCCGCGCGAGCACGATTACGGCGAGGCCACCGCCGAGGCTATCGACGAGGAGGTTCGCAGCATCGTCGACACAGCTTTCGCGCGAACGGTCGGGCTCCTCACTGAGCGACGGGACTTGCTGGAAAAGACGGCGCGCAAGCTGCTCGAAATCGAGACGCTCAGCGAGGCCGAGCTCGCATCGCTCGTCGGAAACGTCGCGGCACCAGATCGCACGGAGGCATCCGAACCGCAATCGGGGAAGCGACCGATACGACGAGGCAAGGCTGCGGCGACAAACGTCTCGCGCCGGGCCGAGTGACGGCCTTCCTGTCCCGACGTGGTCCGGAGTCGACTGCCGAAAGCCGCAGCCCCACATGAGAGATACGCACGTTGCAACAGGTAGGCCGATCAAAGTCGCCATCGGTCTTGTGGTTGAGCCGGCCGAAGGAGGACGCAATGACCGAAGAGAGCAACAACACGCAGCAAGTACCGCAATGCCTGACAACCGAGCACTTCGTGCTGCAGACCGCAGCGCAGCCGGCCCGCCCCTACGCCGGTTGCAGCTGCCTGCGGCGGGAAGGCGACCGCGGCAAGCAGAATCGCAATCCCTCATCAATCCATTGATTCATGCTGGTAAAGCTCATCCATGCTGAGCGTCGCCAGAGCGGCGAAAGGCGCCTGCTTTTTCACGCGACCGCCGCTGAGGATCACCACGTCGTCGCAGAATGAGATGGTGCTGTGATGATGACTGATCACTATGGTCGTGCGGCGGCCTGCCCTCGACTTCAAGGTCTCGACGATTGCCGCTTCCGACAGTCCGTCCACCGCATTGGTAGCTTCGTCCAGGATGAGGATATCGGGATCGCGCACCAATGCTCTCGCCAGTGCGATCCGCTGCCGCTGTCCCGCTGAAAGATTGACGCCCCTGTAGCCGACGACCGTCTGGTAGCCTTGCGGCAGATGTTCAATGAATTCATGCGCTTCGGCCAGCTTTGCAGCACGCTGAGCGTCGCCGGTCGAGGCTGCGTCCTGCCCGTAGATTATGTTCTCAAAAATGGTGCCATCCACCAGTTCCAAATCCTGGCTGGCAAGTGCGATATGCCTTCGCCATTGGCTGGGATCGATCTGGTCGAGGGGTGATCCATCGACGAGAATTCTACCGGCATCAGGCTCGACGAAGCGGCACAGGAGATTGACGATCGTCGTCTTGCCCGCGCCTGAGCGGCCGATGAGCGCCGTCGAGCGGCCGTTGCGGATCTCGAATGCCGCCGAATGCAGCACCACGGCACGCTGGTCCTTGCCGGAATAGGTAAAGGTCACGTCATCGAACTTGATCCCTTGCGCCAAGCCCTGGAACGGTCGGTGTCCTCGCGGAGGTTCGGGCTTGTCGCTCGGGTCCAGCATCCAGACCACCTCTTCAAGCGATCCGCTCAAGCCTTGCAGCTGGCTCCAGGCCATTTGCAAGGCCCGCATATACGGCTGCAGCCTGTAGAGCAGGATGACGAACGCGACGATCAGCGGGAAACTCACGCCCACGAACCAGGCTCCGATCACTACCGCCAGAAACAGCATCGCGTGGAGAATCTCGGTCAGCGGCGGCAACGCGCCCTGACGCGTAAGCAGGACGAAAGCAGCCCGGCGAACCGCGTCCGACGCCTGATCGAATGTCGCCTTCTCGCGGCTCTCCTGTCCGAAAATGCGGATCAGACGCCCGGCATGCACGAGGTGGAGCATCTGCGATGCAAGATCGCTGTTGCGCGAGGCGACGCTGCGGCTGGGCGCCTTCAAATTGGCTGACAGCACGGCGTGCGCGATCTGAACGACGACCAACCCCAGCGTGACCAACAGTGTCATCTGCCATGAAAGCAGCAGCAGAAAAGCCAGCAGAATGATTGCGGCCGATGCGCTGACGATGGCCGTCAGCATGATCTGGATCGCATCCGATGCCCGCCAGGATTCGTTGGAGATGATGTTGAGCAGCCGTCCGGGACTTTGCTGCAGGAAGAATGGATAACCGACTCGCAGCAACTGCTCCGACAGTGCGCTGCGGATCGAATGGCTGGCCTTGCCATAGATTAAGGTCGTCAGCAGCGTGTTTGCGAAGGCGAAGACGTTCTTCAGGACGATCGAGCCGAGAATGGCGGCCGAGATGACGATCAGCCGTTCGCGCTCGCTCAGGTCAGATCCGAAATGCTGGAGCACGGCAGAAAAGCCGGCCATTCCGGTTTGATCCCCCTGGCCCATGATGATGCCCAGCAAGGGGATGATCAGGCCTATGCCGAAGCCTTCAAGAGCCGCGCTGACAAGACCCAGCATCACCACGGCAGGAAGCAGCCGCAGTTGCTTCCTTCCAAGCGCGCGGCGCAGCATCGGCAGGCTCGGCGGTACCAGTCGCATTATGGCGTATTCACCCTCGCCTCGGCATTTGCCTGTTGATCCTGTGCTTGTTGATCCTGCCGCACTTGCGGCGCCTCTGGCCGTCTCGCCAACGAAAGAACCGCGAACTTGGCCGCGCCGAGCAGATTCATGACGACGATCGGCCAGTGCGACAGCTTGAGTTCGCAATCGAACCGAGGCCCCTTCACCAATTCCCGGAAAGCCGATCGCACGGCCCAGTAGAAATGGCGAAGCAGCCAAGGCGCATGGCGAACATGTTTCAGGCACAGCCCGCCATTGCCCAAGCAGTAGTCGCGGTGGAGCTTTTCGATGGCCTTGTGATCTCGCCGGCCGTGATGGTGGAAAATCGTCATGTCGGGCACATATTCGACTGGGATTCCGAGCAGCACCGCTCGCACAAGATAGTCCGTATCTTCCGCGGAGCGCAGCGGGCCGCCTGCGCCGAACCGCTCGTCGAAAAGGCCGATACGGGCAGCAGCATCGCGGTGCATCGTCATGTTGCAGCCGAGCACAAAGCCGCCGGGATGAACATCCGATGTAAGCCGCTCGCGGACCAGCGATCGCTTGATCGTGAACGGCAGATCCCTGGCATCGCCGATCTCGACGCGGCCTCCCCGGACGACCCGTTCCCCGGTCCCATAGTGTCGCTGCAAATCACTGAGGTAGTCGCCATGGACCTGGCAATCATCATCGACGAAGACCAGCACACGGCCCCGTGCGCGCGCCAGACCGGCGTTGCGGGCCGCCGCCAATCCGCGTCGTGGCTCGCAAACAGCCGTAAATGGCATGTCCGACAGTTCGGCGATGCTGGCCAGGCGTTCTGCCGTGCGGTCGGTCGAGCCGTTGTCGACAACCACGAGTTCGGCCGCGAAGGCAGGATGGGCACGGCACGCGGCCTGGATCGACTTGATGCAAGGCTCGAGCACCGCAACGCGGTTGCGCGTGCAGACGATGAAGCTGACCTCCGGCGCCGGGCCGTGCTGCGGCCGGGGATTGGCCGAAATGGGCGCAAGCATACTCGAGCGACTGTGCTCCAGAGGCTGGTGGGATTTGACTGTCATTCTAGCTCGACCCAAGGGAAGGCAGAACCGCCGCGGCCGGCACGGATTGCAAGTACCGCGACAAGGCGTCTACCTGCCTGGTCGCCGACATCGAGACGAGACTGAACCGCGGCGCGTAGGCGCCGGCACGCAATGCGTACCGCTCGCGACGCCGAATGCGGTCCCATTTGGCAGTCCGCGTCAGGAACTCATGCGTCAACAGCGGTTGCATCTCATCGCCTACGAGTTGGTAGAGGAAATAAAACAGGTTCAGCGTGCCGGCCTCATAGCTCGGCCTCGTTTCCGCCGGCAGTCCGGAAATCCTCTCCTGCAGCGCAAGCATCCAATCGGCGGCACGGCGGACCGTGTCCATTGAGGCAGTATCACCGATGTCGCGGAGGTCCCGCGCGTTTGGCGCGAGGCCTTCCCGCTCAAGGGTTTCGGCCACGATCTTCAAATGCGTCCTTCGCAGCTCCCGCTTGTGCCGGTTCGTCACGCTGTCGCCATGGATACGATAGGCGATCAGGTTTTCGGGGATCATAGCCGCCGGGTAACGGTCGGTGAGCCGTCTGAAGAGATCGAAATCTTCGGCATGGGTATAGCTCTCGTTGTAATATAGATCGCCGTCCTTTATGGCGTTCCTATTAAAAACTACCGTAGGATGCATGAATATCGTGAAGAACATTGATAATATGCCCAAGATATTTTCCTGAAGAACTGGATCAGGCAGGCCTTTGACGATGCGTTTGCCAAGCAGGAAATCGACACCTGCGCCGCACAGGGCGAGGTCGGGCCGCTGGTTGAAGAGTGCGACCTGACGCGATAGGCGCCAGGGATAGGCGATATCGTCGGCGTCCATCCTGGCGACCAGATCACCCCGAGCCACCGCCAGCCCTTCATTCAGGGTTGCGATGAGGCCCCGGTTTTCGCGTGAGACGATGGAGATGCGGTTGTCAGATCTGCGGAAATTCTGCAGGATCTGCAGGGAATTATCCGTCGATCCGTCATCGGTCGCGATGATCTCCAGGCGATCGTAATCCTGCCGCAGGATGCTGGCGAGCGCGGCAGCCAGATAAGGTCCGGCATTATAGATCGGCAGCAGAACGGACACCAAGGGAGCAGCCATGGTCAGCTCCGATCCGTTCGCGGGAGGTCGCGTGCCAGGGATGCTTTGCGGCCATCGAGCGGGCCGCTGAAATAAGCTCCTGTTGTCCTTCCAAGCCACCCGGCGTCATTCGTTTTGGCACCTGCCAGGATGACGGCGCCAGTTCCTGGAGCAACATAGGGGAAGTAGCGCTTGAGGCTGTTGAGCGGCTTTTCGAAAAGCAGCCATGAGACCGAAGCCACGATGATGGTCGCCGCTCCCGCAACCAGGAATCGCCCCGGCCCTTGCTCAGAGACGTTGAACGGGATCCAGGGCTGGGACATGACCGCGAGCGACAGGACGATGGGATGGTAGAGATAAACGCCGTAGCTGATGCGGCCGAGGGCCAGCAGCGGTGGCAGGTTGAGAAACTTCCCCCGATAACCGTCAATGCCGGAGGAACAGCTCGCAACGACCACGACCAGCGGCGCGAGAGGCAGGACTTCCAAGAGCAGCCAGCGGCCCCATTCCTGCACGGAATTTGCCGGCGTCGGAGCAAACCACTGCAGGACGAAAAAGGCGGCCGCGAGCGCCAGCCAGCCAAATCGCAGCCACTGAGGCAAGACAGCGGTTCTGGTTCGGTAGACTGCAAGCAGCGCACCTGACGCCAGCGCGTCCATCGATGCTGGCGGAAGCAGGTCGCGCGCGAGGTCGGGACTTCCGGTGATCGGCCAATAAAAGCGATACGACAACGACAGCAGGATGACGCCGATACAGATCGACTGAAGACGCCGGAGCGGCGCCAGCAAAACGATCAATGGCCAGACGATATAGAACTGCTCCTCGATGCTCAGGCTCCAAAGATGGGCGAGCACCCAAGGCGTCCATTCGTTGCGCAGCGCGAACCAGAAATTCGACAGATAAAGCGCATGCCAGACCAGCGATCCCCTCGACTGCTCCAGGTCGACCAGCCAAACGAGAGTCAACACGGCAAAGTAGGGAGGGAATATACGCAGCGCCCGCCTGATGTAGAAGGATTTGAGTGCGGGCGCGGTTTCGAATTCAGCGGACGCGCGCGCGTCCAGAAGAAGCCGCGTGATCAGAAAGCCGCTCAACACGAAGAACAATCGCACGCCGATGTGGCCCCAGAAGGAGGACCCTCCCGCCGCAAAGAAATGCGAATACATTACCATCGTCACCGCGATGGCCCTCAGCGCGTCCAATTGCGTGGCGCGTCTCATCGGCCGCTTCCGCCAGTTGGATGTCTCCGATGACATCGTTGCCGCGGGTCGCCGCTGCTCACTCTGCGGACATCGGCGCCAGCGCAATGCGGCTGATCGTTTTCGCTCAAAGCGCTGCGTCTCGCGCGGGCTGCGGAGGTTCGGGCGGAGCGACCAAATGGCTCTGCGCCATCCCCCGCCAGTGGGCCCACCAGATTGCAGATTGCCTAAACACCACGGAATCTCTTCACGCCATCGAATGCCCCAGCGCGACGATAGGAAAAAAATGCTGCGTCGCAACACAAAATGTTAACGCGTTTGAAATAGTCGCGTGAGGCACGGCCTGAGAAATGCGCGAAATCCGCCCGAATCTGGCTATTTTGACAGTTTTTGACCGAAGCTCGGACTTATTCACAGTTCATGTTGGCGCGGATGTGCTGCATTGCAGCATGATCGATCGATAATAGGGATGACGTAATACTCGCCTAGGGATATGAATACACCCGGTTTGATGCGCTCGCCTGGCTGGCGCGCCGTATGCACATTCCCCTCTATGCGACCTTCCAGGGCGGCGACCGCACATTGTCCTGGATCGAGGCGATCGCACGGCAGGCATCGCTTCGCGCTTGCAGCGGCCTGATCGTCGCATCGGCTGCTGAGCGCGAACGGCTCAGCAAAGCCTACCCGCGCATTGCACTCGACATGGCCAATATCGCCAACCCGATCGACGATGAGGAATGGAAAGCGATCGCGCGCCAGCAAGCGCGGAAGAGCCTCGGCTTGCGGAGCGAGACATTTGTCGTCGTCAATCACGGGCGCATCGACATTCGCCGGAAAGGACTCGATGTGCTGCTGAAAGCCTGGCCCTTGTTTTCCGCAGACGCATCATCGGAACTGGTGATCATCGGCTCAGGTCAGGATCGGAACGAATTTGCCGGGCCTTTGCGCGAAGCCGGACTGGCCAACGTGAAATGGCTTTCCGCCTATACCACGGATCGGTCGCTGATCCGGCGCTGGCTTTCGGCGGCAGATGCCTACGTCACCACGTCGCGCATCGAAGGCATGCCGGTAGCACCGCTGGAGGCGATGGCTTGCGGCCTGCCCGTCGTCGCTACCGACGCACAGGGGCTCCCCGACATTCTGGCAAACGGCGAAGCGTCGGGTGGGCTGATGGTGCGAAAGGACCAGCCGGAGGAAATCGCGCGCGCCCTGCAAAGACTGAAGGACAATCTGCACTTGCGGGAACGCCTCGGTCAGGCATCGCGAAAACGGATAGAGGAAAATTTCTCGCTTGCCGCAGTGGCCGCCGCTCTCGATTGTTTATTGACCAGGCGCTAGGGCTCTTCCGCAAAAAAAGATCGTCACAACCGGCGGCGATACCAGGCCAGCGCCGTTTCGACGATCCGGTCAATTCCGGATTGCTCAGGCATCCAGCCGAGTTCCCGGCTCGCCTTCCCGGCCGCGGCTACAAGCGCAGGCGGGTCACCCGCCCTGCGCGGACCGTAGGCTACGGGAAGGCGCGTTCCCGAAACCCGGCTCACCGCATCGACCAACTCGTTCACCGTCGTCCCGGTTCCGGTGCCGAGATTGTAGACGTGGACTCCCGGATCGCGCAGAAGCTTCTCCCCCGCCAGAACGTGCGCACGGGCGAGATCGCTGACGTGGACATAGTCCCGCACCGCGGTTCCGTCCCTTGTGTCGAAGTCGGTGCCATTAATGGTAAAAATCCGGCCCGACCTGACCGCCGCCTCGATGGCGAGCGGAATGACATGCGTTTCCGGTTCATGCCGCTCACCGACCTCGCCGTCCGGATCACATCCGGCCGCGTTGAAATACCGAAGCACAACCGCGTTGAGGCCATGGGCATCCGAAAGATTGTCCACCATTCGTTCTACAATGAATTTCGACCATCCATAGGGATTGATGGGCGACTGCGGATGCGTTTCGTCAATCGGGGAACGAATCGGAACGCCGTAAGACGCGCAGGTGCTCGACAAGATCAGCTTGTCGACGCCGATCTTCAGCATTTCCTCGAGCAAGACCAGCGTCCCAAAACTGTTGTTTCGGTAGTAGAGTTCCGGGCGCTCGACGGACTCGCCGACATAGGCGTAAGCGGCTAAATGCGCCACCACATCCGGCCGATACTGGTGCAGCGCTGCTGCCACCGCTACGCGATCGCAAATATCGCCCTCGACAAGCGGTCCCCATTTGACCGCATCGCGCCAGCCGCGCGAGAGGTTGTCATAGGCAATGACCGACCAACCGGATTCGGCGAATGCCTTGCAGCAGTGTGAGCCGATATAGCCCGCCCCGCCAGTGACCAAGACTGTTTTCATTCGGCTGCAGCGGACCGAGCATATCCCGACGAGACCAAGCCTTCGAAATAGGCAATAGTCGTGGCGAGACCGTCGCGCAATGCGATTTTTGGCTTCCAATTGAGCTCGCGCAAGGCGCACCCGATATCAGGCTGTCGCTGCCTTGGGTCATCGACGGGCAAAGGTAAAAACCTAATCTCGGATCGGCTTCCGGTAAGTTCGATCACGAGATTGGCGAGTTCGAGCATCGTGAATTCGACCGGGTTGCCGAGATTGATCGGGCCGGTAATATCGTCGGCCGTGTTCATCAGGCGAACCAGACCGTCGATGAGATCGTCGACGTAGCAAAATGAGCGTGTCTGCTCGCCGGTGCCGTACACGGTTATCGGCTTGTTTTGCAGTGCCTGCACGATGAAGTTGGAAATGACACGGCCGTCGTCCGGACGCATCCTCGGACCGTAAGTGTTGAAGATGCGCGCTACCTTGATCCGCAGCCTGTCTTGCCGCCAATAGTCGAAAAACAGGGTTTCGGCACACCGCTTGCCTTCGTCGTAACAGGAACGGGGACCTATCGGGTTTACCCTGCCCCAATAGTCCTCGGTCTGCGGGTGAATCTCGGGATTTCCGTAGACTTCAGACGTGGACGCCTGAAGGATCTTTGCGCGAACCCGCTTGGCGAGTCCCAGCATATTGATCGCCCCATGGACGTTGGTCTTTGTCGTCTGGACCGGATCGAACTGATAGTGGACCGGGCTTGCCGGGCAAGCAAGGTTGTATATTTCATCAACTTCTACGTAGAGCGGAAATGTCACGTCCTGGCGAATGATCTCAAAGGATCTGTTGTCGAGCAAATGCGAGACGTTTCTCCGACTTCCTGTGAAGAAATTGTCGACGCATACAAGCTCGTGGCCTTCAGCAAGCAACCGCTCGCATAAGAACGATCCCAGAAAACCTGCGCCCCCCGTCACCAAGACTCGCTTTGCCTGCGGCATTTTTGGGATCCTCACGCCAGTTCTTCACGCAATCGAATGCGCAAAGCCCTGGACGGAGGATAGGAAAAAAATGCTGCGCCGAAAACACAAAATGTTAACGGACCTGAAATAGTCGCGTGAGTGCGCGGCGCACGATCCATGAAAAAGCCCTTTTGCCATTCTTTGACGGTTTTCGTCCGAACCTCAGCCTAGCGGCAATCGACATTTGGACGTGAATGCGCTGCGTTGCATCATGATCGTAATAAAGGGAGATGGATCCTGCACAGTCTTGACCCGGCTCCTATCGCTGCCGATGAACGCCTCGCAGCTTGGGGGTCAAAAGCTGACATAGCCGATGTCCACGTTCGACCCCCTGCGTCCTCTCTTCACCAACCCTACGCCGGTTGCAATTCCCTGCGCGGCAGCCGCGGGAAGGCGACCGCCACCGCCACCGCGCCGAGCCCGACAAGGGCCGAGCCGATGAACAGCCAGGAATAGCTGGCATAGGCATCGAACACCATGCCGCCGGCGAGCGGGCCGAAGGCCATGCCGATGCTGGACAGCATGGTGACGGCACCAAACACCGTGCCGAGGATGCGCTGGCCGAAATATTCGCGCGCCAGCACCGCATAGAGCGGCATCACGCCGCCATAGGTGGCGCCGAAGATGACGGCGAGCGTGTAGAATTGACCAAGCTCGCTGACCGCAAGATAGGCTGCGATGACCACGGACTGTATCGCCAGACCGGTAATCAGCACCGGCTTGACCCCCAGCCGGTCGGCAAGCACGCCGTATAGAAGCCTGCCGCCTAAGCCCGCCAGGCCCTCGATGCTGTAGATGCTGACCGCCGCCATCGGCGCTATGCCGCACAGCATGGCATAGCTGACCATGTGAAAGATCGGTCCGGAATGCGCCGCGCAGCAGGCAAAGAAGGTCAGTGCCAGAACGATGAATTGCGGCGAGCGCAGCGCCTGTGGAACCGACATGCCGGTATCGTTGGCGGCAATATCGGCGGCGGCGTCTTCAGCGGCAGGCTTGGGCGGCTGGCGCACCAGCAATGCGGCCGGCACCAGCAGCGCCCATGCCGCGACGCCGATGACGAACATGGCGGTGCGCCAGTCATAGGCCGTGATCAGCCATTGCGCGAAGGGCGAGATCGTCATCGGCGCCACGCCCATGCCCGCCGAGACCAGGGAAACGGCCAAGCTGCGATTGGTGTCGAACCAAGCGGCGGTCAGCGCGATCATCGGCGCGAAGAAGGCGCTTGCCGCGAGGCCGACGAGCACGCCATAGGTGATCTGGAAGACAAGCAGCGAGCCGGTGCGGCTGGCCAGCACCAGCGCCAGCCCGAGCAGCAACGCACCTGTCATCACCACGATGCGGGCGCCGTAGCGATCGTAAATGGCGCCCCAGGCGAAGCCGCCAAGGCCCATTACCAGGAAGTTCAGCGTCATAGCGCTCGATATGCCGGCGCGCGACCAATCTGTGTCGAGCGCCATCGGTTCGAGGAAGATCGCCAGCGAGAACATCGCCCCGAGGGCGACACAGGTCATCACAGCACCTGCCGCGACGATGACCCAACGATAGGAAAGGCTCATACTTTTCTCCCGAGATCGTTTGGACACGGCGCGACTTCTTTCAAGCTTCGTCACACCGCTTGCGTCCGAAGGACGATGACGACATTTCGAATCCTACAATCCGGTTGCATTTTTTATCCAGTCAGGAAATCGCGCCATTCAATTGCTCCATTGCATTGACCGTGCACCGTCCTGAGCTAGATTTCCAACCTGGCGATCAGGAGCTGTCAGGCATGGAACTTCATCGCGGCCGTCTCATCGACCACGTCCAGCTGGTGGTCAGGGATCTCAAGGCCAGCCGCCGCTTCTACGAGGCGGTTTTCAAGGTGCTCGATATTCCGATCGGCGGCAGCGCCGAGGATTATTTCTGGGCCGACGAGCTGTTCGTCTCCAGCATCGACAGCCGGGCGGCCAGCGGGCAACTGACGGGGCGCCACCACCTTGCCTTCCAGGCAAAGGACCGCGCGATGGTCGACGCCTTCTACAAGGCCGGCCTCGATGGCGGCGGCACGGACAATGGCGCACCCGGCGAGCGGCAGCACTACCATCCCGGCTACTATGCCGCCTTCCTGCTCGATCCCGACGGCAACAACATCGAGGCCGTCTTTCACGGGCCGGCCAACCGCAGCGCCGCTTCGGTGGAGATTACGTTTTAGCTCGATGACAGGTATTCTCGTTACGTCGCGCCGCGCCAACGCTTAATATTCAACTTCAACGCAGCGACGCTCAAAGGCTACCACATGGCCATCGACGAAGCGCCGCTGTCTTTGCCACGGAGCTCCCGCCCTATCGCGTCAGCGCCGCCATCCGGCCCGCCAGGAACTCGACGATCAGCCGGGCGCGGACCGGTAGCTGTCGCCCATACGCATGGACGATGTGCACCGGCATAGTCGGCATCGCCACCTCGGGCAGAATGCGGACCAGACGGCCGGTGTCGAGATCGTCCTGCACGGCAAACTGCATCAGATGCGCGATGCCGGCTCCGGCCAGCGCCGCTTGCCGGATGGCGCCGCCGTCGTCCGTATCGAGCCGCCCGTTCGGCACGATCACCGCGCCGTCGGCGAAGGTGACCGGATAAGGCCGCCCGGCCATCTGATAGCGGACGGAGTCGTGGCTCTGCAACGCCTCGACCGATGCCGGCCGGCCGCGCCGTTCGACATAGGCCGGCGAGGCCACCAGCACGATCGGCAGATTGGCGACTTTGCGCGCGATGAGCCGGGTGTCCGACAGCGTCCCCATGCGCACCGCTACATCATAACCTTCGCGGATCAGGTCGGCGTGACGGTCGGTGACGCTGAGCTCGAGTTTCAGTTCGCCGTGCTGCGCCAGGAATGCTTGTGCCCATGAGGCAATCAGGCCGCGCCCGAGTTCGACGGATGCCGTGACGCGCAGCAGGCCGCGCGCGGTATCCGCCATCTGGACGATGTCCTCGGCATCGTCCAGCGCTCTGAGCAAAGGCGCGACCCGCTCGTAATAGGCGAGGCCTTCGCTGGTCAGTGCCAGCCGGCGCGTCGAGCGCTGGATCAGCCGCACGCCCAGCCGCCGCTCGAGCCGCGCCACGCTCTTCGACACCGCCGACGGGCTGGAGCCGACCAGCCGGCTGGCGGCATGGAACGAGCCGGCATCGACCGTGCGCACGAAGGCGACGAGACCGGCGGTCCTTTCGAGGATGGTGGTCATTCAAGAATTCCAGGCACGAAAGAACCGATCGAGGTGATCCTAAATACGCTATCCGATCACCATTAAATACCGCTCATCATCGATAAAGGAGAGATTTGATGAGCAAGCTGAACGGCAAGGTCGCCATCGTCACCGGCGCCTCCAAGGGTATCGGCGCCGGCATCGCCAAGGGTCTTGCGGCGGCCGGTGCCGCCGTGGTCGTCAACTATGCCTCGTCGAGGGAAGGTGCGGACCGCGTCGTTGCCGAGATCAAGGACGCAGGCGGCCGAGCCGTTGCCGTCCATGGCGACGTGTCGCAAGTGGCCGACGTGCGCCGCCTGTTCGAGGCCGCCAAATCGTCGTTCGGCGCGGTGGACATCCTGGTCAACAATGCCGGCGTCTTCGCATTCGAGCCGCTGGAAGCGGTGACCGAGGCCGAATTCCACCGTGAGTTCGACACCAATGTGCTGGGCACCATCCTGACCATCCGGGAAGCGGTGAACCATTTCGGCGCCGGAGGCGGCAGCGTCATCAACATAAGCTCGGTCGCCAGCCTCAACCCGCAGCCGAACTCGCTGGTCTACGCCGCCACCAAGGGCGCAGTGGATTCGATCACGCTCTCCATGTCGAGAGAGCTCGGCGCCCGCAACATCCGCGTCAACGCCATCGCGCCTGGCGGCGTCGACACCGAAGGCCTGCAGCGGATCGGCATCGTCGGCAGCGAGTTCGAGAAGCAGGTCATCGCCATGACCCCGCTCGGCCGCTTCGGCCAGCCCGACGACATCGCCCGCATCGCGGTGTTCCTCGCCTCCGACGACGCATCCTGGCTGACCGGCGAGCGCATCACCGCCTCGGGCGGTTGGAGATAGGCATAGAGCGCGCGGACCTGCCGTTTCACGGACCATCCCACGCAGCGTGACGTCGATAAAACCCTGCAATCGATGACGAGAGCGATCTGAGCCCTATGTTGCGGCGATGGAGGAGCGCCGTGCGGTATCGATGACGGCGAGAAGCCAGGGAGGCAACGGATGACGGACGACGAAAGAGCAATCCGAAAGCTGGTCGAGACGTGGATGGATGCGAGCAAGCGTGGAGACACCGCGACCGTCCTCAGCTTGATGACGGACGACGCGATCTTCATGGTTCCCGGCCGGGAGCCCTTCGACAAGGAGATCTTCGCGGCAGCCGCGCAGGAGATGGCCGGCGTTCATGTCGACGGCACGAACGAGATCGTTGAACTACAGCTTCTTGGCGACTGGGCCTTCATGCGCGGTCGTATCGATATGACCGCAACGCCGCCGAACGGGAAGCCGGTGCGTCAATCGGGATATACGCTGACGCTCCTGCGCAAGGAGGCTGATGGTGCGTGGCGGCTGGCCCGCGATGCGAACCTGCTGACCGCGCAAGGCTAGAGCCGGTCTCCGGCATCTCTGCACCGGAAGGCGCGCCAGGGAGCGACAGGATGGCGAAGATGCGTGCAGGTCGCCCTGAACAGCGTTCCCCTCCTCCACTGATCACACCGGCAAGAGGGCGTTCGGCTTGACATCGGCGATGGAGGCGAAGGTGTGCGTTTCGCGCACGCCGGGCAGTGGCAGGATGACCCGCTGCAGGAAATCCTTGAACACCGCCATATCGGCGATCCGCGCCTTCACCAGATAATCGAAACCGCCTACCACCATATGGCACTCCAGAACCTCCGGGGCCTTCGCCACGGCTTCGGCGAAACGGTCAAAGACATGCGGCGCCGTGTGGTCAAGCCGGACCTCGATGAACACCAGCGTTCCCCGGCCGACCTTGCGCGGATCGAGCACCGCCCTGACCGCGGTGATGAACCCGTCGCGGAACAGGCGCTTCACCCGCTGGCTGGCTCCGGTCGGCGACAGCCCGACACGCCCGGCAAGATCAAGCGTCGTCCGGCGCCCATCCTCCTGCAGCAGCCGGAGCAGGCTGCGGTCTATCTGGTCGAGGTCGTCCATTTTCACAATCCACTCTATCTCAGGGATTTGTGTGCTGATTTCACGCAGACATATCAAAATCAACGTATTTCATCAGATAAAACCTCGCAATAGCCTGCGCTTCCCTCACCCACTCAAAGCAAACGTGGTGAGCCGATTTCGACAAACAAAAGGAGTGCAAGATGACCAAGGAAGCGTTCAGCCCAGCCGGCAGGAGTGCGGCGGAAATCAGCAAGGGAGCGACCGAGATCCTGGTGCTGAGCGAAGTCGACGTGATGGCGTGCATCGATCTCAGCCAGCTTCTCGATGTTCTGGAAGACGGCTTCAAGGCGCTGTCACAAGGCAAGGTCGTCAATCCACCCCGACCACAGCTCAACATCCCAGGGGCCGGCTACAGCCTCGCCATGCCGGCCTGGATGGAGGGCATGAACCTGACCGTCAAGGTCGTCAACGTCTTCGAAGGCAATTTGGCCAAGAACCTGCCCAGCCACCTCGCCACCATCAGCCTGTTCGATCCGCTGTCCGGCCTGCCGGTCTGCATCATGGACGGCACCTTCATAACCGCGGTGCGAACCTCCGGCTCCGCCGTGCTGTCGGTGCGCGCGCTCGCGCGCCGGGACGCCAGGATAGCGACAGTGGTCGGCGCCGGCGTGCAGGCCAACCAGCACCTGCATCTGTTGCCGCTGGTGCGCGACTTTGCCGAAATCCGGGTCGCTTCGAAGAGCTTCGACGATGCGGCAGCGCTTGCCCGGCTGCATCCGTCGGTGGTGGCGGTCGCCGACCTCGAGGCGGCAGTGCGCAGTTCCGACGTGGTGTGCCTGGCGACGCATTCCTACGAGCCGGTGATCGAGGCAGACTGGGTTCGGCCGGGCACGCACGTCTCGTCGGTCGGGGTGGCACCACCCGGCGGTGAAATGCCGATCGAGCTCATCGGCAAATCCAGTCTTTTTGTCGAGACCAGGGATGCGTTCGAACCGACCCCGGTCGGTTCTTGCGAGCTTGCCGGCTTCGACCCGGATTTCGGCACTGAGCTTGGCGCCATGCTGCTCGACCGCGCGCCGGGCCGTGTTTCGGATCAACAGATCACCACCTACAAGGCGATGGGCATTGCCATGGAAGACATGGTCGCCGCCGATCTCGCCTATCGTTGCGCCAAGCGTCTGCGCAAGGGAAAGCTCATCGTGCTGTAGGCGTGCCGCGAGCCAGGCGGGATCGACGTTGCTGACAATGGCGCTTTCGCGGAAGCGGCCGGGCTAAAGGGCGGTCCCTCAGGCCGGCACACGCTTCAGCGCCTGCGCCATGCAGTGGATGCCGCCGCCGGTCTTCGAGACCTCGCTCATGTCGACCGCCGCCACTTCGAAGCCGCGCGCCTTGAGCTGGCCGATCAGCGTCTGGCTGGATGTCGGCGCGATCACCCGGTCCTTGCCCAGCGACATGAAGTTGCAGCCGAGCGCCATCGTGTCCTGGAACGGCACGTCGATGATCTCGTGGCCCTTGCCCTTCAGCCAGTCGACGATGCCCGGCTCGGTGCAGGCGAGGCAGACGGCGGTCAGTTTCTCGGCGATCGGCACCACCATCAGATCGATATGGACATAATATTCGTCGATGAAGGCGATGCGGGTTTCCCAGCCCTCCTTGTCGAACCAGGCCTGGACCTGGCGAGCGCCCTCCTCCTGGGTGCGTGCGCCGCCGCAGCCGATCAGCACCACGCCGTCCTCGATGACGTTGAAGTCGCCGCCCTCGAAAGTGCCCGCCGTGACCATGTCGTAGATCGGAATGCCGAGCTTCTCATAGGTGCGGATCGCCGCATAGTTCTCGCCACGCCGCCACCATTGGGACATCGCGGTGATGATGGCGCCATACGGCGTCATGACGCTGGAATCGCGTGAATAGACCTGCATCGGCAGTTCCGGCGTCGGCTCGTGCCAGTGGATGTTGACGCCGAAATGTTCGTAAGCAGCGACCAGATCCTTGTGCTGCGCCTGCGCGATCTGGACGTTGCACGGCGCCTCGCGCAGATGTTTGCGCGACAACGAGCTGGTCGAGAGGTGGCGCAGGAAATTCGGCGAGCCGAGCAGCACGTCGGTCAGGACATCGGTCTCGTTGGCAAAGCCCCAGGCGGTCAGCGGCTTGGTGCCGCCGGCCGGATTGCGGCGCTGCAGTGAAAACGGTTCTGCTACGATGCGGTCATGAACGGTCATGGGGTTCTCCTGGCTTGGGTGATCACGCGGCTTGCGGGTTACTTGGTATCCACCAGTCCCGTCCGCGCGGGGTGGTGACATATTCCGGCCAGCGGAAATGGATTGGCGGGTCATAGTCGCAAAGCGGCGCCAGCCAAGTGCTGCCACCAATGCCGCCGCCGGTGCGGGCGACGAATTCGTCCATCGCCGCGTCGCGGGCCGCCTTGTCTTCGAGCAGGCGAAGTGCTGCCAACGCGATCGTCTTCGCGGCGCAGGTAACCATCGGATCGATGGTGGCGGAAATGCCGCCCAGCGCGTTCATCGCCCAGGACGGATACGCCTGGCCGTTCTCGGACCGCAGCGCCGGCCGGGCGACATAGAACCGCGCCGTCGGCGTCTGCCACGACATGTCGGTGTAATCGTCGGAGGTGGAATTCAGCTGCGACGGCGGCAAGTCGCGGCGCAGCATCGCCTCCGCCTCCTCAGGCGCAATCAGCTGCTCCAACTCGGCGATAAACGGCTCGTCACTCGCCGCGCCGCCGGCATTGACCTGGATTTCGCGGGCAATCGCCTTGGCCGCCTCGTCCCAGCGCGGCGGCCCGACCGTCGACAGCGCATCGTAGGCAATACCCGCCATGGCATGGTTGGGAAGCCCCGGCCGCGACTTCGACACCCAGTGCCGCTCATGGCGGCAGCCGCTCATCTTCGCGGCGGCCTCCGCGTTGCGGTCGAGCATGGCGGTGACCTGCTCGGCCATGGCAAGCGTCGGCACGCGGATCATGTACTGGATCTCGGCCAGACCCGCCGGCAGATTGTCGGCGGTCGCCTGTCCCGCGGTCAGGATCGCCTCGCTGATCGACCAGCCGCCCTGATGCGGCAGCATGGAATCACGCAGCGCCTTGGACGCCATGTACATCATGACAAGCGCGTCGTTGGCGCCGGGCGCCCTGACCGCCGAATGCGCCTGCGGAATCGGCGCTCCATCGCTTGCGCGAACCCAATTTTCGGGTTCGTCGCACACAAAGCGATAGATCATCGCATAGGCCGCGCCGCAATGCGTGTCCCAGCGCGCCGTGTTGCAGAGCGGCAGCATGTAAAAGGGATGGAAGGAGATCATGCCGGCGAGGCCATCGTAGTAGCCTTTTCCGGCATGGATCGGCTTCGACCCCCGCACCTTCTCCGCCGGCTCGCCGGTGAAGCGCAGCGTGCCCGATATGCCGTGGCGCTGCATCGCCGCCTTGGTCGCCAAAAGCCCGCCCATGCTGGCAACGCCGAGACCGGAATGCGGATCGGTGTGGCCGCCGGCCTCAGCGCCGAGCCCCGGGCGCGGTCGCTTGACGGTCGCCGCATCCTGGCAATTGCCCGGCACCGCGTCATACTCGGCATACATGCCGATCGTCGGCCCGGCGCCGTTGGTCCAGTGGGCGCAAAAGGCGGTCGGCATCCCGCCGGAGCCTTCCTCGACCGAAAAACCCTCATGCTTGAGACGCTCGACATACCAGGCGGCCGACTGGTATTCGCGCCAGGCGGTCTCGCCGAAATCGAAGATCGTCCGCGTCCATGCCGACAGCGACGGCTGGATGTCGTCCAGACAGGCAAGCGCGGTCGCTTGAGCCGAGTTCGTCACCGGATCCTCCATCGGTCAAAGAAAGCAGTGAAGCGCCTCGCCAAAAAGTGATATGTTTTCCCGGCTCATGCAAATTCGGTTCACCTCTTGAGGATTCCCTCGACGCAGGCGCTGCGCGCCCTCGACAGTTTCGCCCGCCACGGCAGCGTCTGGCGCGCCGCCGACGAACTGCATCTGACCCGCAGCGCGGTCAGCCACCAATTGCGGCTACTCGAACGCGATCTCGGCTTCGACCTGCTCGAGCGCATCGGCAAGGGCGTGGCGCTGACGCCGCGCGGCCAGCGTTACGCCAGTGACGTGCGCAAGGCGCTGACGGTGCTCGGCGATGCGGTAACGCGCCATGCCGGCACCGGCGTCGGCGGCTCGTTCAGCGTCAGTTGCACGCCGGGCTTCGCCTCGCTGTTCCTGTGCACGCACATCGGCGAATTCCGGCAGATGTACCCCGATGTCGCGCTGCGCATCCTGACGCCGCGGCGGCTGGACGACGTCAGCAATGCCGAGGCCGACGCCTTCATCGCCTTCGGCGTCGGCAACTGGCCGAACCGCGCGGTCGAGCTGTTGTGCGAGATCTCGTTCACGCCGCTGTGCAGCCCGACGCTACTCAACAAGATCGGCGGGTTTTCCAAGCCGGCCGACGTGCTGCGCGCCAATCTCTTGCATCTCGGCGACACCGAGGACTGGGCGCGCTGGCTGGCGCTGTCGAAGGTCGAAAATCCCGACACCGAGGGCGGCATCTTCTTTTCCGACATGAACCTGGTTTTTTCGGCCGCCATCGCCGGCCAGGGCATCGCCATGGGCGACGAGTTGACCAGCCGCCGGGCGCTGAGCGAAGGCCGGCTGGTGCGCCCCTTCGACATCGCAATCAGTTCGCCACGGTCCTATTTTCTCGTTTCCGAGCATGCCAAGGCGGCGCATCCGGTGCTGGAGGCGTTCGGGAGGTGGCTGAGGTCGAAACTGTCGGAGATTAGCTAATCTCCCCCCTCGAGGGGGAGATTGGCGCCATAGATGAATCAAATTTGCCGATGCGGCGAAAACTATTCGGTTGCGGTGAGCCGCCGCCCTGCCTACGATTTCAATCAGCATTGAGGACAAGGCAGGATGCAGCAACCCGGCCGTGCCGCAGAGATCAAGGCAATCGGGATCGGCAAGAGCTTCGGCTCGTTCCGTGCGCTGGACGATCTGACGCTCGATATCGGCCGCGGTGAGTTCCTGACCCTGCTCGGGCCGTCGGGTTCGGGCAAGACCACTTTCCTGATGATCCTTGCCGGTTTCGTGCAGCCGACCGACGGCCGCCTTTACAGCGACGGCGTCGATATCACCGAGCGGCCGGCCGAGCAGCGCGCCGCCGGCATGGTGTTCCAGGGCTATGCCCTGTTCCCACATATGAGCGTCGAGGCCAACATCGCCTTCCCGCTCAAGGTGCGCAAGAAATCGGCGGCCGAGATCAAGCGTCGCGTCGGTGAGATGGTCGAGCGCGTCGGGCTGAAGGGCCACGAGAAGAAACTGCCGTCGCAATTGTCCGGCGGCCAGCAGCAGCGCGTGGCGCTGGCCCGCGCACTGGTGTTCGAGCCGGGTGTGCTTTTGCTCGACGAGCCGTTCTCGGCGCTCGACAAGGGCTTGCGCGGCCAGATGCAGGCCGAGATGAAGCGGCTGCACCAGGAAACCGGCACCACCTTCGTCTTCGTCACCCATGATCAGAGCGAGGCGCTGGCACTGTCGTCGCGCGTCGCCATCTTCAACCACGGCAAGTTGCTGCAGGTCGGCGCGCCTGACGAGGTCTACGACCGGCCGGCCAACCGCTTCGTCGCCGAGTTCCTCGGCGAGATCAACATGCTGCTGCTGAAGGGCGTGCGCAACGCCGACAACGGCGCCACCGGCCTGTGCGAAGACCGCACCATCACCCTGCGCGGCAATGCAAGCGCCGTCGGCAGCAACGCCATCCTGGCGATCCGGCCCGAATACATGTCGATCGCCCCCGAAGCGACAGCCGGCGAGAACGGCATCGCCGCGACTGCGGTCGCCTCGACCTATCTCGGCGCTGCGACGCGGCTCGATCTCACGACGCGCCAAGGTGCCAAGGTGACGGTCTCGGTGCCGAACGAGGTCGCCGCTTCGGCACTCAGCAAGGGCAATTCCGTATGGCTGACATGGCCTGCGGAAAAAGGTTTCCTCCTTCCGGACGGAGGACAATGACGATCGGCGTGGCGAAGCTGAAATTCGCCAGGCCGGCTTTCGGGAAATATCAACGACAAAAAGGGGAACTGACATGACAAACAATTCAGAGATGAGCGAAACCAGGAAACACGCCATCGAGACACTGTCTGCCAGGGCGGTGCGCGGCGAGATCTCGCGCCGGCAGTTCACGCAGCTGGCTGCGCTCGTGCTGGCCGGCACGCCGATGCTGCTGCGCTCGACCGGCGCCTTCGCGCAAGCCAAGGAACTGGTGCTGGTCAACTGGGGTGGTGACGCCATCACCGCCTATGACGCGGCCTATGGCCAGGCCTTCACCAAGGAGACCGGCATCACCGTCAAGATGGACGGCTCCGGTCCGACCGAGGGTGCGATCGCCGCACAATTCAAGAGCGGCGCCCCGACCTGGGACCTGGTCGACGTCGACCCGTTCTCGGCGATCACACTCGGCGCGCAGGGCATGCTCGAGCCGATCGACTATTCGATCGTCGACAAGAACAAGATGCGGCCTGGCTTCGGCTGGGAGCACGCCGCCTCGACCTATTTCTTCTCCTATGTCATCGCCTACGATTCCGAGAAATTCGGCAGCCAGGCACCGACCGGCATGGCCGACTTCTTCGACGTGACGAAATTCCCCGGCAAGCGCTCGCTCTACAAATGGGGCGTATCGAGCTGGGAAGCGGCACTGCTCGCCGACGGCATCGCGCCGGCCTCGCTCTACCCGCTCGATCTCAAGCGCGCGCACGACAAGATCGCCGCCTTCAAGGAGAATGTCGTTGCCTATTGGGGCGGCGGCGCCGAGAGCCAGAGCGTGCTGCTCGACGGCGAGGCTTCGATGGCGATCGTCTGGTCGACCCGAGCCTCGCTGATCGAGCAGGATTCCGGCGGCAAGATCAAGTTCATCTGGGACCAGGGCCTGATCTCGCCCGGCGCGCTCGCCGTGCTCAAGGGCAATCCCGGCGGCAAGGACGCAGCGATGAAGTTCATCGCCAGCGCCCAGGATCCGCAAAAGCAGCTGATCATGTTCGACAAGCTCGGCCAGGGCCCGGCCAATCCGGCCACCGACGCGCTGATCCCCGCCGACAAGAAGCGCATCAACCCGGTCGACCCCGAAAACATGAAGAAGCAGATCCCGCTCGACATGGAGTGGTACGCCAAGAACTACGGGGCCGCACTCGACGAATACACGAAGATCATCTCCGCCTGATAGACCGGGATAACCGGGCCGAGATGAAAGCATATCTCTCCGACAGGATGGGCGCGGCGCTGTTGATGGCGCCGCTGCTGCTGTTCCTTGGCGCCGCCTATGCCTGGCCATTCTTCGGCGTCGTCAATTGGAGCTTCACCCTGCCCAAGCCGGGGCTCGGGCAATATGGCACACTGCTTAGCGACCCGCTGGTGCAGTCGGTGTTTGTCCGCACGCTGCGCATCGCTGCGATCGTCACGATCGTTTCGGTTGCCGCCGCCTACGCCATCACCGTGGTGTGGGTGCGCGGCACGCCGGCGCAGCGGGTCATCGCCGAGTTCTGCATCCTGGTGCCGTTCTGGATCTCGGTGCTGACGCGCGCCTTCGGCTGGGTGGCGCTGCTTTCCAATCGCGGCCTGTTCAACACCTGGCTGCAAGCGATCGGCTTCATCTCGGAACCGCTGACGCTGGTGCGCAACGAATTCGGCGTCATCGTCGGCATGACGCATTTCCTCATTCCCTTCGCCGTGTTCCCGCTGGCGTCTTCGATGCGCAGCCTCGACGACCGCGTGCTGCTGGCGGCGCGCGGGCTCGGCTCCAGCCGCATGCGCACCTTCTGGTCGGTGTTCGTGCCGATGACCCGCTCCGGCATCATCGGCTCGGCGCTCATCGTCTTCGTGTTTTCGCTCGGCTTCTTCGTGACGCCGGCGATCCTTGGCGGCGGCCGCAGCGTGATGGTCGCCGAGCTGATCTATCTGCGCATCTTCCAGAGCCCGGATTGGGGGCTGGGGGCGGCGATCAGCGTCGTGCTGGTGCTGTTCGTCGGTACGCTGATGGCGCTGCTGTTCCGCTATGTCAGACCGAAGCAGCTGATCTGATGCCGACCTACCGCCCCGGCCCCGTCTCGCTGATCCTCGCTGCACTGGTGGCGCTGTTCCTGCTGTTGCCGCTGCTCGCCGTCATCCCGGTGTCGCTGACGCCGACCCGCATGCTGGCGATGCCGTCCGGCGAATTGTCGCTGCGCCACTACCGGGCGCTGATCGAGGATCCGCGCTGGATCAATTCGATCCTGCTCTCGATCAGGATCGGCGTCGTCAGCAGCGCCTTTTCCACCGTGCTGGCCCTGTGCTTCAGCCTCGGTGTGTGGATGTTCCAGCCGCGCTTCACCGCCGCGCTGGTCGGCTTCGTGCTGCTGCCGATGGTGGTGCCGCCGGTGGTCTCGGCGATCACGCTCTACTTCCTGCTGACCTCGATCTCCGGCGTCTCTTCGTTCTTCGGCTACGACACCTGGCTCGGTGTCGCCATGGCGCATGCGGTGATGACGGTGCCCTTCGCCACGGTGCTGATCCTGGTGTCGCTCAGCCAGCTCGACCGGCGCATCGACCTTGCCGCGCGCGGTCTCGGCGCCACCGTGTGGGAACGCGCCACCCGCATCATCATGCCCAACATCAAATTCGGCATCGTCACTGCCGCCCTGCTGTCCTTCGTGCTGTCCTGGGAAGAGATCGGCGTCACCCTGTTCATCACCTCGGTCAACGCGATCACGCTGCCCAGGCTGATGTGGATGGGCCTGCGCGACAACATCGACCCGGCGATCGCCGCCCTCTCGGTGATCCTGATCATCATCACGGTGCTGGTGCTGGCGGCGCGCAGTGCCGTGGTCAGGCTGCGCGCGGGGCAGTGAGGCGCGAAGCGGAAAACAGATCAAGTCAAAGGTGGGCAATCCTTCGCGCCCCCCTCTGTCCTACCGGACATCTCCCCCACTTGGGGAGAAATTGGCCGTCATCTCCGCTTTCGCCAATCACTACCGCCGAAGAAAGGAGCCGTCGCCGAAGCTGCCGATCTCCCCCCAAGTGGGGGAGATGGCCGGCAGGCCAGAGGGGGGCGCTGTCCCGCCAACTGTCGAGCGGATACGCGCTCCGCTTCGGGCGACGGTCTTCTACCCCATTGCGTGGCGAATGGTCTTGGACAGACGGCTCAGGAATGCCGGTCTAGACGATGCGTCGAGCTTCCACGACAGCACCGCCGTCGCCAGTTTCCGCGGCAGCACCCCGACCGACAGGAACCAGGCGGCAAGGACGGCGCGCCGGCGCAGCGACGCGGTCATTTCGAGGCTGGCGACGGCGCCCGCCGCCCCAAGCGCCAGCCGGGAATCATTGGCCACGGGGTGCCGGCGCCTGTCCGCGCACAGCGACGCCAGCCGCTCTTCCAGGTGGACCGGATCGTGGCGGACAGCCTCCGACGGGACGATGGTCAGGCCGATCCCGGAGGCTTGGTCCGACAGCGCCTGCATGCGGCGGAAGTCGTGGGTTACCCGCCAGCGTGCCCGCTCGGCGAGCTTTTCACCGAACACCGAATGGTTGGCGCCGTGGATCCGGTAGGCGCCGACGCATTCGTCGATGGACTGGACGTGTCCGTACATGGGCGCCAGCGTTACAAGGTAGCCATCGGCGCCCTGGCGGAACTCCGCCTCCGGTATAGGCATGATCGATTCGAGGGTTGTGCGATCAAAGGCCAGCCCGCTGGTCACAGTCGTCTGATAGCGGCCCTTGTGCAGGAGTTTCGGCATGACGTCACCGCTGTCAAAGGGCAGTTCGGGCGGCGGAAAGACGTCCTTGATGCGTTGTCGTTCGTCGACGATATGCAGCCTTGACTGCACCTGGGCAGTTGCCGCATCCCAGGTGTCGACGATCCTGGAAACGGCGGTCGGATAAAGAAAATCGTCGGCGTCGAGGAACAGGACGATCTTGCCCGAGCTTGCCGCGAACCCGGTGTTGAACGCCGCCGCATGCCCGCCATTTTGCGCGCGCGGGCAGGCGAGGATCCTGTCCCCATATGATTTCATGATTGTCGTGGAATTGTCCTGCGAGGCATCATCGACGACGATGACTTCGACATCCGCGTAGTCCTGCTCGAGGGCGCTATCGATGCTGCGTTTGAGGAAACGCGCGTAATTGTAGTTCGGGATGATGATGGATACCGGAATCCTCGGGACAGACTGCATCGCATTTGACCTCGCATCTTGCTTTGGTTTCAGCAAACCCGCGCGCGGGCCTGGTTCCTCCTCAAGCGCGTCCCACGAATTCCTGGGAGAAGGCTCGTGCCTTTCGTCAGGACGGGTCACGTCTCTTGCTTTTGCGACTTCATGCTGAGGCCGCCATTGCCTTCAAGAGCTGCCGCCGAGATCATGGTCGACGGCAGCAAGGGCTCCGACGGTTCGGCTCGGATGACACGACAACCGAGCCTGACGGAAAGGCTTGGGTCGCGATCAGGTCGGGACCGCAGCGGACAGGCACCTTGAAGGCATGGCGGATACTGGCCTTCAAATGCGGCTGGAGCAAGCCCCACGCCAAGACCAAAGGCTCACAAGCCTGTTACGTCTCAGGCGGCATGCAGCGTTGGAATGGCGCTGACATCCACTTCGCGCTCCGCGTGCCAGGCATCATACGCGGCCTGCATCCTGAGCCAGATCGCGGCGCCGTCGCCGAACATCTTCCCAAGGCGGGCGGCGACGGCCGGCGACACCGGCTTCTTCTCGCGGATGATGTCGTAAAGCTGCTGGCGCGAGATTCCGAGCAGATTGGCGATTTCCACCTTGGTCTTTCCGGTTGCCGGGATAATGTCGTCAAGCAGCGCTCCAGGGTGGGTTGGGCAGCGCTCCATCGGACGAATCGGCTCATACACGCTCATATCCGACTTCTCCAATCTGACCGCCTCAATGTATTGTTCGAAATCGACGCGGGCGACATCAGTGCCGTCGAACTCGAATGTGATGCACCACGGCCCGTTGACATGCACCGTGTAGCGGGTCGGGCTGAAACCTTTCAAAGCGTGGAAGTCGAAGCCCGGCATGTTCATGTCTTCCGGCCTTTCCGCGACTTCCAGACGGTCAAGCCGGACAAGGATGCGCTTGTGCATCTTGGCGTCGATCTTTCCGGTTCCTCCGGTTTGAAAGAGGTCCGCCAGCGCCTTGTGTTTGAACGATTTGATCATGCAAAACGTAAGCACATTGCTTACGCAAGTCAACTGAGTGTAAGCAAATGATTTACGGGATGGTCTGCTATCAGCCGCTATTGCGCGGCAACCGGCAGGATACGACCTGCGACCATCGGCTTACAAGGCCGGTGGTCTTTCCCGGAGCCGGCGAACCGGCTCCGGGCCGTATGGTGGCAGGCCTGAACAGTCACGCAGCCTGCAGCCCCGGTAGCGACAGATCGGCTTCCTCAGGCAAGTCGCCGGCCATCGCGGCAGCGAGCCTGGTCTGGTCGAGTTCCCCTTCCCAGCGCGCCACGACCACGGTCGCCACCGCATTGCCGATGAAGTTGGTCAGCGCCCGGCATTCCGACATGAAGCGGTCGACGCCGAGGATTAGCGCCATGCCGGCGACCGGCACTGCGGGCACGACCGAGAGCGTCGCGGCCAGCGTGATGAAGCCGGCGCCGGTGATGCCGGCGGCGCCCTTGGAGCTCAGCATGGCGACGGCGAGCAGCAGGATCTGGTCGCCGAGGGTGAGCGGCGTGTCGGTCGCCTGGGCGATGAACAGCGCGGCCAGCGTCATGTAGATGTTGGTGCCGTCGAGGTTGAAGGAATAGCCGGTTGGAACGACCAGCCCGACCACCGAGCGGTTGCAGCCGGCGCGCTCCATCTTGGCCATCAGGCCCGGCAGTGCCGCTTCCGAGGACGAGGTGCCGAGCACCAGCAGCAGCTCTTCCTTGACGTAGCGGATCAGCGCCAGGATCGAGAAGCCGTTGTAGCGGGCGACCGCGCCCAGCACCACCAGCACGAACAGCAGCGATGTCAGGTAGAATGTGCCGATCAGCATGGCGAGGTTGGCGATCGAGCCGATGCCGTATTTGCCGATGGTGAAGGCCATGGCGCCGAAAGCGCCGATCGGCGCGGCCTTCATCAGGATGGCGACGAGGCGGAAGATCGGCGTGGTCAATGCCTGCAGGAAATCGACGACCGGGCGGCCGCGATCGCCGACCGCGGCAAGAGCGAGCCCGAACAGCACCGAAAAGAACAGCACCTGCAGGATGTCGCCCTTTGCGAAAGCGCCGGTGATCGTGTCGGGGATGATGTTCATCAGGAAACCGACGATGCTGGTGTCGTGCGCTTTTTCGGTGTAGGTCGCCACCTTTGTGGCATCGAGCGTGGCCGGATCGATATGCATGCCGGCGCCCGGCTGGATGACGTTCGAGACGACGAGGCCGACGACAAGCGCCAGCGTCGAGAATGCCAGGAAGTAGATCATCGCCTTGCCGGCGACGCGGCCCACCTTCTGCAGGTCGGAAACGCCGGCGATGCCGGTCGCCACCGTCAGGAAGATCACCGGTGCGATCACCATCTTCACCAGCTTGATGAAGGCGTCGCCGAACGGCTTCATCGCTTCGCCGGTTTCGGGATAGAAGTGGCCGAGCAGCACGCCGGCGGCGATCGCCGCCAGCACCTGCACATAGAGATGCCGGTAGAACGGAAGTTTGCCGCGCGGCGCGGCGGCAGCGAATGCTGTCTGCATGACGTCCTCCATTGTGCTCCGATCGAAAGCTCGACCTCCCGGAGCGTTTGCATTTGACCCCCAGCAGCCTCGTGACCGCTGAAGTCGTGTTTGCAACTGCCGTGCCAGACTGCGCTTAAGAGGCTATCGATTTGATTTTGTTGAGTATCCTCGAACTAAAACTTTTGGCTTTGCCCTCACAAAGTGCGGATGTTCGCATGGCCGAATTGTGCTTTGTGCGAAATCATGCACAAATGGGCGATGCTGCAACGCCCCGCCGCTGCCTTGCCTTCGACGCCCGAGCAACTCGGCAGGCGAGCGCGCCGTGCCTGGCTGCTGTTTGCGGCCATCGCCCTTGCGACGGCAACGGCCGCACTTTACGGCGCCGGTCTCTATGGCCGTACCACGGAGCTCAGGGGACTGGCGGCGCAGGGCCGCACCGACGCCAATCTGAAGGTCGCGCTATTGCGCGCCGTTCTGGAAAGCCCGCGCGCCCTGCCCCTGCTTTTGTCGGAAGACCAGCAGGTGCGCGACGCGCTGGCGCAGAAAAGTGCTGCTGCAATCGATGTGCTGAATCGCAAGCTTGAAGGGCTGGTCTCCGGCACCAAGGCCTCAGTACTCTATGTCATCGGCACCGACGGGCTGGCGATCGCCTCCAGCAACTGGCGCGACCCGATCAGCTTTGTCGGCAACGACTACCGGTTCCGCGACTATTTCTCCGCGGCGATGCAATCCGGAACCGCCGAATATTTCGCGCTCGGCAATGTCAGCAAACGCCCAGGCCTCTACATCTCGCGCCGCGTCGGCGATGCTGCCGCAGCGCTGGGCGTCGTCGTCGTCAAGGCGGAGTTCGATCAGCTCGAGGCCGACTGGCACGAGGTGAACCGCCCGGCCTATGTCAGCGACGAGCGTGGTATCGTTCTGATCACCAGCGTGCGGTCCTGGCGCTTCATGACGACGGCGCCGCTTGCCGGGTCTGATCTTGCCGCCATCCAGAACAGCCAGCAGTTCGGTGATGCACCGCTGATGCCGTTGCCGATCACGCGCCCGCAGGCGCTCAGCCCGGACACATCCATCGTCCACGCGGTGACGCCCGGCGGCAGCGACGCGGAATATCTTCGGCTTTCAGCCCCGGTTGCTTCGACCCCCTGGCGGCTCGACTATCTCGTTCCGGCCGAGGCGCCGATCGCCGCCGCGGCCCGTGAAATGCGGCTCCTTACGCTTGGCGTCTTGGTCCCGTTGCTCGGCCTTGCTGCGTATCTGTTGTGGCGCCGGCAGTCGGGACAAATGCGGATCGCCGCCGAACAGGCGGCGCGCACCGAACTCGAGCGCCGCGTCGTCGAACGAACCGAGGATCTGAGCCGTGCCCGCGATCGGCTGCAGGCCGAGATATCAGACCATCGCAGCACGGAAGCCAAGCTGCAGGTGGTGCAGCAGGATCTGGTCCAGGCCAACCGCCTCGCCATCCTCGGCCAGGTCGCCGCCGGCGTCGCCCATGAGATCAACCAGCCGGTTGCCACCATACGCGCCTATGCCGACAACGCCCGCGTCTTCCTCGACAGGAAGCAGACCGCGCCCGCCGAGGAAAACCTCGGCGCCATCGCAGCATTGACCGAGCGCATCGGCACCATCACCGAAGAATTGAAAGCCTTTGCCCGCAAGGGCCGCACCGCCGCTGAGCCTGTCGCATTGCGCGGTGTCATCGAGGGCGCCGTCGTGCTGTTGAGAAGCCGCTTTGCCGGCCGGCTCGACGCACTGGCGATCGACCTGCCACCGCCGAGCCTCAAGGTCATGGGCAACCGGGTCCGGCTCGAACAGGTGCTGATCAACCTCTTCCAGAACGCGCTTGAAGCGCTGGACGGCCGCAACGACGCTCATGTTCGGGTTTCGGTCGAGGAGACCGCGGACGGCGTGACGGTCGGCGTGTCCGATAACGGACCTGGCATTCCGCCAGGGATTCTCAAATCGCTGTTCACGCCGTTCAATACATCCAAGGAAAAAGGCCTCGGTCTTGGCCTTGTCATCTCGAAGGATATCGTCGCCGACTACGGCGGACGCATCGAGGTTTCGAGCGACGGCAGCGGCACCCGCTTCGCCATCCATCTGTTGAAAGCAGCATAGTGGCCAAGGCAGCATGACGAACGACGACGCAGCGCCGGTCATCTTGGTCGATGACGACAGCGATCTCCTCAAGGCCACCGCGCAGACGCTGGAGCTTGCCGGCTTTTCGGTCTCGGCTTTTTCGGTGGCGGCCGAGGCGCTGGCCAGGCTCGACACCGGTTTTGCCGGCGTGGTGGTGTCGGATATCCGCATGCCTGAGATTGACGGCTTGCAGCTTTTCAACCGCATCCTGCGGCTGGACCCGGACATTCCGGTCATCCTCGTGACCGGGCATGGCGACATCGCGGTTGCCGTCAAGGCGATCAAGGACGGCGCCTACGACTTCATCACCAAACCCTTCGCCGCCGACCGGCTGGTGCAGAGCGTGCGCCGCGCCGCGGAAAAGCGCCGTCTGGTGATGGAGAACCGCGCCTTGCGCGAGGCGGCCGGAGAGGCGCAGGACGGCCTGCCGCTGATCGGCCAGACGCCGGCGATGGAAAGGCTGCGCCGCACGCTGCGCCAGATCGCCGACACCGATGTCGACGTGCTGGTGACAGGCGAAACCGGTTCCGGCAAGGAAGTGGTGGCCAGCCTTTTGCATCGCTGGAGTCGCCGCGCCAAGGGCAATTTCGTCGCGCTGAATTGCGGCACGCTGCCCGAGACGGTCATCGAGAGCGAATTGTTCGGCCACGAGGCCGGCGCCTTCACCGGGGCGCAGAAGAAGCGGATCGGCCGTATCGAGCATGCCAGCGGCGGCACGCTGTTCCTCGACGAGATCGAAAGCATGCCGGTCTCGACACAGGTGCAGATGCTGCGCGTGCTGGAAATGCGCGAGGTCACCCCGCTTGGCACCAACGAAATGCGGCCGGTCGACCTGCGCGTCGTTGCGGCCGCCAAGGTCGATCTCGGCGATCCGCGCCAGCGCGGCGCTTTCCGCGAGGATCTTTATTACCGGCTCAACGTGGTGACGATCTCCATTCCGCCGCTGCGCGAGCGCCGCGACGACGTCGCACTGCTGTTCTTCTACTTCGCCGAGCGCGCCGCCGCCCGCTTCCGGCGTCCGCTGCCGGCGGTGCCGGCCGCGGTGCACCGCCATCTCAGGGAGCATGACTGGCCTGGCAATGTACGCGAGCTCGCGCATTTCGCCGAACGCTTCGTGCTTGGACTGGAGGAAGACGCCGGAGTGGCATCCCCTGCCCCAGCCCAGCCGGATGCCGCCATGAAACTGCCGGAACGGCTGGAGCGCTACGAGGCCGACATCATCCGCGAGACGCTTAACCGCAACGAGGGCGACGTCAGGCGCACCATCGAAGCGCTGGGGATTCCGCGCAAGACCTTTTATGACAAGCTGCAGCGCCACGGCATCGTGCGCAGCGAGTTTTCGAGGTAGAGGGGCCAATGTCGGCGCTGCCCCTCATTGCCCTGCCAGGCATTTCTCCCCGTAGAACCGGGAGAAAGAAGCCTTCGCCGAGATTTCGCCAAAAACCAACGTTGCAGAAAGAGCGCCCGAGGTTGCAGCCAGCCCCTTCTCCCCGTTCTACGGGGAGAAGGTCCCGGCAGGGGGATGAGGGGCAGCGCCAACGTCTGCAAACGTCCCTCCCGCAGCAACTCTCCTGACGCGAACCGATTCCGGTTTTCGCCATCCTGCGCTACACTTGGTCCACTTCAACCGGACCACTCTCATGATTGTCCAGACCTGCATCAATGGCGCGCGCAGCGCCGATTTCCATCCGCAGCTGCCGCTTGATCCCGAAGCCATGGCGCGTGACGGCGCGTCCTGCGTGGCCGCCGGTGCGGCCGAGCTGCATGTCCATGCACGCGGGCTCGACGGCCGCGAAAGCCTTGCCCCGGCGACGATGGACCGGACCGTGTTGGCGCTGCGCCGCGCCTGCCCGGGAACGCTGATTGGCGTGTCGACCGGCGCGTGGATCGAGAACGACGACGAGCGCACACTTGACGCGATCGCCGGCTGGAGCGAATTGCCTGACTACGCCTCGGTCAATCTGAGCGAGAAGGCCGCGCCCGAGGTCATGCAAAGCCTGCGGCAGCGCGGCATCGGTATCGAGGCCGGGCTCGCCTCCGTCGCTGATGCCGAGCGCCTGGTCCGCCTCGACCATGGCAACCAGGTGCTGCGTATCCTGATCGAGATTTCCGAGCAGGCGCTGGACGCGGCGCTGGAAGCCTGCGACGGCATCGCCGCCGTGCTCGACCGCGCCGGACTGCGTCGCGCCATCCTGCTGCACGGTGCCGACGCCACGGTGTGGCCGTTCGTGCACCGGGCGGCGGAACGCAACTGGTCGACGCGCGTCGGGCTGGAAGACGGCAAGGCGCTTCCGGACGGCACTACGGCATCCGGCAATGCCGCACTGACGGCTGCTGCGGTTGCGATCTTCCGGGCCGGTCGTTGATTCATCCCGTAGGCTTCGGGCGCCTTGCCGATCTTCTCGGGATGCTGCGTCAGGCCACGTCCCGCAAAGTCGAACGCGGCGTAGCCGATTTCGCGGTTGCGCGATCCTGGTGAAGCGCGAACCCTGCGGCGCCCGGGTCGCCCAGTTCAGAGCGGAGCTGCATGCTCGGGATGTGGTAGTCGCCGCCATTCTGCTGCCGGTAAGGAATGGGCCGGGTTGTCTCGAGCGTCCGCATCCTTTCGCGCAGCCGCTCCGCGACAGGCTCGAAATCGGCCTCGCCAAAACGATCCACTCTGTAGACGACGAAAGGCGGAAGCACGTCGTAGCCCGGGTAGTAAAGGATCCCGTGATTGATCGGGAACAGCAGGTCGTCGATTGGGCCGTTGACGCCGCGGGCGGAATAATGCTCCTCCCAGCCGCCGGCGGTCACGATCAGCATCGCGCGCTTGCCGGCGAGCGTTCCCTCGCCAAAGCGGTCACCCCACCGCTTGTCGCTATGCTCGCCGACCCCATAGGCGAAGCCGTAGGCGTACACCCGATCGACCCAGCCCTTGAGGATCGCCGGCATGGCGTACCACCACAGCGGGAACTGGAGGATCAGCGTGTCGGCCCACAGCAGCTTGTCGATCTCTGCTCTAACATCTTCCGTTAACCTGTTGGTCGCAAAAGCTTTTTTGGATGCCACAGCTGGCAGGAAGCGTTGCTCGGGCGGCCACGACGGAAAGTCGGCACGGTCCACCTCAGCTTTCCAGTCATCGGCATAGAGGTCAGTCACCCGCACCTCATGGCCCTGGGCCTCGAGTTCCCTGATGGCGACGTCACGCAGTGCGCCGTTGAGCGAATGCAGTTCAGGATGAGCAAAAACAAGCAGGACTTTCATGGATCAACTCCGAAAAAGGACAGTGAACGCTGAAGGTAGCCAGCCCCGGGGTGATCCGCTATATCCAGGCAATGCATATGATTATGCCGAATAATGGATAGATCTGATGTGACCCTCGAGCGCATGCGCACCTTCGTTCGCGTCGCCGAGCGCGGCAGCCTGTCGGCGGTGGCGCGCGAGCTCGGGGTTGGACAGTCGACGGTCACACGGCATTTGCGCGAGCTCGAAGACGCCGTCGGCGTGCCCTTGCTCAGCAGGACCACCCGGCGTGTCACGATGACCGATGAAGGCAGCCGTTACTATGCCGACAGCGTCCAGATCCTGCGCCTCGTCGAGCAGGCCGGCGAGGAGGCACGGGGCACGCGCGGCGCGTCGGCCGGCACGATCCGGATATCCTGCACGGCGGCGCTCGGGGTCTTGCACGTTAGCCGGCTGATCTTCGCCTTTCAGGACCGCTACCCCGACATCGGGGTCGATCTCAGCCTCACCGACGACCGCATTGACCTTGTGCGGGAGGGCGTCGACATCGCGCTTCGCCTCGGTCCGCTCACCGACAGCTCGATGAAACTGCGGGCGCTCGGCCAGTCCCGGCGCTTGCTGGTGGCAGCGCCCGCCTATCTGGCGGCGCGGGGCAGACCGGCCGTTCCACAGGATCTGCCTGGCCATGAAGGCATCCGGATGTCGAACATCGCGGGAAGCGACACGCTCGCCCTGCAGGGGCCGGGCGGCGAACGCGATGCGGTACCCTTTGGCGGCCGACTTCGTGTCGACCATGGGCTGGCCGCGCGCGAAGCCCTCGTCGCCGGGCGCGGCATCGCACCTGCCCATCACTGGCTTGTCGATGATCTCCTCGCCGCCGGCCGGCTGGAAGTGATCCTGCCGGACTACGCCCCGCCTCCCATTCCGCTGAGCATGCTGATCGTCCCGGAACGCGCGGGGATTGCCAGGGTCCGGCTGCTGGTCGATTTTCTTGCCGAGCGGATTCGCGGCATTCCGGGGATCGAGAAGCCGCGTTAGTCGGCATGCCCTCGGCCCGAACGCTCTTGCGATTTAAAAAGATACACCCTAAGCTGTTTTCATATCAGAAAGAAAACTCGATAAATTCTTTCCATTTATGAAAGCCTGAGTGTTTGCGGGAACATCTCGATCAGACCGACCGGCGACTGGTCAAGCTGCTGTCGCAGGATGCGCAGCTTGGCGTCAATCGCCTCGCCGAGAAGATGGCCGTCTCCATGCCGACGGTGCGCATGCGGCTGCGCAACCTGCTTGACCGCAACCTGCTCAAGATCGTCGGGCTGCTCAACCTGACCGAGCGCCCAGAATTGATCTCGGCGATCGTCGGCATCAATGCGCAGGGGCGCGGCCGCGCCCGGGAACTGGCGCAGCGCATCGCCGAACTGCCTTTCGTGAACTCGGCCTCGGTGGTCACCGGACGTTTCGACATCATCGTCGACGTCACGGTGGCCGGCGATGTCGCCGATCTCTATCGCGTCACCAGCGAACTGATCCCCGGCGCCGGCGAGCCAGGCGAAGTCGTGCGCAGCGAGACGTTCGTCGTCATGGCCTCCTGCAACAAATGGGTCAGCCTGCCCGAAGGCTGCTGGTCGGACGAGACCAAGCGCGACGAAACTGGGCGCGACGATACTGGGCGAAAGGAAATACCATGAAGATCGCGGTTCTCGGCGGCCTCGGCCTGCAAGGCCGGGCGGCGATCGCCGATCTCGTCGCCAGCGCCGATGTCGAAGAGGTCGTCTGCGTCGATACTGCGCCGAATGGGGCAGCCCGGCTTGGCGGCCTGACCGACCTTGCCCGCGTGCGTTTCGTCGTGCCCGAAGGCGCGATCGCCCCTGTGTTGGCGAGCGTGCTGGCGGGTGTCGACGCCGCCATCGATCTGTTGCCGCAGCCGCTGATGCGCGAGGCGGTGCAGGCCGCGATCACGACGCGCACGCCGCTGGTCACCACCAATTACGGCAAGACGATCGCCGACCTCGACCCGGCGGCGGAAGCGGCCGGCGTTTCGATCATGACCGAATGCGGGCTCGACCCCGGCATCGACCTTGTGCTCTACGCGCGCGCCGCAAGGCAATTCGACGCCATCACCGCGATCGATTCCTATTGCGGCGGTATCCCCGAGCCGAAGGCAATGGCGAAGCCGCTATGCTACAAGGTGAGCTGGAATTTTGACATGGTTCTGATGAGCCAGAACCGCGACAGCGTGCTGGTCGAGAACGGCCAACGGGTCGAGGTGCCGGCTGGCTGCCAGCACGATAATCCGTTCATCCATCAGATCGAGATCGCCGGGCTCGGCAGGCTGGAAGCCTTCCCCAATGGCGATGCGCCGCATTATGCCGGCATGCTTGCTGCCGCCAAGGGGCTGCAGCGCTCCGGCCGCTATTCGTTGCGCTGGCCGGGTTGGTCGGCGTTCTGGGCGCCGCTGAAGGAGCTTGGCTTCCTCTCCGAAGACAAGGTGCCCGGCGTTGGCGCCAGCCCACGTGAATTTCTCGGCCGGCTGCTCGGCCCGCAACTGCAATACGGCGCCGACGAAAAGGACCTTTGCGTGATGCGCAATGTCTTTACCGGCACCCAACATGGCCGCCGCAAGACGGTGATGTCGGACCTGGTCATCGAACGCGACCTCGCCTCCGGCCTGTTCGGCATGAGCCTCGGCGTCGGCTATCCCGCCAGCATCGTGGCGCAGATGCTGGCGCGGGGCGAAATTACCGAGCCCGGCCTGCTCAACCCGCTGTTGCATGTGCCCGACGGCCGCTTTCTCGATGAACTGGCCAGACGCGATATACGCGTATCCGAAACGATCGACTGGGACTGAAGGATTTTCGAACGGTGGCCGCCGCCGGCAACGGCGCTGCCGCTCAAAAAGCACCCCCAAAGGGGTGGAACAACAAAGTGAAAATAACAAACGACAACAAGGAGGAATGCCCAATGATTATTGCCAAGCTTTTCATCGCAGGCCTTGCGCTCGCCGGCCTCACTGCCGCGGCCAGTGCCGGAACGCTCGACGAGATCACCAAGCGCGGCGAATTGCGCGTTGCCGTGCAGACGCAGGGACCGCCCTTCTCGCTGGTCGGCGCTGCAGGCGAGCGCACCGGCAGTTCGGTCGAGCTTGCCGAACTGATGGCCAAGGAAATGGGCGTCAAGATCACCTTTTTGGATTTCGATTGGGACGGCCTGATCCCGGCGCTGCTGTCGGGCAAGGCCGATCTTCTGGTCGCCGACATGACGCCGACGCTGGCGCGGGCGATGAAGGTCGCCTTCACCAAGCCTTACATGTACACCGGCAGCACCGTCTTCACCAAGGCCGACGGCAAGTTCAAATCCACCGAGGATTGCAAGGCCAAGGGCACCAAGATCGCCGTGCTGCTCGGCGCCACCGGCGAGAAGGAGGCCAAGAACGCGTTCCCCGACGCCGACATCAAGAGCTACAAGGGCGGCGGCCCACTGCTGCTCGACGCCGTCAACAACGGCCAGGCCGATTGCGGCGTCAACGACGTCTCGGCGGTCAAGGGCCAGTCGACCGCCTATCCTGCCGGCAGCTTTACCATCATGCCGGAGATGCTATCGAAGGAGCCGCTGGCCTTCGCCACGCGCTATGACGAGCAGGACCTGCTGACCTGGATGAACCTGTTCCTCGATCAGGTCAGCCTCGACGGACGCCTGCAGAAGAACCTCGACTACTGGGTTAATTCCGACGACTGGAAGAAGGATCACTGAGTAGAGTGAATAGACAGTAGTGAATAGTGAATAGTAAATCGCTACTCACTACTCACTACTCACTACTCGCTATTCGCTAATCCCTATTAGCTATTCACTACTCACTATTCACTATTCACCGCCCCGCCCATGCTCGAAAATTTCAGCTTCCGCACCATCGTCGAATATCTGCCCCTGTTCGGGCAGGGCCTCGTCACGACCGTGTGGCTGTCTGTCCTCGCCTTTGCCGGCGCGCTCGCCGTCGGCATCGTGCTCGCCGCCATGAACCTGCAGCGCGGCCGGCTGTTCCGCATGCCGGCCAAGGCCTATATCGACGCGGTGCGCGCCACGCCCTTGCTGGCGCAGCTGTATTTCCTCTATTTCGGCCTGCCGCGGCTCGGCATCATCCTGCCTGAGCTCGTCGTCGGCATCCTCGCTCTGTCGCTGAACAGCGGCGCCTATGTCGCCGAGATCATCCGCGCCGGCATCCTGTCGATCCCGCGCGGCCAGGTCGAGGCCGGCGTCGCTTCGGGGATGACCTATGTCCAGCGCATGCGACTGGTCATCCTGCCGCAGGCGTTCAAGGTGACGATCCCGCCGCTGCTCGGCCAGGCGATTGTGCTGGTCAAGGATTCCGCCCTGCTGTCGCTGATCGCGGTCGCCGAACTGACGCGCGCCGGGCAATTGCTCGCCTCCGACCGCTTCATGCCGGCGGAAGGTTTCATCACCATCGCCGCCTTCTACCTGCTGCTCTATTACGGGCTGAAGGGACTGGCGGCGCTGTCCGGGCGCTGGCTCGGCCTCGCGGGGGCACGGACATGATCTGGCAGCAGCTGCAAAGCATAGCCGGCAGCTATCCCCTCGCCCTGCGCGGCCTCGGCATGACCGTGATGCTGTCGCTGGTCAGCCTGGTGCTGGGCACGCTGATCGGCTTTGGCCTCGGCATCCTGCGGACCGGCGGCAACCGGCTGATCAGCGGCGTGATCGGCGCCTGGGTCGATCTGATCCGCGGCACGCCGTTCCTGGTGCAGATCTTCCTGATCTTCTTCATCCTGCCGGAACTCGGCATCGAGCTCGACGCCTTCACTGCCGGCATCATCGCGCTGACCAATCTGGCCGCCTGCTTCATCTGCGAGATCGTCGTCGCCGGCATCCGCTCGGTGCCGACCGGCCAGGTCGAGGCGGCGCTGGCGTCCGGTCTGTCGCGCTGGCAGCGCATGCGCCAGGTGGTGCTGCCGCAGGCGATGCGCATCGTGCTGCCGCCGCTGGTCGGGCAATATGTGCTGTTGATCAAGGATTCCTCTGTCGTTTCGGCTATCGGGCTCACCGACCTCACCCGCGTCGGCTGGCTGCTTGTGCAACGCGTGCCGAACGGCCTGCTGGTCTTCTTCCTCGTCGGCCTCGGCTATTTCATCGTCTGTTATCCGCTGATCCTGCTGGCGCGCCGGCTTGAGCAGCGCATGGGTGCGGCCCATGGCGAGGTGCAGTTGTGACGTTGAACCTCAGCAAAAATGGTACCGGTATGATCGAGTTTCGCGGCGTCAACAAATGGTTCGGCGCGCTCAATGTGCTCAAGGACGTCACGCTCAGCGTCGAGCCGCGCGAAGTGGTCGTCGTCTGCGGGCCGAGCGGTTCGGGCAAGAGCACGCTGATCCGCTGCATCAACGGGCTGGAGACGATCCGCGACGGCGACCTGGTGGTCGACGGCCAGCGCCTCGGCGACCCCGCCACCAACATGACGCGGCTGCGCACCGAGATCGGCTTCGTCTTCCAGTCCTTCAACCTCTACCCGCACAAGACAGCGCTCGAGAACGTGACGCTGGCGCCGATCCATGTCCGCAAGATCCCGCGCGCCGAGGCCGAGAAGGCCGGGCGCGAGCTGCTTGCCAAGGTCGGCCTTGCCGACAAGGTCAATGCCTATCCCGCACAACTCTCCGGCGGCCAGCAGCAGCGCGTCGCGATCGCCCGCTGCCTCGGTATGCGCCCCAAGATCATGCTATTCGACGAGCCGACCTCGGCGCTCGACCCTGAGATGATCTCGGAAGTGCTCGATGTCATGGTCGCAGTCGCCGAGGAGGGCATGACCATGATGGTGGTGACCCACGAAATGGGCTTTGCCCGCAAGGTCGCCCAGCGCGTGGTGTTCATGGATGCCGGCGCCATCGTCGAGAGCGGCACGCCGGATGAATTCTTCTCGCACCCCAAGACCGACCGCAGCCGCGCCTTCCTGAGCAAGATTCTGCGGCATTAGAGTCAAAACTCAACCAGCTGGCTGTCGCCAATGGCCGAGACGGGTGGAATGCTGCCATTCGTCTCGTCGATGGGAACGAGCAATTAGCGCCATTTCGCGACATTCGTGGCCCGTCTCAAAAGCTGCCGTTCGCGAAACGGCTCGAGTCGACCCTTTAAGACCTTCCCGCGTAAGAGTTGACTGGAAGTTCCGACCCCCCATTGCGGCTGTTCGGCCGGTCGCATTACGATGCCGGACTGATGGTGCAACGGGTGCCGTTCATCGTTGCCGAACTCGGCGCCGACGCTGATCCATTCATGCTGCACCTCTACGCCGCGTTGGCAGAAGAAGAACGGCGGCTGATCTCGGAACGGACCAAGGCCGCCCTCGCCTCTCGCAAGACCACTGGCATAAGACTCGGTAGTCCGACCAACACCGCCGAAGCTGCGGCGAAGGGTCGGAAGATGTCGATCGAAGAAGCCAACCGGTTTGCCCAGACCGTGCTCCCGATCATCGCCTCCATCCAGCGGTCCGGCATCACCGGCCTGCGTGGCCTGCAATCGCCCTGAACAATCGAGGCGTTCGAACCGCGCGCAACGGCCAATGGCAAGTCTCGAATTTGCGCAACATTTTGGCGCGGCAATCTGCTGCCCAGCTTTAATAGGCGGGAGTAACTAGCAGTTGCCGTACTTTCGACAATCTCTATTGGGGATTAGCCAAGCTCACTGCCGCGTGCCGACGGAAATCGGCATCACAAATGTGAACACCGTCTGGTCAACATCAGAGATCACGGACAGTGTGCCGCGATGTGCCTGAGCGATCTGCGAAGCAATGTAGAGTCCCAGCCCGAGACCTTGAGGGCTAGATCGGGGCCCCTCGCTAGAACGGCTGGAACAGGCGCTGCTTTGTCTCGTGCGGAATGGGCTCTCCGGCATTAGACACGGATATCCGGAGTTCGCCGTCTCGGGTGGTGGCTTCGACCTTAATGGGCATGCCCGCGGCACGAAGTTACAGGTTCGAATCCTGTCGCGTGCAGCATTGCCGCAGTTCGCTTGCCGACAACTATTCCTGCTGGAATTGACAGGGCCAATCTTCAGGCCTCGTCAA